>JALWJZ010000075.1 GCA_026996855.1 Anaerolineales bacterium
GTGGCTCCATTGAGGTCATAAAAGGGTTAGGGCTGATTGAGGGGTGGGTGATAGGGGCGCATTTTAGCGAATGGAACGCGTTGCCTCAGGTACTGGAAGTCATGAGCAAGGCCCAGGTGCGGCGAGGGTTAGGTATTGACGAAGAGGCTTGTGCAGTTTTGGAGGATGAACGCATCACGCGGGTTATAGGTGGTTCTGTATATCGTATCGAAATGACGAACTTTGAAACACAAATCTATACGATGGAAAAGGTTGTTGCAAAATAACGGCTTCGCCCAACCGTGCGTGCAGCGGACACGGCTTCGCCGTGGGCTCGCCGTGGGGGTTGGTCGGGCGAAGTAGCGTCGCCTGCTGTGGTGGTTGGACGGCGACGCCGCGCCGCTGGCGCTATCGTTGGGCCCAGGGCGTTTGCGTTTGGAGCCGGATATTCATACCGGATGAAAGTGTTATACTTTTGGTGACAGTGACCATGAGCGTTGAGTACAGAGAGGGAAGAATATGTCCCAAGACGTTCGACTTGAGGAACGGTTTCGCGCCTTGCCCCCGGAGGCGCAACGGCAGATTTTAGACTTCATGGCTTTTCTGGAACAACGCTACCGCTTGACGCCACGGCAAAGGCGACGTAGGCCTTTGCAGGCCTATACGTTTGTAGGCTTGTGGCGGGAGCGCAAGGACATGGAAAAAAGCGAACAATGGGTGCGGACGATTCGACGGCAAGAGTGGGGTGGATAGAAAGCAATGGCAGACCTGTTGGTGGACACGGACATCCTGATTGATGTGGCGCGCGGGATCGATGAGGCGGTGGCGCATTTGCAGGTTTGGGAATCTGAGAGGGAGATAGGCATCAGCGCCATCACTTACATGGAGTTGCTGGTAGGGTGTCGGAACAAACGAGAACAGCGGGCGGTAGAGCGTTTTGTAGAACGGTTCGAGGTGATTCCGGTAAGCGTGCTGATCACCGAACAGGCGATTGAGTTGTTGCGGAGATATCGGTTGAGTCATGGGTTATTGATAGCCGATGCGTTGATCGCGGCCACGGCGATAACGAAAGGGATTCCATTGGTAAGCAAGAACCAGAGGGATTACCGATTCATCGAGGAATTGACGCTGTGGCCGTATCCCATGGAAGGCCTGGCCTAACGCGGACGCGGCTGCGCCGCGCGCCAACCGTCCCGGCATTTCGGCCAAAAATCATACGCCCACCAAGGCCCATGGACGGCGCTGCCGCGCCACTAACGCCATCGTTACCCACTTATTTTGCCCGCTAACCTGGGGAAAGGTTGAGCAATGTTGAAAACACTTGAAGACATTGGTTATGTTGTTCAAAATGCTGTTCTTTTTAATCCCCGGAATTGGAGAAACAAGGCAATGAATTTGGGGCATTCGCCCGTGGAAGCCGTTAAACGCTTGTTCGCGCTGTTAGCGGCGCGGGAAATAGATTATGTTTTGGTTGGGGGTATAGCGTTACTTTATTACGTAGAAGGACGCAACACGGAAGATTTGGACCTGGTGTTGGCTGTGAAAGATTTGGATAAATTGCCCGAGGTTGAAATTGTAGAGCGGGATGTTTACTTTGCACGGGGGGAGTTTGAAGGAGTGCGAGTTGATTTTTTGCTGACCAACAACCCTTTGTTCCGGCGGGTGCAAGAGGAGTACGCTACCCGCGTGCAATTCTTGGAGCAAGAGGTGAGTTTGGGAACGGTGGAAGGATTGTTGCTACTCAAGATGTATGCGCTGCCGTCGTTGTATAGGCAAGGAGATTTTGGGCGGGTGAGTTTGTACGAGAATGACATTGCGGCACTGGTGTACAAGTATGAACCCGATATGGAAAGGTTATTGGATGTCGTTGGTGAATATATAGGAGAGGGCGACAGAGCATCGCTACGGAATATTGTGGCGGAAATAAGAGAGCGGGTAAGACGATTCAAAGAGGAGCGAGGTGCCTAACCCCGCGTTCCGCAAACGCGCCCACGCCTCGCGCCAACGTGGGCGGCATTCCGGCGAAAAATCATGCGCCCACAAAGGCCCATGGACGGCGGCGCCGCGCCGCTGAGGCCATTGTTATCGGGCAGACCGTTCATCGCCCTGCATGTACAAGTGGAGGTGACCGTGACAGAAAACCCGTACGATTCACCCTCCTCCGTCACCACCAAACCAGTCGTCGAACCGCATCGCAAGACAACAACTCGTCCTGTCGGCGTGTCGATACTTGCGGCCCTCCACCTTGTCGGTGGCGTCTTACTCTTTGGCGCGCAGTTTCTGGTATTTGCAAATCTTGAAGCTATAGAGGAATCTTTGCGCGTCATCGGTATTTCGCCGGTGTTACTCATCATTGGCGCGACGTTTTTAGCCCTCCTGTCCATTGCGTCTGGCGTTGGTATGTGGATGGGCACCAAATGGGGCTGGTGGCTCGCTTTCGTTCTATGACATTGACAGCATCTGTCGCAATGGCTCGGCACTGTTTACCGTGATTGCAATAGCCGACCAACTTGAAGGCGGCAACCGAGGGCCAGAATACTATATGATCCGGCGGGCGTATCATTATTCATTTCTTGTTATTTCTGTATTTCTTCAAGGAAAACGTCCTTGAATTCTTTGGCTTGCAGACGTTGAGCAAAGTAAAGGCTGTTGGCATTCTTGTCGGTATATGCATGGCCATTACGATGGCGATGTCGGCCATTGGATGGATCTCCAGTTGAGCGTTTAGCGGAATGCTACCACAACTGCCCGATAACAAGTCGGTGAATTGGAGCGGGAGCAACGCCGCGCGTTCGTTTCGCTCATCAACGTCAAATCCCCTCCCCGTTACCTCATATCGTGCGGGAAATCACCGAGGACGCGCCCCTGCGCGAAGACCTCGGCGAACGCATCGAGCACTGCAGTTTTCCCGATGGAAAGGTGCTCCTTTGGGGGTTCCCGGACCGCTATGTGAATCACCGTTGTGATCCGAACGCGTACGAATGGCACGAGGGCTCCGACATTTACATCGTGGCCCGCCGCGACATCGCCCCGGGGGGAAGAAATCACCTTCGACTACAACATCAACCTCACCGGGGGAACCCCCATCCCCTGCAACTGCGGCGCCGAGCGCTGTCACGGGGTCATTTTCGGCGATTTCTTCGCCCTGCCCAAAGCAATCCAGCGGGAATATCGCCCCTTGCTCGCCCATTGGTTCGTGCGCCGTTACCGTCACCGGATCGAGGCCCAGGACGCCGAGCCCTGAATTTCCGTGTCTTTTATAAATGGCCCAATACCCGGCAAACACGCTGTTGGAGAGAAAATGGCCATGCACCTTTCCATATTCAAGCCTGACGCAGCCGTGCTCGAGCGATGCAAGGCGTTCCAAGGATTCCAAAAACGGCTCTTTGCCCTCTATGCGCAGAAGCGTTATCAAGAGGCCTTGGTGCTGTCCGAAGAAGCGGCGCAACGATTTCCGGAGTACGCGGACAGGCTCTTTTTCTGGATCGTTTGCCTGCAAAGCCGTTTAGGCCGGGTCGATCAGGCGATTCAAACCTTACGAGAAGCCCTTCAACAGGGGCATTGGTGGTCCACCCGACGGCTCCTCGGCGACCCCGACCTCAAGCCCCTCCGAGAGCGACCGGAGTTTCAGGACATCCTGGCAGCGTGTGAACATCGCTATGAAAAAGCACAACGAAGTGCTGCGCCTGCATTGATCATCGTCGAACCCAAAACCTCTCGAAAGCCTCCCCCATTGCTTTTGGCTCTTCACGGTGCTGGAAGCATGATCATGGAGGAAGCGGTATACTGGTTGCCTGCGGTAGAGGCGGGATGGTTACTTGCTTTGCCCCAATCGTCACAAGTTTTCGATGCCGGGACTTTCGCCTGGAAGGATTCAGAGAAAGCGGAGAGGGAGGTGCGGGTGGCCTATGAACATATTTGTGATACCTTGGTCTTCGATACCAATCGAGTGATCCTGGCCGGCTTTTCCCAGGGCGGCGCTTTGGCCATCTCGTTAGCCCTCAAAGGGAAGATCCCGACCGTAGGATTTCTTGCCGTGGCGCCTGCTTTTCGCGAAGATGAAGTGTCGAGATTGCCTATGAGGACCGCGGGAAAACAGGGGATTCGCGGCTATGTGTTTACGGGGGAAAAAGATTTTGGCTTGCCACGGATCAAGGAGTTCTATCGCAAGGCCCTTGCGGAGGGATTGGAATGTAAGTTGATCGTTGAGCCGGGGTTAGGACACGGGTTTCCTGAAGAGTTTGCCGAGAAGTTAATGGAGGGCCTTACCTTTCTTACTCCGCAAGCCCCGGAGTCAACGGCGAGGTCCCACGATGAGATCATGGAACCGTGAATTCTACACAAAACAGGCGCAACGGCGCGGCATCGACCGCTCCGCACCCCAAAACCCAGGCTTATTGCCGAACAGGGGGAAAGCGTGGGCTTTGGGCCTCAGTTGTGGTTGTGGGATGCTTTTCCTGGAAGCGGGCTTGTTGCCCCTTTTGGCCTTGCTGAACCTCCTGCCACGCAGGGATTTCTTTGGCAACGCGTCGCCCTTCCTGGTCGTTAGCGGGACCTTGCCCTTTGTCGTCGTGGGATTGTATCTTATCGGTAACGCGAGCGCGTCTTTCCTCCAAAAAGGCAAGTTATCGGCCCGCTTGTTGTTCAATTTGGCTGTGGGCTTTCTCGCTCTCCCCTTGCATTCCTGGCTTTTCTTTGGGAAGCCGGAAGGGGTTTCCATCACCAACATCGCCCTGCCCGGTGGGACCGGGATTTCCCTCTTCGACACCAGCCCAGCCTCTTTTATAATGGCCAAAATCGCCGTGGCTCTTTTAGCGACGGCTATCGATCTTCACTTAATTTCCGAGGTGTTCGAACTGGGATGGTTCATCGTGGAGGGTTCGCCGTCCAACAAAGATCGTAATAATTAATCGGAAACGAATCCTGAGATTTGAACCTATCGGCCTCTATCATGCGCGGCCGCGCCGCGCGCGAACGTGGGCGGAATTTCGGGCGAAGGTCGTGCGCCAGGGGGAGGGTAGTACGCCGCGGTGCTAATGCCATTGTTGGACGGCAAAATTTGTGGAGAGGAAGGTATGATAAGAAAGATTTTGAGTGCTCTGGTGGTGGTCCTCCTATCCGCGTGTGCGCCTGCAAGCACCTCGGCACCGGAACTCACCGTGGGAGCAATGATAGATATTCACCTTTCTCCAGAAGAAGTTGAAAACGGCCTTGAATTTGATATGTTAAAAAATGATAATAGTAAATAATCACTCGATTTAGGCCAATAGCGGTGGGCTTTCGCCCACCGCACTCAAGTTTGGCCTTTTCGAAAATAAGGTACAGACCGTAGCGATACTCCTATCTTTTGGGCCATAAGGCGGATGACTTACCGCCCAAAGCAAGGATTTCTTTGCGAGATTATTGTTTAGTTTTTTGCGGCGGGCTTCGCCCGCCGCAAAAAGCCAAACTTCAGATCGGTGGGTTTTCGCCCACCGCAAAAAGCCAAAGTGCAGGATGCGCGAAACACCCCATCGAGAGAGGGAAAACCATGATCGACCCTGGACTGACGGACAAAGTGGTGCTGATTACCGGCGCCAACAACCCCTACGGCATCGGCGCGGCCACGGCCAGGGCCTTCGCGGCCCAGGGCGCGCGCGTGTTCCTTCACTTCTTCCGTCTCCCCCAGACCCCCAAAAGAACGGAACCGCCGCCCAGTCCCGGACCGGCTTTCTACCAGGCCCAGCAGGGCAAAACCGCGGACGAGGTGCTGGACGTGATTCGTCGCAGGGGCGGGCAGGCCGCGGCCTGGGAAGCCGATCTTGCGAATCCCGAGAACATTCCCCGGCTGTTCGACCAGGTAGAAGCGGTCTTCGGGCCGGTGGATATCCTGGTCAACAACGCCGCGGCGTGGCAAGGGGACACCTTCGTGCCCTCGGGCGCAGAGGCGGTCATGAATCGCTTTGTCTCGACGGTTTCCGCGGAGAGCCACGACCACAACTTTGCCGTGAACAGCCGGGCCGTGGCCCTGATGATGGCCGAGTATGCGCGCCGGTTTGTGCGCC
This sequence comes from Anaerolineales bacterium, assembly GCA_026996855.1. GTDB lineage: Bacteria > Chloroflexota > Anaerolineae > Anaerolineales > DRMV01 > S139-71. Next base: position 6,024 of record JALWJZ010000075.1, read on the forward strand.
GCGGCGCCACCTGGGGCCGCATTGTCAACGTAAGCACCGATGGGGCCTCCGGCTTCCCCGGCGAGGTCTCTTACGGCGCGAGCAAGCACGCGATGGAAAGTTACAGCCGCGCCGCCGCCATCGAGTTGGGGCCGTTGGGCATCACCGTCAACGTGGTGGCGCCCGGGCCCGTGCAAACCGGCTACATCCCACCGGAGATGGAGGAGAAATTGAGCGCGGAAATCCCCCTGCGGCGGGTGGGGCAGCCGGAAGATGTGGCGGACGTCATCGTCTTCCTGGCTTCGGAGCAGGCGCGCTGGGTAACCGGCCAGTTGATATACGTCGGCGGCGGCAATGTAATGCCTTTGTAGTTCAAGGCGGGAGCGCCCTGGCTCCACCGTGGGGCACGAAGCACGCCCCATCCCTCATCTCCCCTCCATCAAACGTACCCACACCCGGTTGGCCAGCAAAAGCCCGCGGCGGGTAAGGCGCAAATGCCGGCCGTCCCAGTCTACCAGGCCCAAGTCGCGAAGTTCGGGCAGGGCATCGGCGAAGAAGTCCGCCAGCGAACGCCCCACCACCTCCCGGAAACGCCCGTCGGGAAGGCCCTCCCGGGTCAGACGCAGGCCCATCAGGGCCAGTTCCAGGGCCATGTCGTCCGGCGTCAGGTACTGGCGGCTCACCACCGCGGGACTGCCCAACTCCTGAACCTCTCCCGCCGGAGGACGCTGCCGACCCAAACGGGCAATGTAGACCCGGGGCGCCAGCACGTTGGCCAGGCGCACCCCCTGTCCCGGAATCCGCCAGAAGCCATGCGCACCCGCGCCCAGGCCCAAATACGGCTCGTAGCGCCAGTACTTCAAGTTGTGCCGGCAGGCATGGCCCCCACGCGCCCAGTTGGAAATTTCATAATGCCGATACCCCGCCTGCTCCAGGGCCTCCAGGGCCCACAGGTACATGTCCGCGGCCAGGTCGTCGTCCACCGGGGGAACCCGGCCCCGCCGTACCCACACCTGCAACGGGGTGCCGTGCTCCAAGGTCAGGGCATAGCAAGAAAGGTGTTCCGGCGCCAGCCGGAGGGCCCAGGCCAGGGCCTCCTGCCAGCGGACCAGGGGCTGCCCCGGCAGGCCGAAAATGAGGTCCAGGTTCAGATTGTCGAACCCGGCCCGACGGGCCAGGGCCACCGCGCGAATCACCGTGGGGAAATCGTGGGAACGGCCCAACAAACGCAGGTCCTGGGGATGCACCGCCTGCATGCCCATGCTGAGCCGGTTGACCCCCAGACCACGCAGGCCCCGAAGCAAATCCGGCGTTAGCGTCTCCGGGTTGGCCTCCACGGTGATTTCCACCTCCGGGGCTAGGCGAAAATGGCGATGCAGGGCATCGAACAATCGCTCCCACAAGGGTAGGGGCAGCAAAGAAGGCGTACCGCCGCCGAAGTACACGGTATCCACCACAGCGGCCTGCACCCAGGGGTGCACCCCGTACCAGGCCATCTCCCGTGTCAACGCGTCCACGTACGCGGGCATCAGGTCTTCCAATCCCGCGTACGTATTGAAATCGCAATACGAACAGCGCACCCGGCAAAAAGGAATGTGGACGTACAGCCCCAGAGAGGAAGGTTGGTGGGCACCCATGACCACTGGAAAAGGGACTATCGCAAGGAAAGCAACACCGCGGTCACCATACCAGCCGCCGCGGCCAGAGCCAGGCCCAACTCGGGCAGATAGGCCCGCCACCACGGCCTGCGGGGACGATACGCAGCCAAGCGGGGCGAAACCGAGGTGCCGAACAAGGCCCGACGCAACTCGGCTACATTCTGCGGACGGGCATCGGGATGCAAGCGCATGGCCCACAAAATGGCCTGCTCCACCTCCGGACGCAAAGTTGGGTTGTACTTGCGCGGGGGCACGAAGCGCTCGGGATGCAAAAAGCGCTCGCGCGCAGTGAGGGGCGGTTTCCCGGTAAAGAGATGGTACAGCGTGGCCCCAAAGGCGTAAATATCGCTGCGGGGGTCGGTCTGACCCGGCTCGCTTCCGTATTGCTCCAGGGGGGTGTACGGCAGGGTACCCTTCCCCTGAATGACGGTGATGGTCGCCTCGCCAATGACCATTTCCTTCACCAACCCGAAATCCACCAGTTTCACCAAACCCGTGGGGGTGACTTTGATGTTGCTGGGCTTGATGTCTCGATGCACGATGGGTGGGTTCTGCGTGTGCAGGTACTCCAAAGCATCCAACAACTGGTCGGCCCAGCCCAAAATTTCTTCCTCGGAAAGCATCTCGCCCCGGGAGCCAGCCTCGAACATCAGGGTCAACAGGTCCTTGCCAGGGACGTAATCCATTACCAGGTAGTCCGCGTCGGTTTCGGAGAAATAGTCGGAAACCTTGGGCAGGTTGGGATGGTCCAGCCGGGCCAGCACCGTGGCTTCCCGATGAAACTGCTCCCGAAGTTCCTGCTTCCACTCCGACGGCAGAGTGGCGCTGTAACGCACTTCCTTGACCGCGCAACGCCGCCCGGGCAAACGCAAATCCTCGGCCAGGTACACATTCCCCATGCCGCCCCGGCCAATGACCTGGACGATACGATACCGGTTGCGCAGTTCGGTTCCCGGTTTCAACATGGCTTATTCCCGTCACCCCCATGATAACAAAGAAGCCAGCGGTGGGCATAGTGGGTTTGGAAAACAACGATGGCCCGGCTCCCTCAACAGCGGCGCCAGCGCCGGTACAGGGCGAAACTCCCCGGGAAATACTCCCGCACCCACGGCCCCGCGGCCCGCTTGAGCACCCCGCCGAAGCCCCGCTTGAACCGGTACACCCCCCACAGACCACCCCGGCGGGTGGTGAACTCCCGCTCCAGGGTATCCAGGTCTTCGTCGGGCACGCCCCACAGGTCGTACTCGGTGCAGCCCCGAGAGCGGGCCCAGCGCATGGCCTCCCATTGCAACAGGTAGGTGGGCATTTTATTGCGATGCCGGCCGGTGGAAGCGCCGTAGAAGTACCAGGCCCGGTGCCCCCGGGCAAAGACCATGAGCGCGGCCAGCGGCTCCCCCTGATACTCGGCCACCAGAAGTTGCGCCATGCCCTGGGGAACGAACAGGTCGTAGGCCAGCCGATAGTACCCCGGAGGATGAATGGCGAAGCCGTCCCGGGCAGCGGTCTCCTGCAACATACGGTAGAAAGCGTTCACGTCCTCCCAGGCCCGCACCTGCACCCCCTTTCGCGCGGCCAGGCGGATGTTGTACCGGGTCTTCTGCTTCATCCGGGCCAGAATGATTTCCTCCTCCGGGGTCAGGTCCACCACCAGGGTGCGGCGGGGCTGCACAGGGCAGGCCCCGGGACGCCAACCCGGGGGCGGAGCGGGCGCTTCCTCTTCCCACGCGTCCGGCTCCACCAGCAGGAACAGGGCACGATGGGCGCGCGCCGCCCGGTCCAGGGCCTGGGCCAGGGCCGGGGTCCAAGGTCCGACGGGTCCCTTGGGCACATAGCCCACATGGAAGCCCAGGGCCAGGGGGCGGAAGAGCACCAACGCGCCGCTGGTTCCGGCCAGCACGGGCACGGCCTTCCACCCGAACGCGGCCTTGAGCCTCCCCCACTCCCAGGTCTGGAGCACATGGGCCCGGGGATGGGCAGCGAGAAAAGCCTTCCACGCCTCCTCGGAGGGCGCGGTGGAGGTGGCATCTCGGGTCATGGGAGAAAGGGGCGTACTCGCGGTCATGGTGGCCCTACCTTTCCCGGGAAAGGGGAAGATGCCGTTGCATCCAGGTCAGCGTCTCCCGCAAACCCTGCTCCAGCGAGGTCTGCGCCTGGAAACCGAGCACCTCGCGCGCCCGAGTGGGGTCGCCGATGGAATGGGGGATGTCGCCGGGGCGGGGCGGCGCGAATTCGGGTTCCGGTACATGGTCGGGGAACAGGGGACGCATGGCGGCCAGCAAATCCAGCAGGGAAACGGCCCGACCCCGACACACGTTGAACACCCCACCGGGGGCCTGAGGTGCCTGGGCCGCCCGCAGGAAAGCCTGGACCACGTCGCCCACGTACACGAAATCCCGGGTTTGAGAGCCGTCGCCGTACACCACCGGCGCGCGGCCCTGCAACCATCGGCTCAAAAAGGCCACGATGACCGCGGCATAGGGGTTGTCGGGCCGCTGCCGGGGACCGTACACGTTGAACAAACGCAGGGCCACCACGGGCAACCCCAGGTGGGTGAACACCCGGGCGTCCATCTCGTTGGCGATTTTTTCCGCGGCATAGGGGGAAAGGGGCCGCAAAGGCGCGTCCTCCCCCAGGGGCAGGCGCTCGGGCACGCCGTACACCGCGGCGCTGGAAGCCAGCACCACCCGCTCCACCCCGGCTTCCCGGGCGGCCTGAAGCACCTGCACGGTGCCCAGCACGTTGGTGCGATGATAGGCCACCGGGTCGTCCACGGATTCGGCCACGAAGATACGGGCGGCCAGGTGGAAAACCCAGCGCACCCCTTTCATGGCTACACGCAATAAGGCCGGGTCCTCCACCGAGCCTTCCCATACCTCCACCCGGCCCGTGGCCTCCGCGTCGGCCAGATTTTCCCAATGACCGGTGGAAAAATCGTCCACCACCCGTACCCGGTACCCGCGGGCCAGCAAAGCATCCACCAAGTGCGAACCGATGAAACCGGCCCCACCGGTCACCAGCACCGTCCCTTCCTCATGCCGGCCCTTTGGGGCCGCGTCCTTCGGAGGCAGGCGACGACCACGGGAGGCCGGAGCATGCACGTCCGTGGACATGGTCACTTCTGCCCAGGGGTGGAAGACGTAGAGGGTCGGTCCGAACCCGTGTCGTCGGAACGCGGCTTCAGGTTCCACATGGGGGTATCCACGAGGGTCAGTTCCTCTTTCAAGAGCACGCGAGCCAGGGTGCGCACATCTTCCACCAGGTCGATGTCCGGGGGCAGTTGAAAGTTGGTGTCCACCTTGCGGGTCAGGTGCTCCAGCGCGAGGCGGGCCTCGGGCGGCATGGGCAGGCCCTTGGCAAACTCCATGCGCCGCAGCGCGTTGGCCCCCCACGGGTCCGGCACCCCGCGACGGCGAAAGTACTCGGCCAACACCTCCCCCGCGGCCCGACGGCATCGCACCCGGGCTCGGCCTTCCAGACCGGCCTTACGGTCCATCAACGCGGCCTGCAATTCGTGCAACACCCGCGATTTCCATTCCGGCGTCATAGACAGCATCCTCGAAGGAAGGGACAAAGGTGGCAGCGGACGGAGCCAGGAGGCCCCGGCCCACTTGCAGCACGTAGTCCACTATCATGCCCGGAATGTCCACACCGGTCAAGGGCACGGTGGTGTGGAACTCCATGGTGTGGTTGATTTCGTTCACCATCAGTCCCCGCTCCGGGTGCTCCAACAAGTCGATGGCCAGCACCCCGCCGCCCACGGCCTGAGCGGCCCGCACGGCCAGGTCGTGGAGTTCGGGGGTCACGGGGCACACTTCACCCTGGCCGCCCCGGGCGGTGTTGGTAATCCAGTGCTGGGAGCGGCGGTAAATCGCGCACACCGTGCGGTCGCCGATGACGAAAGCCCGGATGTCCCGGCCGGGTTTGGGCACGTATTCCTGAATGTAGAACACGTTGTGGTGGAAGGAGCCCAGGGTGGCCTTGTGTTCCAGCACGGCCTCGGCCGCGTCCCGGTCGTTGATTTTGGCCACCAGCCGGCCCCAGGAGCCGATGATGGGTTTGAGCACCACGGGGTAACCGATGCGCTCCATGGCTTCCAGCGCGGCCTGGGGGGTGAAGGCCACCGCGGTACGGGGCTGAGGAATGCCGGCCCGGGCCAGCATCGCGCTGGTGGCCAGTTTGTCACCGCATATGGCGGCCACCCAGGAGGCATTCACCACGGGAATGCCCCAACTCTCCAGCACCCGGGCCATGGTCAGGCCCCGCACGTAACTCAAATTTCGGGCCAGGACCACGTCGAACCGTCGCCAATAGGAAGGGTCGTCCAGGAGCATCCAGGCCGAGCCGTCGTGGATCCGCTCATAAGGCACGCCTTTGCGCTCCAGGGCCTGGAAAATCCATTTTTCCTCGACGCGTACACGGGTGTACAACACGGCAACACGGGGCATGGAGCGGGACATGGCTTCTCCTCCTTTCCAAATGGGGTGTTCGCGAGGGGGCGCCTGCACCGCCTTTTTTCCCAAAAGAAAAACCCCCGCCGCGAGGCTGGCGGGGGTTGTCGGCAGGGGTGGTGTCCGGTCATCCAACGACCAAGGACCCACGTGCCAACCTCGCGGCACGGGGTTCCCCGGTCTTCTTCTTGCCGTCCATCCAGAAAACGCGCACGCTCATGGCGCTCCCTCGGTTGCCCCCTTGTATACCGCAAAAATCAGAAAATGCAAAGGGGAAATTCACGGGAAAGGCGGGCGCGTGAGCGCCCACCTTTCCTGACCCCTCCTCCCGCCAGATCGAAAAAACGCGAAACACACCAACAGGGGCCCGTTACGGCACGGGTTCGCCATCGCACATCCACTGGCAGCCGTCGTACTCACAGCGTTTGTAGTACGGTGGGCCACCGTCGCCACATACCCAGACATCCGTCACGATTTCCCAACAGTAATCCGCGGGCTGGCACGCTTCTTCTTCGCCGCCTTCTTCGGGCGGCAAGTGGATGCCGACGCAGGACCAGCGGCATGCTTCTTCGGACCAGACGCAGTTGTCGAACTCGCCCATGCCGGGGCACACCCAGGGCGGGGTGCGGTCTTC
>JALWJZ010000076.1 GCA_026996855.1 Anaerolineales bacterium
CGGTAACACCCACCATGACGGGCACGTCCAGTGCGCCCAGGGCTTCCACATATACCCGGCCCAGGCCCGGCCAGTTGAACACGGTTTCGAACACAGGCGCGCCCATCCAGGCCCGCAACATCACCAGAGCAAAATGGGTGACCAAAGGCGGCAGGGCCGGCCGCACCAGATAGCGCCGCTCCAGCATGGCCGGAGGCAAACCCTTGGCGCGGGCCATTTCGACGAAATCTTCCTGGGAAAAGAGCAGGAAATAGGTGCGCCAGTGATACACTCCGGCGAACAAATTGCTAAGCACCAAGGCCGTCACGGGCAAGACCGCATGGTAGGCCACGTCCAGCGCGTACCGCGGCCATGTGCTGGGCGGGGGCACCTGAACCATTCCCCCAAAGGGAAACCAATGCAGCCAGGCGGCGAACAGGGCGATGAGGAGCAACCCGTAAAACCATCCCGGCGGAGCCGACAGGGGCGCGAGGAAGGTCCAGAGCCGGTCCCAAAACGTGCCGTAATGCCGGGTCAGGAAAAGGGCCAGCATCAGGCTGAGCACGAACAACAGGAGATGGGCCGCGCCGAACAGGAGCAGGGTAGGAGGCAGGCGCTCCTGTAGGATGGCCGCCACCCGGCGGGAACCCGAATCGGAAGTGAGCACATAGGCATGGCCCAGATCCAGCCGCAACACGTGGAACAGGTGCACCAAACTGCGCACCAGGAAGGGGCGGTGCAACCCGTAACGCTCCTCTTCCAGGGCTACCGCGTCCTCAAAACGGCGCCGACGCAACTCCGGCGGCAGCGCGGCAAAGGAAGGGTCCTGTTCCAGCCGTTCGGCCACCTGTTCCCGAATCTCGGCCCGGCGTATTTGGTCCACATAACCACCCATATTGGCTACCAGGATGGTCAGATACACCCCGCCTGCCACCGCCAGCAAAAGGGAAAAGCCTCGCACCAAGACAAATCGAAACAGGCGCGGGCCGGAGAAGGCAAAGGGCACTTTGGAAAACATGGCAGAGGGAAACGCGGTGTGGTGCAGAAATAACGAAGGTGTACAAGGCCGGTTGCCCCTTCACCACTGAGGGGGCCGACGCCGGTTCAAGAGCAGGGAGATGACGCCCAGGTGTCCCAAAATGCTGCCCGCCACAATGGCGGCAAAACTCACAAAACTCAGGAAGAAGGAAGGCTGCAACACCCGCAAAACCATGAGCAAGGGCAACACCACACCCAGCACCAACAAAGTGGTCGCGCTGCCCAGGATGTAAACCAGAGGAAATCGAAAGGTCATGGATTCGCCCTCCCAACGCGAGAATCTCGGCGGGGCCTTTTCAGCCCGAAGGGACGCTTTCATTGTAACAAAGCCGAATCGGAGCGCCACCGAAACGACGGGGCACCCACGCGTTTTTCAAAATCCAACAAAAGGGGAAGAAACCATCGCATTTTCTCACGGAGGCACAGAGAACACAGAAAATTTTTTGGCCTTCTCCAGCAAATACGCCGTGTTCTCCGTAGCGCTGTGTGAGCATTTATTAGAACATGCAAAACGCCTGCGGGGCACCGGCGTTTTTCATGTTCCAGCACATACTCATGCAGAGCCGCGTAGCACGCAAAGGCGTAACAAACAGACAGAACGGCGAGGCCGCCCCGTCTGTTTTGTTCTCCTAACGATCAATCTCGTACCTGCAGGGAATTGGGGTTACGCCGTCCTGGAAGGTCGCTCCTCAGCGTACAACCAGCACGAGGTCAGGTGTGCCGGCCCTACTTCCACTTCTGGCGGTTCTTTTACTTCGCAAAGGCCGCGCAAGATTTCGGGACATCGAGGATGGAAACGGCACCCCGAAGGCGGGTTCACCAGGCTGGGCGGCTCACCAGGGGGAACCTCCCGTAGATGCTTGGCGTTCTCTGCATCGGGCTCGGGGATGGCCGCCAGCAGGGCTTTGGTATAGGGGTGCCTGGGGCTCTCCAGAATGTCCTTCACCGACGCCTTTTCGATGAGTTTCCCGGCGTACATCACGAAGATGCGTTCCGAGAAGTAGCGCACGGTGGAAAGGTCGTGGGTAATGTAGATGACAGCCAGGTTGTGCTCTTCCTGAATCTGGCGCAAGAGTTTGAGAATTTCCACCCGCACCGAAGCATCCAGCATGGAAACCGGCTCGTCGGCCACCAGGAGTTTGGGGTCCCGAATGATGGCCCGGGCGATGACCACCCGCTGCTGCTGCCCGCCGCTGAGCATGTGGGGGAATTTGTTGAGGAAGTCCTCGGGGGGGCTCATTTTGACCTCTTCCAGCACCCGGATGATGCGCTCCAGGCGTTCTTTGCGGTCCTTGATGCCGGCCAAAATGAGAGGTTCTTCCAGAATCCGCCGCACCGACATGAAAGGCGGAAGCGCGCCGTAAGGGTCTTGTTGCACGTACCCCACCTGCATCCGGTAACGGCGCATACCCTCACGGCCGCCGGCCCAGATATCCTGGCCTTCGAACAAAATCTGACCGCTATGGGGACGCACCAGGCCTAAAATGGCCCGCATCAGGCTGGACTTGCCACAACCGCTTTCTCCCACCACCGCGATGGCCTCGCCGCGCGGCAAATCGAAACTTACGTCGTCCACCGCCCGGACATATCCGGCCAACCCAAACCCCCATTTACGAAGCGCATACCACACGCGCAGATTGCGCACCGAGAGCAAGGGGGGCTGTTGGGCTGCGGTTGCAGGCGTTGCGACAGGAGCCGTCAGGGTCATCGGCAGGTCCTCCAACGAAGGGAATCCAAATCGAACCGCTTACTACACGTCCTTTGCACGCATTCGCTCCGCCCTATTCAGGAGCAAAGCCACCGTTCAATCCCCGGCCACGGCCGGAGTTTCTTCTCGGATCACCACCTCCCCCTGATCTTCGAAGAGCCAGCATTTGACCATGCGTCCGTCCACCCGAAACATGGGCGGCTCTTCCTGGCATTTAGCAAAAGCCAGGGGGCACCGGTCCGCGAAACGGCATCCCTTCGGGGGATTGAGCAGGCTGGGCGGCTGGCCGGGGATGAATTCCAGTTCCTCGTCGCCGTGCAGCCGGGGCACGCTGGCCATGAGCAGACGGGCATAAGGATGCAATGGCTCCTTGAAGAAACTTTCCGCATCGGACATTTCCACAATCTGCCCGGCATACATCACGGCCACGTCGTCGGCCAGTTCGCTGGCCGTGGCTACGTCGTGGGTAATGAGAATGTAACTGGCGCCCAACTCCCACTTGATTTTCTTGAGCACGTTGTAAATATTGGCCTGGGTGAGCACGTCCAGGGCCGACGTCGGCTCATCCAGCACGATGAGTCGCGGGTCGGTAATCAAGGCCATGGCGATGGCCACCCGCTGGCGCATGCCGCCGCTCAACTCAAAGGGATACCGGGTCAGGAACGCCTCGGGCACGCCCACGTATTGGAACAGTTCCCGGGCTCGATCCAGCGCTTCGGCCTTGCTCATTTTGCGGTGCAAAATGAGGGGTTCGGCCACCTGCTCGCCCACCCGGATGACCGGGTTCAGGGCGTTCATGGCCGCCTGGGGCACCCAGGTGATTTTGTTCCAGCGAATTTTGGTTCGAAACTCCTCGTCGTCGAGGAGCATAATGTCCTCGCCATCCAGGTACACCCGGCCTTCAAAGCGCCCCACGTTTCGAGGAAGCAAACGCATGATGGCCCGGGTCAGGGAGGTTTTGCCGCAACCCGATTCGCCGATGATGACCACGGCCCGGTTCTCGCCCAGGTGAAAGTCCACATGGTCCACGGCTTGCACTAGGCCACGGCGGGTCTGGAAATACAAAACCAGGTCTTCGACTTTGAGCAGATACCTTTGTTCGGAAGCCATACTACAACTCCCGCAACCGGGGATTGAAAATGCGGTCCAAAGAGAAGCCCAACATCGCGAAAGCAATGCCGGTGATCATCAGGGCAAAAGAGGGGAGCAGGACCCAGTAGAAATGTCCTTGCAACAAAGCCCCGTTTACCCGGGCATCGTCCAGAATCTTCCCCCAGGTAGGCAAAACAGGATCACCCAGGCCTAATACAGCCAAAGAAGCCTCCAAAAACACGAAGGACGGAATGCCAAGTACCAGGGAAGGAATGATGGTAGGGATGATGCGAGGAATCATGTAAAAGAAAATGATGCGCAAATCGCTGGCCCCATACGAGCGGGCCGCTTCAATGTAAGGGGATGCTTTGATCTGTAGGAAAATCGCCCGGTTGGTCTTGATGGACGCTCCGAAGATACTCAAGGCTACAATCACAAGCAACATCACCACCAAACTACGGCTGATGAAAATGCCCACCATAATCAAAATAGGCAACACGGGCAGTACCATGTTCACTTCGGTAATTCGCTGAATAGCGGCATCTACCCAGCCGCCGAACCACACACCTACCGCGGCAATGATCATCGTCAGTACCGAAACCCCAGTCGCCGCGAGCAAACCAAAAGACAGAGCCACTGGCGCCCCCCAGAGCAACGCCACGCTCAAATCCCTTCGCAAATGATCCGTGCCAGCCCACCCATGAACCTTGCCATATACCACCAACTTGCTGTTGATGGTGGAATCCGCCTCGAAAAGGGTGGTTTCCAGCCGCACCTTGTAAGTGCCCTTCAACACTTGGGGATTTTCACTTTTGTAATCATCAGCGAAAAGCGGAACCACGGGATCCATGCCTTCCGGCAGGCGCAATTTCTTGTGCAGGCGCTGGGCTTGCGAAACAAGGAAAACCTGCCGTTGACCACGAATAGACAAATCCTCTAAACGTATCTCCTTGCCATCGGGACGAATCCACACAATGGAGACGTAGGGGGCTTTCTTTTGAAACGCGGCCTGGAAGAACAAAGCCACATCCTGTGGGAACTCATCGGCTTGAAAGTCGAAGGCGTACTCCAGGTCATGCACCCACAAGTCGTCGTCCACCTGCTGGTATCCCAGGTCTTTGACGCTGGGGTGCTTGTCATCCATTTTGATGGTCAGGGGCAGTTTCTTCTTACGGAATAAGTTGTACCAGGTCGGTGCAGCCAGACGGGGATTATCCCCCCAGATGTCTTCACCGCCGCGCCACAAACGCACCGCTTCCTCGTAAGGGATGGCGATCACCGTATACACGGAAATGGCCGCATAGATGAGGATAATGACCAAACCAATGACCGCCGAAGGATAATGGCGGATTTCCTTCCATGCACCGCGCAACATGGGCCTTATCCTCCTGATTTACGCCGTCGTGCTCTGAACACCGCCCACGTCCACTCGGGGGTCTACGATGGCGTAAATGATGTCCAGCAAGAACACCGTAATGGCAAGCAGATACGCATACAACACCGTAATGCCAACGATGACTGCGGTATCAAAAACCTGAATGGCCTGATAAAACGTCCGCCCCAATCCGGGCCAGTCGAAAATGGTCTCGAAGATGATTTGGCCCAACCAAACGGAAATCAGGCTCAGGGCAAAGGACGTGATGATGGTGGGCAATGTGGGGCGCAAAATGTAACGTCGCTCCACCATCCGCGGGGGAAGGCCTTTGGCCTTGGCCACTTCCACGTAATCTTCGCTGGAATAAATCAAAAAGAAAGTACGCCAAGAATACACCGAGATGAAGAGGGAAGTCAGCATCTGGGCCGCGATGGGAAGAATCAGGTGCTTACCCAAATCCAGCAGGTATTCCCACGTGGTCTCGGGTGGCGGCGTAGAAATCATCCCGCCAAAAGGAAGGATCTTCAGCCAAGCCGCGAAAATAGTGATAAGGAAGATGCCATAAAACCACCCCGGAGCGGCCGATAAAGGCGAAAGGGAGACGAACAATCGGTCCCAAAAACTACCGTATTGCCGAGAAAGGGCCAACGAAATTATCAGGGAAGTGAAGAAAATGAGCATACTGGAGGTACCAAACAACACCAAAGTCGGTGGGAGGCGCTCTAAAATGATGAGGCGAACCTGGCGAGAACCGGAGTCGCTGGTCATGTTTTCGGCCCGACCCAGGTCCAAAGTCAACGCCTGATGCAGGAAAATGAAACTGCGCACCAAGAAGGGTTTATCCAAACCCAATCGTTTTTCGGCTTTCCGCACTTCCGCTTCAATGCGTTTCTGCCGGGCCTCGGGCGGCAAGGCACGAAAGGTGGGGTCGTTTTGCAACATCAAGGCCACGTGTTCACGAATTTGCGCCCGACGAATTTCGTCCACATGGCCGCCCATATTGGCAATCAGAATCGTCAGGTACACGCCGATGACCACGGTGATAAACAACATTACAATGCGCACCGCCGTGTAACGCAGTACACGTATCCATGTAGGCGTACCGCCGCGCGCCTGCGATTCCTTCTGAGGCTCTTCCACGCTTCCCACCGTCATAACCTGTTCGGTCATATGCTCACCTCTCTTCCGGGTGTCCATGCGTAGGAGCCATTATACCCCAGCAATAACCCAATAACAAACTTCTGGGACGCCCGCGTCTTCGGGCAACAACCTAATTTGAGAGCACATGGATTTGTTGATTGTAATGCCAAGGGGGAAGAAAAGAAGGGGGAGGCCCCTATCGAGGCCTCCCCCGAGATAGCGGTCGTTACGGCAGCAGCAAGAACTCGACGCTGGTCAGGCTGGGGATGCTGACCACCTTCGAGGTCACTGCCACCTCGATGCGGGCCGCGCCCACGCCCATCTCGGCCAACACATCGGAGGCCAATTCGATGGCATAGTGGCCGTCTTCCACCAGGGTGGCATCACCCGTGGCGACCACGTTGCCCTCAGCATCGAAGAGCAAGTACTTGACGGCCATGATTTCGTCCGCGGGGTAAGGCTCGCCCTGGAAGGTCACCATCACGTCAAAGGTGGCGCCTTCAGCAGCCCGCACCCGGGCAGGGCCTTCGATGGTCACATCCGCCAACTTGGGCTCGGAGAAGCGCAACCACTTGTCAGCCGGGTCGGAGTAATCCTCGAAGCGCTTGATGGTCACAGTCTTCTCCACGGGGAAGACCTTGTCCAGGTAGAAGGGGCCGGTGCCAACCCAGAAGTGACCCATCTTCTCGTACCAGGCTTTGTAGTTCTCCCAGCGGGCCTTGGCCTCTTCCTCGGTGATGTACTGGCCGAGGGTGTTGGCGTAGGGGATGTAGTTCTCGCTGGCCGCCTGGTCCAGGTACTTGGCCAGGATTTCCAGGCTGGGCCCGGCGATGTAGTTCATCCATTCCACGCCCAGAGCATCGGCCTTGTCCGCGGTGAAGGCCAGTTCCTGAGCCTCTTCGGCCAAGATACCGATGGCCAGCATGTGCCAGGAGCCCTCACCATAATCGTACTGCGGCCACAGGGTGCTCACCGTGAGCTCCGCATCCAACTGGAAGGCATCGGTGTAGTACTCGATGACCAGCGGCTTTTCGGACGCAATGCGTACACCCTTGAACACAGTCATGAAGGAGTCGAAGGAGCCCTTGTAGGATTCGTCGAAGATGGCGCTGTCTTCCTTGCCCCGGTCAAAGGTCAGGATAAGGCCCATGACGATGTCGGCCACGTCGAAGTTGCTGCCGTCATGCCACTTGACCTTCTCGTACAGGTCCTCGGGGTAGTAGACCACGGACTTGATGCGGGCCGTGATTTTCTCACCCTTCTCGGCCGCGGTGATGAAGCGCTGCTCTTTGGCATCCCAGTCCACCCAGGCGTCGTCGGGCACCACGATTTCATCCGCGAACTCGAGGCTCACCCAGTCCAGGGTCTTGGTGATGGGCGTGCCGGTCTGGGCCACCACTTCCGCCCGCTCAATGCGCTGCGGCCAGGCCAGGCCGGTGAAGGGATCGGACACCACGCCCCAGTCGCCCAGTGCCCGGATGACCTGCATGTCGTAGATGGCATCGGAACCGCCAATGGGGTTCCACACGTCGGAAAGCACATCCGCGTTCAACCAGGTAACGGAGCCACCCACCTGGCCTTCCCGGCGCAGAGTGTAAGGCCAGAGTACGGCACCGGAGATGCCACCAGCCAGGTCGTAGGCCACATGGATGTCCTTGCGCACCACAGAGAAGGACTTCTGGTCCACCAACCAGATGCGCACGGATTCCTTCAGGGCCAATTCGAGAGCCTTGCGGAAGAGCTCGTCGCGCTCGGCTACATCCTTGAATTCGTTGTTGGCCAACCGCTTGGCCACCTCGTCGAATTCAGGGGCGGGGTCATAGGTCTGCCACAAGGGGATACCAATCCCGCGCTCGGTGTAGAAGAACTCGAAGTTGTCACCCTGGTCCCGGTCCACCGCGGTGGTGATCCAGCCGCCGGTGTAGGAGTGCCAGGTACCTTCCGCAGGGTTGCCGCGAATCCAGAAGGCACCCAAGTCGGCGAAGTTGCCGTAGTGGCGCTTGACCTTGAAGCCCAACTGCTCCAGTTGGTTCGCGAAGTAATCACCAATTTCCTTCCGCTCGTCTTCCACCCGGATGAGGGCCACGATTTCCACGGGCTCGTCCTTGTAGGTCCAGATGCCCTCATCGTTCATGACCGCGCCCAAGGCTTCCATTTCCGCGGTCACCACCTCTTTGGCCTTTTCAAAGTTGTAAGCATAGGTGGCTTCCAGTTTGCGCACTACGTCGATATAGCGGGCGTAGTCGGGAAAAGCACTGGTGATGGGCAGGTACTTGGGCGTGGCCAGGCCGCCCATGATTTCACGGGCGATGTAGTCCCGGTCCACAATCCAGTTCATGGCCTCGCGAATCTTCTTGTTGCCGAAGGGGTTGAGTTTGCCGTTGTCGAATTCACAGATGGCAATTTCCTTCTTACCTTCTTCGGTCTCCCGTTCGCCGCAAATAGCCGTGGCATCCTCGGCAACTTCTTCTTCCGGCACCCACTTCTTGTAGGTGTTGAAGGTCAGTTCGTTGTACACGCCGAAGAATTCCACTACCCTGACGTCCGGGTTGGCCTTAGCGTCCTTGTAGACATCGGGATTGCCGATGGTGAACGCGTAGACATCTACCAGGCCGCCCTTCACCTGCTCGTAGCCGGACACGTCATCCGTCTCGGTGATGAAGGTAACCTCATCCACCCACGCGCCCATGCGCGGCATTGGCGTCGGCGTCGGCGCCTCGGTGGGCTTGGCCGGCGCTTCCGTTGCGGCAGGGGGTTGCGTGGGAGCCTCGGTCGGCGTGGGTGTGGCCTTTTCGCAGGCGGCCAGCAGGCCACCAAAGACCAACGCCACCAGCATGGCCCATACGACAAATTTGTTCCTCATGAGGACCTCCTTCCTCCAAAGTTTTGGTTTGAGGTGCTTGTATTCATATCACAAACCAAGGCGGTTGTCAAAAAAGGGAACCGAACCGCCGCACCCCAAAAGTCCAGCCAAGTACACGATAGGCGCAAGCATCCCCTATCCTCCCAGGCCCGCAACCGGGGCCTCCTGCTCCGTGGGCAACCACAAGGCTCGCGCGCGTGGCCACTTTAGAAGCACGTCTTCCAAGAGCAACCGGGGGTTGACGTACCGATGCAGGCGTACTACCGCGTCCAGCAAGTGCTGCAAGACCCCATACACCTGCTCGGCCGGAATCTGCCGGGCCAGGGATTCCAACAGGGCGCGACGTTCGGGATGAAACAGGGGGAGAAAATGCCCCATGCTTAGATGAAGGGCATCTCGCCAGAAGGCCGCCCATACCAAAAGGGGTTTTTCCAGGTCGCTCCGGGAAAGGCCCTTCACCAACTGCCTCGCGTAGGCAAACCGCTCCCACATGGGGCTTTGCAAAAGCCGCGGAATGTCCTCCAGCCAGGCGGCATGGCGGGCGTAGGCATCGGCATCCCGCAAGAGGCGCAGGGCATACCCCGGCCTGCCGGCAGCCCACGCCGCCACATGCATCGCCCGGTCTTCTTCCTGGGGGAAGCGCTGCACCAGCGCGCGCGCCAGGTCTTCGATCATCATCGGACGCAAAAGCACCTGCTCACATCGCGAAGCCACCGTGGGCAGAACCGTCTCGGCCGACGTCGCGGTCAACAGCAGCAGGGCCGAATCGCCGGGTTCTTCCAGAGTTTTCAACAAGGCGTTGGCCGCGGCTGGGGTGGCGCGGTCGAAATCGGTGAAGATGGCCACTCGATACCTCCCCATACGCGGTGACCGCGCCAGAATCTGACGCACCTCCCGCACCTGGTCTACCTGAATACCCAGTGCCCTGCCCCGTGGCCGTACCAGAGACACATCCGGATGTACGTCCTCGTCGCGGGTCAACATGGCCTCCAGGTAACGGCAGGAGCGGCAACGTCGGCAAAAAGCGCCGGGCGTAGGCGGGTCTTCGCACAACACGGCCTGGGCAAAGCGCAAAGCCAGAGTACGCCGGCCCACACCAGGCGGACCGGTGAAAAGATAGGCATGATGCATGCGTCCCTGTCGTACGTGGGCTTGCAGCAGGGATACAGCCCAGGGAGACCCTAAAAAATGCCAATCCATAGCCGTGGTCATTATACCCAGGGTCGCGATGGGTATGTCCCCCTAAACCTACGAAAACCTACATTGACGCCCACCCCCAAGGCTGCTACAGTCCCAATAGCGAGGGATGAAATTACGTTACATTGCCATCGAACTCCTATGAAACAAGATGAACCAAACCAAAACCTTTCTCACCTGGCGCACGCGTCTTCAATTGGGTTTCATCCACCTGGCCGTGGCCATGACCCTGGTACCCATCAACAGCACGTTGAACCGGGTCATGATCAAAGAATGGGGCATCTCCGCGGCCCTGGTCGCCACGCTGGTCTCCTTTCCTTTCTTGCTCTCCCCCATGCAAATGTTCCTGGGCGCTTACGCAGACCAGCATCCCTGGCGGGGCTGGCACCGCACCCCGTACATCCTGCTGGGGATGGCCTTGTGTGTCTTGGGAGTCGTAGTCGCACCGCACGCCGCCCTTTTGCTGGCAAAAGACCTGAAGAAGGGCATCATCCCCGCCATCCTGGCCTTTGGTGCCTGGGGCCTGGGTTACAACATCGCCACCGTGGCCTACTTCGCCCTGGCCAGCGAAGGCTCCGAACCCTCGACCCGCGGGCAAACCGTAGCCACGATGATGACCATGATGGTTTTGGGTATCATTGCCACGGCCGTGGCCCTGAGCCGTATGCTGGAACCGTATACCTATCCGGCCCTGACGCGCGCGTTTCTCCGTGTAGGCGTGGTAGCCGGGGCCTTGGGGTTGCTGGGTTTGTGGAAACTGGAACCGCGACGCGGCGCATCGCGAACCCATCCCGAGCAGAAACCGCGCGCCACCTGGAAAGACGCCTGGCGATTGCTGGTGGAAAACCCAAGGCCGCGCGCTTTTTTCATCTACCTCGTCTTACTCTTGACGGCCCTGCTGGCCCAGGACGTGCTCCTGGAACCCTTCGCGGCCGAGGCTTTCGGGATGCCGGTGCATATGACCACCCGCATCACCGCCATTTGGGGCGGGTGTTTCCTGTTCACCCTGGTCGCAGGCGGATGGCTGGAGAGACGCTTTGCCAAGCCCGCCCTGGCCCAAACGGGCAACCTCACGGCCCTGGCCGGGTTCGTAGGCATCCTGGTCGCCGGTATGCTGGCCCACGTCCCCCTCTTTTACGCGGGCCTGGTCCTGCTGGGATGCGGCACCGGCCTCTCCACCGTGGCCAACATGTCCCTCATGTTCGACCTGACCCTGCCCGGCCAGGTGGGCCTATACATGGGCGCCTGGGGCATGGCCAGCGCCTTTGCCCGCTGGTTTGGCTCCATTTCCGGTGGACTGATTCGCGACCTGGCCATCGCCATGGCGGGAGACCCCATATGGGGTTACCTGCTGGTCTTCGGTCTGGAAGCCGGCCTGCTGGCCCTGGCGGCGAGCCTGCTCCCGGGGTTGAATCTGTCGCAAAGGTCGTCACCCTCTGCTGCGGCGGAGCCCCCCGGCATTTGGGAGCGGGCCACCTTATCGGATTAGGAGGCGTTTTATGGAAGGCTCTCCTCGCGATGAATGGCTGACCCTGAGTCAAACGGCAAAGTTGTTGGGGGTGCATCCCAGTACCGTGCGCGCCTGGTCGGACAAAGGGCTGCTTCCGGTGTATCGCACGCGCGGCGGGCACCGACGTTTCCGCCGAAGCGAAGTGGAACTCTGGGCCAATACCATGCGCGACGCCGATAGCCGAGGTCTGGACGAAGCCATCCGCATGGCCCTGAGCCGCATCCGGTTGCGTCTGGCCGAAGGCCACCTGGAACAAGAGCCCTGGTATACGAAAATCCCCAACCAGGATCGGCGGAGTTTTCGTCAAAGCGCCCGCAAAATCATGCAGGGGCTGATGGCGCATCTGGCCTCGGCGGAAGCCGACGGCATCGCGCTGGCTCGCTCCCTGGGCCACGAACACGCGGTCATTTCGCGGCGGGCCGGGATGAACGTGGTGGAAGCCACCCGGGCTTTCCTTTTTTTCCGAAACGAAGTGTTGCAAGCCATCATCGAAGCCTACGGCCAGGCCAACGTCCTGTCCGGCCAGGCCTGGTCCACCCTTTTGCACAAGTTCCACCAATTCACCGACCATATCCTGCTGGCGCTGCTGGAGATGTACAACCTTTTGGAATCCAACGCGCGTTGAAAAGAGGCGCGTCCCCTTGCCCGATGCTCCCAGGCTCCCCTCCCCCT
>JALWJZ010000077.1 GCA_026996855.1 Anaerolineales bacterium
CCCCCAGGCAACGCCCACACCGCCGCCAGCCCCCGGACCGGCACCCGCGGTGCCTCGCACGCCTTCTGCGCCCAGCCCCCCACAAACGACGCCGCGGCCCTGGACCGCGACTCCACGAGCCCATCGCGAGGAACCCCTGCTGGACGCCTTTACCTTGTTTCTGGGCCTTTTAGCGGCCATGGCGGTGGCTGGCCTCATTCCCCTCTGGGTGTGGGTGTACCTCCTGTATCGGTAGTCGCTCGATGGAAGGGGTTTATCGCCCTGTTTCACCGGGCCCTTGGCAAACCGGGCACAATATCGCTTCCAGCACCGGGGCCATTTCGTCTCGCCAGGTGTGCTTCTCTCGGTCGTAAAAGTGCTTGTCCGCGTTGATAGCAAAGGGGATGCCCGCGGCGTCCAGGGAACAGACCACAAAAGAGACAAAGCGCACCTGCTCTTCCACCGTATAAGGCTCGAAGCATCCTTGACATGGTTACGGGAGTTCCTATAATTGGGGGTGCCTTCCCCGGTAGCTCAATTGGCAGAGCGGGCGGCTGTTAACCGCCTGGTTGCAGGTTCGAGTCCTGCCCGGGGAGCCAAGAAGAAAGGACAGGGCCTCCGCTCAGCAACCGGCCCTGTCCTTTTTGTTTGTCGATCGGGCGCTTCCCTTCGGAAATGCTCGGTCGGATACCTCCAAGTATTCCATCCGCGCGAAAAGCGATGGAACGCCCAGCCCAAGGGAATACTCGCATCCACAGCCCGACGACACCCCAAACCCCATCGGTTAGGAAGGGTTACATCTCCTCGTCTTCGTCCTCGTCCCACAATTCCTCTTCGACCTCGTCCAGAAAAGCCTCTTCCCCCTCCAACCACTCGTCTTCCTCGTCCAGAAATTCGCCCACAGGCTTGTACGTCAGGCAACCCTGATCCGGGTCGATTTCCACGGCTGCCGCCGTGCAATACCCTTCATCCAAGAAAATGCAATCTTCGTAAAAGCAGCGAATCTTGGGCATGGGAGCCTTCCTCCTGAACGGGGTTGAGAGATATGGCGTTTTCCACCACGGCCTGACCTCTTCAGGCCGTGTTTTGATGAAGGGGTGTGGTTTCCTCGCGCAGCAAGCGAACCATGCTTATCAACCACAAGAGGGTAATGACCACGGCCGAGAGGACGCAAAAGGGGCAAATGGCTTCCAGCACAGCCACTTCAATGTAAGTCAGGTAACCGGAGTACACCGTGCCGGCGAAGGTGAGGATGAAAGTCGCGTATTGCAACCGGCGTCGAACCTCGTCGTTTTGCGTCCGCCCCTCCCACAAGAGCAAAGCCAGGATGATCCCATACGCCACCGCACCCAACAGGGCCACGGGAACGCCGTACACCTCCGCGTAAGGGCTGGAATTTACCACATCGCATTCTCCAAAGCCCAGACACAACGCCAGATTGCCGCTTACCTTCATCCAGGTCAGGTACAGGGCATCCACCAGGCCCACCAGGGCCAGTGCCAGAGCCAATCGATACAGGTTCTTCATCGCTTCTTCGCCCAGAATTTTGCAAAAGAGGCTTCCTTCGCACAAGTTGCCCCGAGATACCGTGAACGCGCCCGCATTGTAGTGGCCTTGGAGAAAAATGTCAATGGGAGAGGCGCAACGCACCGTCCCTTTCCCCATCACCCTCGGCGCAAGACGGGACGCGACTCCTTCGGTGCCGGGGAAGCGAGCCACCGGTTTCCTTCCCATCTATGGCGTTCGCGCATACAGACGGTAATACATGGCGTAATTTTCGTAAATGCGGCGCAGGTACACATGGGTTTCGTCGAAAGAGACCACTTCCAGGAACAAATCCGGGTCCTGGGGCGCGATTTCGTACCAGTGGGAGGCATTTCCCGGCCCTGCGTTATAAGCCGCCAATGCAGCAAACAAGTTGTCGTTGAAGGTTTTGCGCTGCTGGTGCAAATAAGCAGTGCCCAGGCGCAGACTCACCAGAGGACGAAGCAGGTCCTCGGTTTCGTAATTGGGCGGCCATCCCTGTAATTCGGCCAGATAAGCGCCCGTATCGGGGATGATTTGCATCAAGCCCAGGGCACCAGCCCGAGATGCGATGAACCCCTCGAAGAGGCTCTCCTGGCGAATCAAGGCGTAGAGGAAAAGGGGGTGAAAATCGTATTCCTGGGCCATGGGCACCACCAGTTCCGCATAATACGGGCCGAAGCGCACATGGTTGAAATAAGGCGGCGCGGTGAGCGCGGTGAACGCGTCCAACCCGGCCAGTTCCAGCACCCGCCAGGCCGCCAGGATGGCCGTGCGGTACATCCCCAGGCGCTGAGCCTCGTGAATCAAGCGGAACGTCTGGGCCGGGTCGCTGTAGACGGCCTTGCGCAGGTCTTCCCACTCGTTGCGAGCCTCCTGGTAGAAACCCAGTTGCCACAACCAAAGCCCGCGGCGATAGCGGGCATCCTGGGCCAGGGGGCCGGGGGTGAGCAAATCTTCCTGGGGTGGGAGGTGGAAAACCTGTCGCACCCATTGCGCGGCCTGGCGTCGTTCCGCTTCCCAATCAATGCCGGTATCGTAGGCCAGGGGACGGGCAAAGGGCGCGCGGCCTTCCAGCAAATCTCGGGCCCGTTCGCTGTAATACCCGGTGGGGTCCAGGGCCGCGGCCTGGGTCCAGGCCTGGCGCGCGAGGTCCAGATTTCCTTGTTGCGCTTCCATCTTCCCCAACCACAGCAAAGCCCCGGCCCGCCAATAGGGTTTCACGATGTTTTCACCGGCCTGGAAGAAAACGTCCCGCGCCCGCTCCGGTTGACCCAGACGCACCCACGTCACCCCGGCCAGGAGGAAGGCCCGAGGGGCCCGCTCGTGATGGGGATAGGTGGTTGCCACACGATACCACAGGGATGCCGCCTCTTCCAACTTGAACAAGGCGGCCTGATAACGAGCCGCCCGAAAGAGGAATTCCGGCGCCTGGGGGTGCTGTGGGTTCTGGTCCACAAAGGCCAGGTACGTTTCCGTAGCACTTTGATAGTCCTGCAGCCACCGGGCATGGGTCTCGGCCACGGCCTCCCAGGCCCGAACCCAGAGCCGGTCCCCGGGGTAGCGACGGATGACGGTCTGCCAGGCTTCCAGAGCCTGGGTGTAACTGCGCTGGGCCCGATACACCAACCCCAGGTAATAGTGCGCCGTAGCCGTAGGCGGTTCCGGGTGGGCTTCCAGGTAGCGGCGCAAAGCCTTGAGCGCGGGCGTATACTGACCGGCGTAGTAGTCCACAATGCCTCGCTCCAGGTCGGGCACGGGGCGCTTGGCTTCGATCAGCGCCACCAGGGCCTTGTAAGCGTAGGGCGACTTGGGGTACTCGGTCACCACCCGCAGGTACAGGGCGTACCCCTCTTCGGTCTGGCCCCGTTCCAGGTGGACCTGGCCGGTGAGGTAAAGCACAAAGGCCCGCTCGAAGTCGTTGGGGGCGTGCTCCAGAGCCTGACCGTAGGCCGCCAGGGCCCGGTCCCATTCCCGCAAAATCTGATACGCCCGACCCATACCCAGGTACAGGCCATAGACGCGTGGGGGAAAGGGATTGCTATCCAAAGCGGCCTGATAAGCCGTGGCCGCCGGGCCGTACTCGCCGGCGTTGAACAAAGCGTCGGCCAGCCATTCGTACACATAAGGTATCACCGGCTCCGGCGCATGAGGGAGGAAGGCCTGCCAGGACGCGGCTTCATCCTTGTAGCGTTGCAGACGTCGGTATGTCAGGGCCAGGTACAGGTGCGCACGGCCGGCTGCGGCCGTATCGGGATACGTTTCCACAACCTGGCGCAAATGGCGCAGGGCTTCGGTGGTATTGCGGGCCAGGTAATACGTGCGGCCCAAGCCCAACAGCGCCCAGGCCTGCTCCTCCGGTGCGGTGGCTACGGCCCGAATTTCGTCGTACAGGCGCAGGGCCGTTTCCCAGTCGCCGTAAAACAACGCGCGTTCGGCCAGGGCAAAGGTTTGCTGGGGATCCGGAGTTGGCGTGGGCACCGGGGTGGGAGTGGGCGAGGGAGACGGCGCCGGCGTGGGTGTGGACGAAGATGGTTGTCCCTGGGCCGGAAAGGTCGAAGCAGGCAACGGCGTGGTCGTGGGCCGGAGCAAGGCCACCACGTTGCACCCGAACAAAAAGGCACCAAGCACTCCGAAGAATATCCCTTTCCTCAGGATATGGACCGAGTTTCTCAACATGAGCCTTCCTCCCAGTCGTAACCAGCCAAGGGGAACGACGCCTCTGATTTGACCTCAAAAGCCGAAAGAGGCTTCATGGCTCGGGACGAAACGGTGGACACCCACCGTTTCTCGCACTTTCCGAGATTGTACACGAACCGCGCCTTGCAGCACGCCCGGTTCTTCCCCCAGAGGGACCAACCGTTCGTTCCACCGAAAAAACGCACCCGAATGCCGATGGGCGTATAATCCATCAAGCAACGCCTTGGTGGACGTCTAAAATACGGCCTTTGCTGCCAAGGGTGCTGGGGACGGGGCTGGCCTTCACCGTGATGCTGTTCGCGGTGGAAGTAGGGTTGGGCCATGCCGTGGCTTTCCTGTTTATAACCGGATGGCTGGCCGTGGCTCTTGCGGAACGCCACGGCCTGACCTGGATTTGGCTGCCCATGCCCAACGCCAATTACCCCGAAGGCGAAGTGGACGCGCGACTACGGACTGCTCTGCCCGAGCTCTCCCGCCTGCTCGACCAGGGCGCGCACATCGTGATTCACTGCTCCGCGAGCGTCCACCGCACCGGTATGGTGGCCTACGGCTTGCTTCGCTGGCGCGGCTATTCACCGCGCCCCGCGCTTTTTGCCTTTTCCCAACCCCCGCGGTATACTGCAAAGCGCCCTTATCTTTCGAATAATCGGAGGATACCATGACGGAATCTGCATTTGTGGAAGGTGGCATTCGCGAGAATTGGAGCCGGGCCCGGTTGTACGAAGCCGCGATCGAAGAAAAAAGGGCCTTGTTAAGCCATACCGGCGCTTTGGTGGTCAACACCGTACCCTACACCGGCCGTTCTCCCCTGGACAAATTTCTGGTCAAGGAAGCCAGTACGGAAAACCACGTCTGGTGGGGCGAGGTCAACCGGCCTTTCCCCGAAGACCGCTTCGAGGCCCTCAAAGAGCGGGTGCTGGCCTATCTGGCCCAGCAGGGCCGGGTGTATCAACACACCTTGCGGGCCGGTGCGCACCCGAAACACCACATCCGCCTCACCCTGTACACCGAATCGGCCTGGCACGCCCTCTTCGCCACCATCATGTTCCGCCCCGACGTGCCCGAGGAGACCCCCTTCCGCACCTACACCATCTACCACGCGCCTTATTTCAAGGCCGACCCCGCACGCGACGGCACCCGTTCCGAGGCCTTCGTGCTGTTGCATTTGGGGAAACGGGAAATCCTCATCGGTGGCACGGCCTACGCCGGGGAAATCAAGAAGTCCATCTTCACCGTGCTCAACTACGAACTCCCCCTGCGGGGCGTGCTTTCCATGCACTGCTCGGCCAACGCAGACCCCGACACCCGTGAGGTAAGCCTGTTCTTCGGCCTGTCGGGCACGGGCAAGACCACCCTTTCCATGGACACGAAGCGGCTCATCATTGGTGACGACGAGCACGGCTGGGGCGACGACGGGGTTTTCAACTTCGAGGGCGGCAGTTACGCCAAGGTCATCCGCATTTCCAAGGAATACGAACCCCTCATCTACCAGGCCAGCCTGAAGTTCGGGGCCATTCTGGAAAACGTGGTCATGGACCCCGACACCCGGATGGTCCACTTCGACGACGACCGGTATACGGAAAACACCCGCGCGGCCTTTCCCCTGGGCTTCCTGCCCAACGTGGAACCCAGCGGTCGGGGCGGCCATCCCCGGCACGTCTTCTTCCTGACCGCGGACGCCTTCGGTGTGCTTCCGCCCCTGGCCCGGCTGACCCCCGAGCAGATTAAGGACTACTTCCTCCTGGGGTACACGGCCAAGGTCGCGGGCACGGAACGGGGCGTAAAGGAACCCAAAGCCACCTTCAGCCCGTGCTTCGGCGCGCCCTTCCTGGTGCATCCGCCCGAAATGTACGCGGACATGCTGGTGGAACGGGTACAGCGCCACGGCTCCCAGGTCTGGCTCCTGAACACCGGCTGGACCGGTGGGCCTTTTGGGGTGGGCCGGCGCATGCCCCTGCCCTACACCCGAGCCATGGTCCACGCGGTGCAACAAGGCCTGCTGGACGACGCGGCCTTCGAGCAGGAACCCTACTTCGGCCTGTGGATTCCCCGAGAGGTGCCGGGGGTGCCTTCGGAGGTGCTCCGGCCCTGGCTCACCTGGCAGGACAAGGCGGCCTACCAGGCCAAAGCCCGCGAACTGCGGAGCAAGTTCGAGGAGCAATTGGGGAAACAGGCCTAAGGCAAAGGCGGAGCCATGTGGCCCCGCCTTTGGACTTTGGCTTTTTGAGGCGGGCTACGCCCGTCTCAAAAAGCCTGACAACAATCTCGTAAAGAAAACCTTGCTTTGGGCAACAAGGCATTTGTCCTATGGCCTAAAAAGTATCGCTACGATCCGGGCCTTATTTTCAAATAAGCAGCGGCTTCGCCGCTGCTTATTTGTTTATACCCCCAACCACCGGCGCAGGCGGCGGCCCCAGGCCCGCAATCGGGCCAGGCGCCGATACAGGCGCCATGCCAGGGGCCGTTTCCTGGGCAGGCTCGGCCGCACAGGGCCGGTCCACTTCACCAGGGCCGCGCCCCAGGTCAGGCCCGCGCCGAAACCCACGAAAACCACCAGGTCGCCCGGGCGCAGGCGCTTTTGCTGGGCCGCCTCGTAGGTGGCCAGGGGGATGGACGCGGTGGAAGTGTTGCCATAACGGTCCAGGTTGATGACGAAGCGCTCCAGGGGCAGTTTCAACCCCCGGGCCGCGGCCTCGATGATGCGACGATTGGCCTGATGGGGGATGATGAGGGTGACGTCCTCCAGGGTCAGGCCGGCCTTTTCCACCACCTCCTGGGTGGCCTTGGCCATCACCCGGGTGGCGAAGCGGAACACCTCCCGGCCGTTCATGCGTACGTAGTGCAGCCTTTTGGCCACCGTTTCCTCGGAAGCCGGCAGCCGCGCGCCTCCTGCCGGCAGGTACAGCATCTCCGCACCCGAGCCGTCGCTGTGCATGACCGTCGCCAGCACCCCGCCCGGCTCTTCGGAAGCCTGCAACACAAAGGCCCCTGCCGCGTCGCCGAAGAGCACGCACGTGTTGCGGTCTTCCCAATCCACAATGCGGGAAAGGTTCTCGGTGCCAATGACCACCGCGTTGTCGTACTGGCCCCCGCGAATGAAGGACGCGGCAATACCCAGGGCATAAATGAACCCCGTACACGCGGCCATGATGTCGAAGGCCGCGGCCTGGGGCGCGCCCAAGGCATCCTGCACCAGGCACGCGGTGGCCGGGAAGAAGGGATAATCGGGCGAACTGCTGGCTACAATGACCAACTGGACCTCGCGCGGGTGCAGCCGGGCCATGTGCAAGGCCTCCAGCGCGGCCCGGGTCCCCAACACCGAGGGATACTCGCCCTCCGCCGCGATGCGCCGCTCCCGAATGCCGGTACGGGTGCGTATCCACTCATCGCTGGTGTCCACCTTTCGCGCCAGGTCGTGGTTGGTGACCACCTTTTCCGGGATGGCCACGCCCCAGCCGGTGATATGGGCATACCGTGCCATACATTCAGACTCCTGCTTGGGGAAAGGCCCGGCCCTACCATTCCCATGGGTCGGGCATTCCTAAAAAACCCCGCATTCAGGGAGAAGATACGCCCGGAGCGAGAATCCAAGTGCCCGCGCCTTCCAAAGCCCGGAGCAAGGGCCGTTCTTCCACCCGGCCATCCGCGATGATGACGCGAGCCACGCCCCCCTGTACGGCCTCCTGCGCGGCCAGCACCTTCTTTTTCATGCGCCCCTGCGCGTACTGCATGGCCTGTTCCAACCGGGAAGCCGGCAATCGGGAAATCAGGGTAGATTCATCGGGGAAACGCTCCAGCAAGCCCGGCGCGGCGGTAAGCAGCACCAGGGCCTCGGCCCCCAACGCGGCGGCCAGGGCCGCGGCGGCCCGGTCCGCGTCCACGTTCAGCATCTCCCCCTGGTGGCTGATGGCCAGGGGCGCGACCACGGGCACGTAGCCGCCTTCCAGCAGGCGGTCCAGCAGGTCTCGGTGCACATCTTCGATTTTGCCCGTGTAATCCCCCCGCAGCATCTTGCGCTTCCCCCCCTCGATGATACGGATGGCCCCCTTGCGCTTGGCCCGCAGCAGGCCGCCGTCCATGCCGCTCAGCCCCACCGCGGGCACGCCCAGGGCCAGCAACTGCTCCACCAACAGCGCGTTCACCCGGCCCAGCACGGCCATGGCGAAAATCTCCAAGGTCTTGCGGTCCGTGTAGCGGCTGGTAAACCCGGACGGCGAGGTTACGAAGCGGGGGGGATGCCCCAGGGCCTCTCCCAATGCGTTGGCCTCCGCCGACCCACCGTGGACCAGCACCACGGAGCGGCCCTCCTGCACCAGATGGGCCACGTCTCGACAAATCGGCCCGAAGTTCACCCCTTCGGTGCCACCCAGTTTGACCACCAGCATGGACCTTGCTCCTGCGCAAGAAATAACCCGCCCGCGCGGGGCGTTCCACCCCGGCACACGGACACCGCCCGGGAACGGGCTTCCTGGATTTTACGCGTTTTGGGGAATTTGTCCATGCGGAGTGGGCTGCTCGCAGGCGTTTTTCATGTTCTAACATATGCTCACACAGAGCCACGGAGAACACGGAGTATCCGCTGGCGAAGTGCAAAATCCCCTCCGTGTTCTCTGTGCCTCCGTGAGAAAACACCATAGTGCCTGGCCCTTCCGTTCGTTTGAAGAACGCCTGGTTCAAGCATAAAAAATCCTTGAAAGCCTGGCCGTTCTGATAAACTATTCACGTCACGAATAGAAACTATTCACGCTGTGAATAGTTTTCCAGGGCAAGCCTGAATTCCGGAGAACCCTCATGGCATGGCGCTTCATCCCCCGTTGGGTTACGCCTACAATTCGGTTCGCGCTCCATGCGGGCGGGAGATCGACCGCCTTCGCGGCCTGCGGGCCTTCCTGAACGAACACCGGGACCAGGCACCCCTGGCCTGGGTGATTTACCTGGGGCGGGAATGGCGTACCCTCGGCCCCGACATCGCCCTGGTGCCCTGGTGGTGGTTGTGAGGGGAGGGAATGGGCGAATGGGCGGATGAGCGATAAGGCGGTAAGGCGGTAAAGCGGGAAGGCGGGAAAGCGATAAGGCGGGAAAGCGGGAAAAGGGGAGGGGCAAGCCATGCGCTGGCGTGAGATTCCCCGGGCTGCCAAGGCCTACATGCTGTACCACACCCTCATCGCGCCCCAACTCATCGTGTGGTACCTGCTGCCCCTGTACATGCTCCGCACGGGTTACTCGGTGCTGGACGTGGGCGCGCTGTTCACCGCGGTCAACCTGGCCTTCATCCCCCTGACCTACCTCATCGGTCGCTTCTTCAACCAGTATCCCCTCAAACTCGGGCTCATTCTGATCGATGTGCTGGACGGCGTGGCCTATGTGCTCTACAGCCTGGCCCAGGGCGCGCTGGCCTCCGTGGTCCTGTTTTGGGGCCGCCTGCTGGAAAAACTCTCCGGCCTGCTCTACCCCCTTTACCAGGCCTACGAGCAAATCGTCTACCCCGAAGAGCACTACGAGGAAATCTACGCCTGGCACCTGCGCCTGCCGGAAATCAGCCAGTTCGCGAGTTTCCTGGTGCTGGGGTATCTCTTCGGGTATGTGTGGAACACGCCCCGGCACTACCGGCTCGCGTTCCTGGCCTTCGGGCTGTTTTCCGTGGTCTCCGTGGCCTACCTGTGGGCCTTCCTTCCCCCGGTGGACAAAACCGAGCGGGTCACGCCGGAAGGATGGCGCTTCCCCCGGGCCCGGGAATACGGCTTCCTGCTCCTCATCGAGGGGCTGTACACCGCGGCCTGGTCCCTGGCCCCGGATTTCGTGCTGCTGTACTATGTGGTAGTGCACCTGAAGAAGACGCTGTTCGAGGTCATGGTCATCGAGGCCGGGATGAGCGTGGTGACCATCCTGGCCACCTATGTGAGCGAGCGAGTGCCCAAAGCGCGGGGCCTGTACGCCATCAGCGCGGGGTTGCTGCTGGAGACCGCGAACGTGGGCATCATGTCCCTGGCGCCTCCTTTCGTGTGGGCGTTGGTGGCCTACGCGCTGGGCCGCTTCGGCGATGCCCTGGCCTTTCCCTTTTACCGCGCCTGGCTGTTCGGCTTCATCCCGCGGGAGCGGGCCAGCGAGTTCCACGCCGCGCTTTCCAGTTACAACCGGGTCATCGGACTGGTGGCGCCGCTGCTGGCGGGTGGGCTGGCCTACCTGCACCCCGCGCTGCCCTACCGGGCCAGCCTGGCCTTCCTGCTCCTGATGAGCGGCCTGTTCGTTTGGAAGGCCCGCCGCGGCATGAGGTGAAGGCAAAGGGCGTTAAGGATGCAGGGCAGGGGCTCATGCCAAGACGACGCACCTCCTTCCTTCCCAATCCAAGAGAGGAGGCCTACGCAAAGGCCCATACCGCGCCCATGCCCAACAGGATAAGGGGAAAAAGCACTTTTGCCAGGCGATTCCCTGGCCTGGGCCAGGCCAGGATGCCGGCCAGCAACCCCACGGCCATCCACATCCACCCGAGCACCCTGGGCGGGCTCCAACCCAGCCAATCTTCCCCCGCCCGCAATAAGAAGGTGCTATACAAGGCAATAAAGAGCAAAGCCAAGGCCGGATTCTTGCGCCAAAATGCTCTCCAGCCTCCGAAGGTCTTTCGCGCGTCGAGGTGCAGTGCATGGGCCAGCCCCACAAGAAAGAAGACCTCCAAAAGGAGTTTCCCTACCACAGAAAACCTCCGTGGCCTATCCATTGAATGCCGAAACTCAACAGCAGCAAGGGATAAAAGATTTTATCAAAGCGTTTTCCGGGGCCTTGCCACGCCCACATTCCACCGACTATAGCCATCGCAATGCACAACCAACCCATAAAACTGGGTACAGTCCATAAACCAAGCAGATCACCTGCTCGTAGGCTGGTGCTTACGTACAATCCCAACCACAAGAAAGCAAAACCGGGGTTGGCACGCCATATGGCCTGCCAGCCCCGGCCTTCCTCGAAAGGATATGTATACAGGCCATATGTGAAAATCACGGCGAAAAGGAGGTAAAGGATCATTCGCCAGCCCATGTGCCTCGCTCCGTCCCGGATGGGTCACAAGCCATTATCGAACGATGGTTATGGGCAAACGTCACATGCCCATTTTCCCGCTCAAAACATTACGGGCACCAACAACTGTTTAGCGCACAACCAGCACAAATCCACCATGCCCGGGCAGATCCTTTAGCAAGGAGTAAAGGCTTGAATATCGCACTGCCCAGGCCAGCAGGCTTTGGTTAGATACATTATGTAGGCCTGTGCCCTCTTTGGTCGGAATATAATACCCCCGCCTCCCTTTTGTTTACCTTTTTTCCTTAGAGGGACTACGCAGTTGGCCGACGGATGAGGGCAAGATGGGCCAAGTGGTGACGGATAGCCCCCCGGATGAGACGTTCTCGGCCCTGGGTCTGCAGCAGGGAGAGCCGGTTGATGGCCGGCCCCACCCGCTTATGCTTTCTCGACCAATGACGGGGCACCAAGACCGCTTCGCGAGCACAAGGCTTGTCCAGAGAGGTATCGTCCACCACCAATCCACCCCGCGCGTTGGACAAAGAGAGCCGCTTCTCGCTTCAAGGTTTGCGAATTCGGCGGTATACGCTTCAGCAGACGCGTATACGCATCGTGCGTCGGCGCCCTCCTTCTTCTAAAGAAGGATATCAGAACATTACACGCTATGCAATACCAACTTTTGGGTGACAAACCGGTCAGAGGTTGGATTTAGAGCCCGTTATGAACCTTGAAGAAGGGATGCCACATCCCAGTGCTGTCGGCGATAAAGAAGGGGCCTTTGTGGACCAGGGGTACACGAGTGAACAGGCCCGACACGCCGCACAAGAGGCCGGTCTCGAATGGGTAGTGGTGAAATTGGCGGAGGCCACGAAAGGCCTTATACTGTTGCCTCGGCGCTGGGTGGTGAAGCGCGGTTTTGGCTGGACGATCCGTTCTCGGCGGTTGGTGAGGGCTTACGAGTGCACTCGAGGTCCTGGCGGGGTTGCATTTTGTGGCTTTTGCCATGCTCATGCTGGCCCGGCTCCTACGCTCCATCGCGGCAGTGCTGTGAATGTGCATGGCACGCCTTAGGCGTTGGGGGCCGGGGTGGCCCGCCCCGCCCATCCACCCATCCGCCCGCGTGTCATGGCGAGGGCGCGCAGCGCCCGGTAGGGGCGACCAGCCAGTCGCCCCTGGCATGGCCGAAAGGCGGGCTTCGCCGCCTGACAGCGGTCAGCGAACTGGCGTCAGG
>JALWJZ010000078.1 GCA_026996855.1 Anaerolineales bacterium
CAGTCAGATCGACCCGCAACAGCCTCTGGCGCCCCAGGTCGCGGGCATGGCCGATGCCGCGGGGCTCACGCCCAAAGAGTGGCAGACCCTGCCCCTCCTCATCAACCCGCCCTCGCTCAACTTCAGTGCGGTCGCGCTCATCGCGGAACTGCACGGACGCATGGGCTACTTCCCACCCTGCATCCGGATGCGGCCCGTGGTGGGCCCGGACGGCCAACGCGTGGTGCCGCCCCGCTTCGAGGTGGCCGAAATCCTCAACCTGCAGGAAATCCGGGACCGGGCGCGAAGACTGCGAACATAACCCCTCCCTCACCCTTTCCTCAAAGGATGGGGGGGAATTTCCCTGCTTTCTGGGGATGCCGAGGGCTTCTTTTCCCGGAAAAATGGATATAGCCGTCGCGGTACTTGCGACACCCCTCCGCTACCGTGGGGACAGAATCCCCACACCGGAGGTGGAGCATGCCGCGACGGCGAGACCCCAACGATCTGGAACGCCTGTACGAGGCCATCCAGGAGAACCCCGGCCAGCGCGCATCCTTCTTCGCCCGCCTCTTGAAGTGGCCACGCTCCAAGGTCACCCGCGCCCTGCCGGACCTGGAGGACCACGGCTACCTGCTCTCCGAGGACGAGAAGGGGCGGCTTTTCCCCTTCCGTAAGCCGTGGAAGAAGAAGTAAACTCGCGAATTTTGCGTCGCTGTTGCAGAATGCGTACCACCGCTCCGTACAATGAAGGAAAAGGCTTGCTCGTCCACGGCCCAGGATGTGTTGGAGGAGACCCGTATGTCCCGCAGCACCAAGAAGAGCGAACGCATGCACCAAATCCTGCTGCTTCTGCTGGAGCACCCAGAGGGCCTGCCGGTGCGGGAACTGGCCCGCCGCCTGGGGGTGCACAGGGCCACGATTCACCGGGACCTGGACGACCTGAGCCGGGAGTACCCGGTGTACAACGTGGACGGCCGCTGGTTCGTGCGCCGCGAAGCCTTCCGGGTGCAGGTCCCTCTCAACCTGCACGAGGCCATGGCCCTCTACCTCGCGGTGCGCATGATGGCCACTCGCACGGACAAGCACAACCCCCACGCGGCCGCCGCGCTGCGCCACCTGGCCCGCGCGCTGGAAAGTGTGGCCCACCGCGTCGCCGCGTTCATCCGCCTCTCCGCGGAGGTCATGGAGCAGACCGAGGGCCGCCGGCAGGACCCCCGCTACCTGGAGGTGCTGGAGACCCTCACCCGCGCCTGGGCCGAGGGCCGCAAGGTGAAGGTCTGGCACCGCCACGAGGCCACCCGGCGGGTGTACGAGTACACCTTCGCGCCCTACTTCATCGAGCCGTACCCCATCGGCCAGACTGCGCACGTCATCGGCTACCGGGAGCCACCGGGCAAACTGCGCACCTTCAAGATCGAGCGCATCGAAAAGGCGGAACTCCTGCCCGAACGCTACACCATCCCCGAAGACTTCGACCCGCGCGAAATCCTGCGGGATGCCTGGGGCATCTGGTTCACCGACAAAGAGCCGGTGGAAGTGGTGCTGCGCTTTCACCCGCGGGTCGCCAACCGGGTGCTGGAGACCGTCTGGCACCCTTCCCAGCAGACAGACTACGATGATCAGGGCTGGCTCCTGTGGCGGGCCAAGGTGGCCGAACCCCAGGAGATGCTCCCCTGGATTCGGGGCTGGGGCGCGGATGTGGAGGTGCTCGCGCCCGACGACCTGCGCCGCTGGCTCCGGGCCGAAAGCCGCGTCATGGCCGAGCGCTATGGCTGGAGCGTGGGACCGACGGCCCAGGAGGGTCCCCCTTCCCCCGAAGACACCTTCGACCTGCTCTTTGGAGGCTGAGCATGACCGCGGGCCGCAAACGTACCCCCTATCCCTACCAGAAACGGGTGCTGGATGCCCTGCTCAACCAGGGCCGCCCCGTCATCTTGCAGGCCCCCACGGGCGCGGGCAAAACCGCGGCCGCGCTCTGGCCCTTCCTGCACGCGTTCCGCCACGATGTGGCTATCCCCTTCCCCGCGCAGGCCATTTACTCCGTGCCCATGCGGGTGCTGGCCAATCAGTTCTTCGAGGAATACCGCGGCCTCACCCACGGCTTGCAATTGCGGGAGGACCTCGCCCTGACCATTCAGACGGGCGAACATCCCCTGGACCCCGAATTCCACGGCGACCTGGTCTTCGCCACCCTGGACCAGACCCTGAGCAGCCTGCTGGGGGTGCCGTACAGCCTGGGCACCAGCCGCTACAACCTCAACGTGGCCGCGGTGGTGGGTTCCTACCTGGTGTTCGACGAGTTCCACCTCTTCCCCTACCAGGCCACCCGCACCCTGTTCCACCTGCTGCAACACCTGCGGCCGGTCACGCCTTTCGTGCTCATGACCGCCACCTTCTCCCAAACCCTGCTGGAGGCCCTGGGAGACGCCCTGGGCGCGGAAGTGGTGGTGGTTTCGGAGGAAGAAGCCCGGGCCATCGCCGGTCGTGGGGGCCAGCCGCCCAAGCGCCGCGTTTTCCATGTGCGGGAAACGCCCTTGACGGCTCCCGAGGCCATCTGGGCCGTGCTGGAAGCACATCGCCAGCGCACTTTGGCCGTGCTCAACACGGTGGAGCGAGCCCAGGCCGTATATCAAGGGCTGGTGGAAGCCGGCGCGCGGCCCCTGCCCTTTGGCGCATGGGTGGATGAAGCCGTTTACCGGGACCTGGCCCAGGATGCGCATCCCCAGGAGAAACTGCGAAACCTGGCCCGGCGGTTGCGGCAGCGTCTCCTGGACGCGGGCGACGGTCGGCCCTGGGTCATGCTGCTGCACAGCCGCTTCAGCCGGGGGCACCGGCTGGTCAAGGAAGCCCTACTGCGGCACCTGTGGGGGCCGGAGGGCCTGCAGGCCGAACAGCCTTCCCTCATCGTGGTGGCGACCCAGGTGGTGGAGGTGGGCCTGGACATCAGCGCAGAAGTGCTGCACACGGAACTTGCGCCCGCGGCCGCGGTGCTGCAACGCGCCG
>JALWJZ010000079.1 GCA_026996855.1 Anaerolineales bacterium
GTGCCTTTCTGCCCCGCGCTGGGTACCCCGGCCCTGCTGGTGCAGGTGAAAAACCTGACCTCGGAACCTTTGCGTTCCATGGAACTGGAAGTGCTGGTGTTGGAAACCGGTGCCCGCTATCGCACGTACGCGCCCGAGGGTATACCCGGTTGCAGGGCTTTCCGGGACGCCATCGGTCCTCATGGTGTGGCCACTGTGGCCTTTCGCACCCGGGAAAACCTGCTGGAAAAACGGGTGCGCCTTTCCCTCAAAGCCTGCACCGAGACCCATTTCCGGGGGCACTGCGTGGCTTACGGCGTGGTCTGGACCATTCCCAAACCCGTGTTCTTCCCCGGCTTTCCCTGAAAAGCCCGCCACCCCTTTTGAAGCCTGGCCTGTTCGAGGGCCTTCGGGAATGCACCACCCTTCATGAAGAAGCGCATAGAGCGAGGGCAAGCCCTTCCCTTCCCAAAAACGAAAAACCGGGGTTCTGCAAACCCCGGTTCGGAAGGACTGCGCCCCAGGCAGGACTCGAACCTGCAACCCGCGGCTTAGAAGGCCGCTGCTCTGTCCTGTTGAGCTACTGGGGCGGACCGATTTCCATTATACCGGGACGCGTCCCGGGGCGCGCCCAACTCTTCCCACGGCCAGACCCTTTACCGTCCGAAGAAATCAATGGTGCGGGCCAGGGCCTCGGCCTGCCGCTCCATCTCCGCTTCCGAGAAGTAATTGGTGGGAAGTTGGATGAGCCGGGGCTGGGTGGCCTCGGCTACGGGACACAAACCCGGCTCCAGGGACTGCCACTGGTAATCGGCGAAGCGTTTCCCACGAAAGGCCGGTTCCAGGTAGGTCAGCCGCCACGCGCCGTAGAAGGGTTCGCCGCCGAATTCCAGGTATTTCTGGCGGAAATCGTGCCAGGTGATGTCGTCCCGGTCCAGCCGCAGCACATACGTCCAATACGCGTGCTCGTAACCGGAGGGCACCTTTTGGGGCGTCAACCAGGAGCATCCCACCACCGCCTGGGCGTAGTAAGCGGCCGCGCGGCGACGCAGGGCCACCAGGTCGTCCAGGCGCTCCAGTTGGCCCAGGGCCACCGCGGCGCACACCTCCGACATGCGATAATTCCAGCCGATTTCCACGTGACGGGCGTAGTTGGGGTCCTGGATGACCTCTTTGGAAATCTTGGCCTGGGACCGACCCACCGCGGCATAACCCAAACTGTTGAAACGTCGGATGCGGTCGGCCAGGTCGGGGTCGTTGGTGATGACCATGCCGCCTTCGCCGCTGGTCATGTGCTTGGAACTTTGGAAACTGAAACTGGCCGCATGGCCCAGAGTGCCCACCAAACGACCCTTGTATTTCCCCAAAAAGCACTGGGCATCGTCCTCCAGTACGAAAAGCCCGTGCTCCTCGGCCAGTTCCATGATGGGGTCCATGTCCGGCGAGAGGCCGTAGATGGCCACGGGAATGATGGCTTTGGTCCGCTCGGTGATGCGTTCCCGAACCGACGCCGGGTCCAGGGTCCAGGTTTCCGGGTGGATGTCCGCGAAGACGGGCAGCGCGCCGGCGTGGAGCACGGCAAAGGACGTGCTGGCCATGGTCAACGGAGGCACGATGACCTCATCTCCCGGCCCGACGCCGGCCGCCACCAGAGCCGCGTGCATGGTGGCCGTGCCGTTGACGAAGGAAATGGCATAGCCAACGCCGAACTTCTCCGCAAACGCAGCCTCCAGGCGCTGCATCATGCGCGCGCCCTGCGAGGTCCGAAACTGAGAGCGCAGCACTTCCATGACGTAAGCGGCTTCCCGCAGGCCAATGCGGTCGAATTCCATGAGCGCCTCCGGCTGTCGGGCCGGGAACCGGCCCGGGGTGCTTGACCTGTTTGTTGTACCATCGAGCGCCCCGTTTCCGCAAGGCAAAAAGGGGGCAGAACAGGCGTTTTGCATGTTCGAACAAAAACGCACACAGAGCCACGGAGAACACGGAGTATCCGCTGGAGAAGACCGACTTTTCCTCTGTGCTCTTCGTGCCTCCGTGAGAAAGTACCAAGGCTTTTGCCGCTTTTGTTGGGTTTTGAAAAGACGCGTGGGGTCAGAAAGTCTCCGGAAGCAGGGGCGGCTGGAAGGGAGGGCGACGCCCGTCCAGCAACACAAAGGGCGCGGCCCGCTGCACCTGCACGCCCAGGGCCTGCAATTGACGCAAGTCTTGCAAGCGGCGCACCCGTCGCGCGGCCACGATGCGCCGCGCGGTTCGGGGGCCAATACCGGGCACCCGCATCAGGCGGGCCACGTCCGCGGTGTTGACCTCCACGGGCGCGTGCATCAGGTAGCGTTGCGCCCACACCATTTTCGGGTCGGCCTCCCGAGGCAAAAACCCCTTCTCGTCGAAGAGGAGCTCATCCCAGCGGAAACCATAATCGCGCACCAGGAAAAAGGCCTGGTACAGGCGTTGCACCCGCTGAAGCGATTCGGCCGGGCGGTCTTCCAGGGGCGTCCGAGGGATGGGTCGAAAGGCCGAAAAGTAAACCCGTTGCACGTCCATCTGCCACACCAGTTCCTGGGTAACCCGAAGCAGGTCCCGGTCGGTCTCGCCGGCCGGCCCCACAACGAATTGCGTGGTGATGGAAGCCACCGAAAGCCCCTGCCGGAGGCGCTCCCGGCGGGCCTGGGCCGCGTATTGCAGGGTCTGGAACAGTTCCCGCCAA
Source organism: Anaerolineales bacterium (assembly GCA_026996855.1). GTDB lineage: Bacteria > Chloroflexota > Anaerolineae > Anaerolineales > DRMV01 > S139-71. The sequence goes on from JALWJZ010000079.1 coordinate 2,684, forward strand.
TACCATTTGCCGGGGGCCAGGCGGCTCAACCAGCGCGCGCCGGGGGCCTCCAGGTTCACCGAAACCCGATGGGCCAGGGCAACGGCCTGGGCCACCTGCTCCCGGTCTGCGCCCGGCATGAGTTTCAAATGCAGGTAACCCGAAAAGCCTTCCCGCCGCAAAAGGTGAGCCGTGGCCAGCAAGCGGTCCTGAGTGGCCAGGCTGCCACCGGTAATGCCGGAACTGAGGAACACCCCTTGCACCACCCGGCGGCGGTACAGAGTGTGCGCGGCCTGGGCCAGTTCCTGGGGCCGAAACGCGCTGCGGGGGAAATCCCTGCCCGCGCGGAAGGGACAGTACAGGCAATCCCGCTCGCAGAAGGAAGATTGGAGCACCTTGAGCAAGGGCACCCGACGCCCACGCGCGGCAGCATGGAAAATCGGCCAGCCTCCCAACTCCCTGGGCGGGCTGGGCATGGGCGCTTCTTCGTCGGGTTCCAAATCCATGTGCTGGGTCAGCCGTTGGAACTTCTCCACCACGCTGCACGTCATGGAACCCTTCCTCCTGGGTGGGCAGCGGCGCTGGCCGCTCCGTGCACTTGGTCTCGCCCAGAACATGTGTTCAATGATGATTATACCAGCCCTCGGCCACGGAAACGGTAAAGATTCGACCGTCTCGCATTTGACGCAGATGGACTTTGGGTTCTTGCCGGCAAAGACCCAAAGGGGTAGAGGCCTTCCCTTTTCGAAAGCCGGACCGATTGCGGCCTTTAAGCCTCCGAGGGCAGAGATTTTGCCAGTATAATCGGGGCAAGCCTTTCGCCGAGGCAGGGAGATGAAATCGTCCCGCACCCCTCGTTCCCGTGCGCACCTGCGCCCCGGCACGCGGCTGTTGGAGCGGTATGAAATCGTGGACATCATCGGGCGTGGGGGCATGAGCACGGTGTATCGCGCCCGGGATTTGCACTTTCCCCAACTGGAGCGCTGGGTTGCGCTTAAGGAAATGAGCGTCCTTCGCCCGCGCGAACGGGACGACGTGATGGCCGCGTTCGAGCGGGAAGCCCATCTGCTGGCCCAGTTGCGGCATCCGGCCATCCCCGTGGTGTACGACTACTTCACCGTCGGCGACCGGGCCTACCTGGTGCTGGAGTTCATCGAGGGCAAAACCCTGGACCGGGTTATCAAAGAGACCCCGGGTTTTCTTCCCGAAGAAAAGGTGATTCGCTGGGGCATCGAGTTGTGCGACGTGTTGCATTACCTGCACACCCGGCCGCGCCCCATCATCTTTCGGGATTTGAAGCCTGCCAACATCATGGTCACCCCGGACGAAAGGCTGGTGCTCATCGACTTCGGTATCGCACGGCTCTTCGACCCCGAACGCCGAGGGACGGTCATCGGCACCGAAGGGTATGCACCACCCGAGCAATATCGGGGCATCATCACCCCTCTGGTGGACATCTACGCCCTGGGGGCTACGCTGCACCACATGCTCACCAAACGGGACCCCCGCAAGGAACCGCCTTTTTCCTTTGCCGAGCGGCCCATCCGCAAAATCAACCCCAACGTATCGCCGGAACTGGAAGCCCTGGTGTACCGGGCTTTGGCCTACCGCCCCGAGGAGCGGTTTTCCTCCGCGGAGGAGATGAAACGCGCGCTCCAGGCCTTGCTCCATCGCCGCGGCCGTCCGGAGGAAGGCGCCACGACGCGCACCCTGCCCACCCGGAACCTGACGGAGACCGCGGGCCTTCCCCATACCGTGGATTTGGGCCATCCCGAAGGAGGGCAGGAAACCCAAACCCTGACCACTTCCCTGCCCCCCGATACCCAAGTCATCAGAACCGGTGGGACCGGTGCGAAAAGCCGCGCACCGCAACCGGTATGGACCTTCGCCTGCGAGGACGAAATCCGGGCCTCGGCCCTGGTCCAGGGCGATTTGGTCTTCGTGGGTTCTTACGACTTCAACGTGTACGCCTTGCGGGTGCAGGACGGCCGCCTGGTATGGAAACTGCCCACGGGGGGCGGCGTCGTCACCCAACCGGCCAGCGAGGGCCGGCTCCTGTTCTTTGGCTCGGAAGACGGCCACCTGTACGCGGTGCGCATCGGCGATGCCAAGGTGGTGTGGCGTTTCCCCACTCAGGGGCCGGTACGGGCCACCCCCCGCCTGGACAACGGCGTGCTTTATTTCGGCTCCGACGACGGCCACCTGTACGCGGTGCACATCAGCACCGGGCGGCTCCTCTGGAAGTTCGCCACGGGTATCGCCGTGCGCTCCACGCCTTTGGTGATGGACAAACACCTGTACTTCGGCAACGAAGACGGGGAATTCTTCTGTCTGACCCTGGAGGGTGACCTGGTCTGGCGCTACCAGGCCCGCCGTGCCGTGACGTCTTCGCCCACGGGCGCGGAAAAAACCGTTTTCTTCACCTCGCGCGACGGCCAGGTCTACGCCCTGGATGCCGAATCCGGCTGGGTACTGTGGCGTTTCCGCATGGGCAAAGGCACCGTGGCCTCACCGGTTTATCACCAGGGTTTCGTGTACGTGGGTGCGGCCGATGGGGTGCTCTACTGCCTGCGCGCGGAGACGGGCAAAGAGAAATGGCGCTTTCAAACCCGGCACCAGGTGGCCGGTTCGGTACTCATCGTGGAAGACCGCCTCTACTTCGGCTCCACGGACCACCATCTCTATTGCCTGAACCTGGACGACGGCTCCGAGTTGTGGGCCTTTGCCACCCAAGGCCCCATCACCGCCACACCGGTGACGGATGCCCAACGGCGTTTGCTGTTCATCGGTTCCTTCGACCGCCATTTGTATGCGCTTCCTTTGCAACCGTAGGAGCGAAACCATGCCTTTCGGGTTTTGGAAACGCCTTCTCACCCTCTTGCACCGCGGTAAAATGGAGCCCGCATCCCCTCCGTCGGAGCCGGCTCCCCCTCCTGCGGAAGAAGCCGAAGGCGAAAAGCCGACCGCGCCGCTGCCGCTCTCGACCCCCGAACCCACGGACGAAACCTCTACACCGGCAACGCCCCCCCTCTATCCACCCCAATTCCGAGTTGGGGTGGCCCAGTCCCGCGGCCGGGTGCGGGCCAACAACGAAGATGCCTTACTGGCCTGGACCCTGACCGCGGCCGGTGGGGAGCGCAGCGTCCTGGGCGGCCTTTTCATCGTGGCCGACGGCATGGGTGGCCACCTGCACGGGGAACGGGCCAGCCAGGCCGCGCTGTACACTTTTGCCTACGCATTGCATCGCCATTTCTTCCTGCCTTGGCTGCAGAACTGGGAGCAGCCGCCCCCGGAGGCCCTCCCCAACCTGGAAGCCGCGCTGGAACAGGCGAATCAGGCCGTGCAGGTCATGGCCGCTGGTGGGGGGACCACCCTGACCGCGGCCCTGGTCTGGAAAGAGCGCCTGGTGCTCATCCATGTGGGCGATAGCCGCGCCTATTTGCTCACCCCCAAGGGGGAACTCCGGCGCATCAGCAAGGACCATTCGGTGGTGGCCCGCCTGGTGGAACAGGGCGATCTGAGCGCCGAAGAGGCGGCCCACCATCCCCAACGCAACATGCTGTACCAGGCCCTGGGCCAGCCCACGCCCCTCAACCCCCATGTGCATCTGGACACCCTGCCCCCGGGCGGCACCCTCTTGCTGTGCAGCGACGGGCTTTGGGATGAAATCCCCGAAGCGCGGCTGGCCGCCCTGTTGCAGGCCTACCGCCAGGACCCCATCGAGGCCGCGCAGCGCCTGGTGGCCGAGGCCGAAATGGCCGGCGGCCACGACAACATCTCCGTGGTGGTGGTATACCGCCTGCCCATGCACCCGGCCGACCTGACCGCAGCAAGCCGCCCTTCCTCATAAAAGCCTTCGCACCACAAGGGGCACTTTGCATGTTCGAACAAGGACCCGCACAGCGCCACGGAGAACACGGAGTATTCGCTGGAGCAAGTCAAAAATTTCTCTGTTCTCTGGGCCTCCGTGAGAAAATGCCATGGCTTTTGCCGCTTTTGTTGGATTTTGAAAAACGCGCAGCACCAACCAGGGGGAAGGTCGCGTATGCACGCAAGATGGGGTAAAATGAAGGTATCATGAGTGATAACGCCTTTGTGGACTATTATGCCTTATTGGAAGTTGCACCCGATGCTTCGCGGGAGGAAATCGAAAAGGCCTTCCGTCGTTTGGCGCGGCAATATCACCCCGACGTGAACCCCGACCCCGAAGCCCAGGCCAAGTTTCGCCTTCTGGTCCAGGCCAAAAACACCCTGACGGACCCTCGACGGCGCACGCTGTACGACAAAACCTGGCGGAGCCATCGAGGGGTTCCGCCATCCCGGCCTTTCCCCCAGACCAAACCCTCACCCCGACCCGAGCCTGCCCCGCCTGCGGAAACCCCCTCCGCACCCGACGCGGTTGCCAACAAAGAGACCCTGCCCCTACGACAAACGGATTGGCTGGTGGAGGCTCTGTACAGCCGACCGGGGGTGGCCATGGATGCCTCACCCCAGCGGCTCTATTTGCTGCAAAGGGTTCGGCCGCCCATCCCCAAGCACCACGACCGGATCCATCACCCCCTGTTCGTATGTCTGGTGGTGGACCGCTCCTCCTCGATGAGAGGGGAGAACATCCAGCGCCTACGACGGGTGCTGGGAAAGTTGCTCCCCCTTCTGGACCCCAAAGACGCGGTGACCGTCATCGCTTTTTCGGACACCCCGGAACTGCTCGTCCCGCCCCGAATCGGGGGTGCATCCGAAGCCCTGAGTGCCATCATGCAGATGCAACCCCGGGCGGCTACGGAATTCCTCCCTGCCTTGCAAAGGGCTTACCAAATCATCCAGGAACGGCCGCGCGGCACCCTGCCATGGCTGTTGTTCTTCACCGATGGCGTCACCTACGACCCCGACAAAACGCTGGAATGGTTGGCTTCCCAGAGTCATCTGCCTGTGGTGCTGGATGCCTTTGGCCTGGGCACCCAATGGGACGAAGCCATGCTGGAGAAAATGACCGCCCTTACCGGGGGCATGATGGCCTATCTCCAGGATGAGCGGGAAGCCGTTCAGGTGCTCCTTCAACGAATGTCCCAACTGCGACGAGCATACCTGCTCGCTGCGCAGATGGAATGGACCCCGAGGGAAGGGGTGGAACTACGTGCTTTGTTGCGCATGTCCCCGTCGGTTACCCTGTATCCTGCCGACCAGACCCGCTTCGCGCTGGGGCCACTGGCGCCAGGGGATGCCTGGCTCCTTTTGTGGGAATGGGAAATCTCCCTCCCTCCTACCAAGCCAGCGAAAAACTGGCCCCTGGGTAAGGTCACCTTCCGCTACACCACATCCCAGGGAGAGGAAGCCCAGCACCAATGGGAGCTCTTCCGCCCGGCCCTGCCCCTCGACCAACTGCAGGCCCACCTGCCCCCAAGAGAGGTGGTGGATGCGGTACAACGCCTCACCTGGTTCCGCTTACAAGAGAAGGCAAGGCGCGCTGCGCAGAAAGGCGACCTCAAAAAGGCCCGTCAATCCCTTCATGCCCTGGCCCACCATCTTTCCGTCGCCGGGGAACGGAAACTTCTGGAAGTGGTGCAACGAGAACTAAACGAATTACATTCCCATCGAAGCCTCTCCCCCGAAGGGGAAAAGGCCCTGAGCCACGGCACCCGCCGACTGATGCTCCCGGTCTTGCACCGCGGGGAGGGATAAAGGCCATGTCCCTGTGCAACTTTTGTCAGGCGCGTGTGGTGGAGGGGATGCTCTTTTGCGAAGAATGCGGCACCCCTTTGCTGCCTCACCTGTCCGGCAGCCCCCGGCCCGCCACCGCGCGGCTGCTCATCCTGCCCCACCAGCGCCCCCTGGAATTGCGCGGCCCAGGGACCTGGATTCTGGGGCGAAAGCGGGGAACGGATTCGGACGCGATGTGTCTCGACCTTTCCCCCTTCGGTGCATACGAGCAAGGCGTTTCCCGAAAACACGCCTGCCTGGAAATTACCCCCCAGGGCCGGGCTTATCTCACCGATTTGGGCTCCCGAAACGGCACCTGGATTGACGACCGCCGCCTCACACCCCACCGCCCTTATCCCCTCCCCCAAAAAGCCATTTTGCGGCTGGGCCGTTTGGAAATCGAGTGGTATCATCCTCCGTCGTAAACCCGGACGGACCCGGCCTCCGTCCCATTCTCCTACAGCGAGGCGGCCATGATGAAAGTAAGCGTCATCGTGCCTGTGTACAACGAACGGGCGACCGTGGCCGAAATTCTGCATCGGGTGGCGGCGACGGGCATTCCCTCCGAAATCATCGTGGTGGACGATGGCTCCACCGACGGCTCTCGGGAAATTTTGCAGCAACTGGAACGGGAAGGGAGCATTCCCAACTTGAAGGTCATCTACCACCCCCGCAACATGGGGAAAGGCGCGGCCGTGCGCACCGCGTTGCAGCACGTCACCGGCGACGTGGTCATCATCCAGGATGCGGACCTGGAATACGACCCGGACCACTACCCCCTTTTGCTGGACCCCATTCGCAAAGGGCTGGCCGATGTGGTGTATGGGTCCCGCTTTCTTGGTGCTCCGCGTCGGCCCATTCTCTTCTGGAACATGGTGGCCAACAAAGTGCTCACCCTCATCACCAACATCTTGTTCAACACCATCCTTTCCGACATGGAAACCGGCTACAAGGTCTTCCGGCGGGAAGTGGTGGAAAACATGCCCCTGCACGCCCGAGGCTTCGAGTTCGAACCCGAATTCACGGCCAAGGTGCTCAAACGGGGGTACCGCATTTTCGAGGTGCCCATCGCCTTCAACCCCCGCACCTACGACGAGGGGAAGAAAATCAAAGCCAAGGACGGTTTCATTGCCATCTGGACCCTGCTCAAATACCGGTTCGTGGACTGAGCCAGGTTCTCGGCTTTTGCTCCCTGTATGGTGACAATCCTCACAAACCCCGGCCACGGGACGCTGTGCCGACCCGATGTGCCACCCGGAAGGTCTCGTTTTGGTATATCTTGAAACAGGGCGCCTTGCGGATGCCCGACCTCGCAAGTCAAACCCCGTGGTGCATCCCTTTTCGCCCTGGTCGAAGGCGCCCCGCGTTTTCCCTATCCTCTGGATGGAGGTGCATCATGTCCGGCGAATTTCGCATCGAACGGGATTCCCTGGGCGAGGTTCGTGTTCCCGCCAATGCCCTGTGGGGTGCGCAAACCCAACGTGCCATCGAAAACTTCCCCATCAGCGGTTTGCGTTTTCCCCGCCCCTTTCTCCGGGCCTTGGGTTTCATCAAGTACGCGGCCGCGCGTGTAAACCTGGATTTGGGCCTGCTGGATGAAGAACGGGCCAAAGCCATCATGCAAGCGGCTCAAGAAGTGGCCGACGGCAAATGGGACGACCAATTCCCCCTGGACATCTTCCAGACAGGTTCGGGCACTTCCACCAACATGAACGCCAACGAGGTCATTGCCACCCGGGCCAATGAAATCCTCACCGGGGTGCGCCGCACCAAAGACCCGGTCCACCCCAACGACCATGTGAACCTGGGGCAGTCTTCCAACGATGTCATTCCCACGGCCATTCACGTTTCCGCTTATGTGGAAACCGCGGAGCATCTGCTCCCCGCGCTGGAGCACCTGCGCAGCGTGCTGGAGACCCAGTCCCGGGCCTGGGACCACCTGGTGAAAACGGGCCGGACCCACCTCATGGATGCCATGCCCGTGCGGCTGGGCCAGGAGTTTTCCGGCTGGGCGCGGCAAATCGAACTGGGCATCGAACGCATCAACGCGGCCCTGCCGCGGGTGGCGGAACTGGCCATCGGCGGCACGGCCGTGGGCACCGGGGTGAACACCCACCCCGAATTTGGCCAACGGATGGCCATGACCCTGCGCCAATTGCTCGGCCATCCCTTCGTGGAAGCCAAGAACCACTTTGAGGCCCAGGCCGCACAGGACGCCATTGTCGAACTCAGCGGCCAACTCAAGGTGGTGGCCGCATCCTTGATGAAAATCGCCAACGATGTGCGCTGGATGAACTCTGGCCCCATTGCCGGCCTGCAAGAAATTCGCCTGCCCGCCCTGCAACCCGGCTCCTCCATCATGCCGGGCAAGGTCAATCCCGTCATCCCCGAAGCCGTGCGCATGGTGGCCGCCCAGGTCTTCGCGTGCGATGCAGCCATCACCTGGGGCGGTGCGCTGGGCGACTTCGAACTCAACGTCATGCTTCCCGTCATTGCCTACAACATCCTCCTGGCCATCAAAATTCTGGGGAACGCCGCCCGGGTGCTGGCCGACAAGGCCCTGACGGGGTTCATGGTCAACGAGGCCCACATCACGGAACTGGTGGGCCGCAACCCCATTCTGGGCACCGCGCTCAACCCCATCATCGGCTACGACAAAGCCGCGGAAGTGGTGAAAAAGGCGCTGGCCGAAGGCCGCACCGTGAAGGAAGTGGTGGTGGAGATGGGACTGCTCTCCCCAGAAGAGGCCGAGGAAATTCTGGACCCCCGCAAACTGACGGAGCCGGGGTTGCGCAAATGAGGCGTGGAACCGCGGCCGGAGGGCTTCCGGCCGCGGTTTTCGTTTGGAGGGAAACGGAAAGGGCCGGGCCTGAGGAGGGGAAGGCCCGGCCCTTTCGTGGGGGAGGGGGCGCCTGGGACACCTTACGATGAGCCTTCGGCTCGTCGTAAGCCTTGGAAGTTCCGGGAGAGGGCGTCAACCCTACAAGCATCCGCTGCCGTGGTGAAACCCAGCCACATCGCTTTCAAACCATGCGCTTGGGGCCGCGCGAGCGGGGTGCGGTGGCCAGCGGCTCGTACGTAGGCTCGGCAATGGGGGAAACCGCACCGCTGCCGCGAGGGGTCACACTCCCCACCGAAGAAGTCGGGGACGAAGCGCTTCGCAGGCTGCGCGCGGTGGTCCGGCCCATGCGTGCGGCCCCCGTCGAGCTCACGCGGTGCGGGCTGGCATACGAGCGGCGAGGAGCGCCGAAATCCCAGGTGAACAGCCGCGGCCCGGCCACGGTGATGGTGCCAATGAGCAAGATACGTACCAGCCAGACCAGGATGGCCACGAAAATGGGCACCACGGTCATGACCGTTTCGTGGCCCAACACCGCGCTCCCCACAGGCACGTGCTCCAACAGAGCCACGCTGACCCCCCACCAAGTGAGCATGGCGTTCATGGTGGCCGCTAAGAACCACGCGCCGAACAGGTACCAGGTTTCTGTAACTTCTTCGTCGGGGTCCTCACCGGCGAAGAGACGGGCAATACCGGCAAAGTCGATGCCGCAAAAGGCAATGGCCAGAATGGTGGACCACCGCATGCCCAGGAATTCCAAATCGCCCAGCAAATCGTGCAGGGCAAAATCGGTGGTGCTGAAGTTGAAAAGTTCGAAGAAGAACAGGGCCACCAAAATCAGCCCGCCCATAATGGCGCCTTTGGGCACAGCAAATCGGGAAACTCGACCGAACATGGTGCACCTCCTGAGGCTTTTCAAACAACCGAACGGGTGGGACGTCGGCCTCTTGGCCTTGAGTGCCCCCATTTTAGAACAAGTGTTCTAAAATGTCAAGGTCTTCGGCCTGGGGTATGGACAAGAGTTTGGACAAGTCGGAGAAAGGAAAGCGAGCCTCCAGGGTAGATTAAAAAGCCCACAATCCCATACCAGGAGGCTCGCCATGATCAAGCATATCCCATGGAAACAGATGT
>JALWJZ010000080.1 GCA_026996855.1 Anaerolineales bacterium
CCCCAACGCCCACCGTGACCCCGGCCACCCCGTCGCCAACGCCCACGGTGCGCCTGCAGGACGCCCTGAGCCCCAACGACCGAGCCGCCTTCGCGGGCGAAACATATCCGGATTACGCCCAAGTCAAGCCCGGCGAGGCTTTCGTCAAGGTATGGCGGCTGACCAACGCGGGAGCCACCTCGTGGGGACCGGACTATTTCCTGCACCGGGAAGCCGTTCAAGGCGCGCCGCTGGCCGAAACGCCGTTCCTGCCCCTGAGCCAGAGCGTGCCGCCGGGCGCGACGGTGGAACTCGCCGTGCCCATGACCGCACCACAAGAAACCGGTATCTACAGCGAACGCTGGACCCTGCGGAACGCCCAGGGACAAATCGTGCCGGTAGATGGTGGACGTTATATTTGGGTCATCATTCGGGCATGTCCCCAGGAGGGGAACTGTCCCGAGCCCCCGGCGACCACCGGGGGACAGACCCAAAACGCCCAGGATGTCGCCCTCCAACTGCTGCAATTCGCCACCACGGCCACCGAGGCCCAGGCCACGGTTTGCATTGTGAACCCGCCCACGCCTCGGCATATGCCCTTCGCGCCCGTCACCCTCTACCTGGACGACCGGGCCATCCCTATCTCAGGCGCCATCTATGTGCGCCCGGGCTGCTACACCCTGACCTTCCCCGCCACCCCCGCGGAAGTGCAGGCTGCACAATCCGTTCGGCTGGTCATCGAACAAATTCGCATCCCCGGCGGGCCACCCAATGCCAACGAGGCCTGCGAGCAAGCCCGGGGCCAATTGCGCACCCGCTATCCAGGCCTGGATTTCACCTGTAACTTCAGCATGGCCGGTTACTATACGAATTTGAAACTGCCGCCGGGCATGAGCCGCGAACAGGCCGACCGCCTGATTGTGGATGCCATCGAAGGCGCGGTGTACGGCCCCTGGGTATTCGAAATACGCTGAGATGGGCGACCGCCGCGGGCTGCTGGTGTGGCTTTTCCTGCTGCTTGGGCTGGGGGCCTGCCGTTCCGGCGCCTCGCCTCTTCCAACGCCGCTATCGCCTCACGAGACGCAACAGCCCTCCCCCTCGGTCGCGCCCTCGGGGGCACATATCACCGACCTTTGGGCCTACACAGACACCCAACGGCTGGGCCTGGAGTTCCGCATCGCGGGGTATCCGCTGCCCGCGGAGGCCGACCTGGACCCGCATTTCTTCCCCATTACCCGGGTGGAACTGGTGCGCGGCGATCGACGCATTCCCCTCTACCGCAATCCCATCCTGACGCTGGACGCCTACCACGCGCTGTTCCCTCAGGTCCATCTCTACCTGGCCTGGGAGAACCGCAGAACCCGACAAACCGACTTCCGGCTGAGTTTTGCCTGCCTGGAACCCGATGTGGATGTCTTCACCACACCCTGGAGGTTGGAGGTCGAACTGGGCACATTTCGCATCCCTACCGGGCCGGGGACGGTGCTCGTGCTGCCGGCTCAGGGTGTGCTTACCGCGCCCATTTCTTTCGCGACCGCCGCAACACCCCGGCGTACCTGGGGGCCGGAAGCGCCCGTGCAGGGCCAGGGCCTGACGGCTGAACTGCAACGGGTGCTGGTCAACCCCTCGGTCACCTGGTTCGATGTCTGCCTTGCCCACTCCGACCGGCAGGCCCACTGGAAGCCCCAGGGGGAGATTCGCGCGGGTGGACGCAGGGTGCCGGCCATAGCATGGAGCCCATTGGAACCCGGCGCCCTCCCTTTGTCCACGTTGTCCGAGGTCTCCCGGCGCTGTTTCACCATAACGGTACCCGTGAAGGACACGATGCTCCTGGCCCAACCCTTCGAGATCGGCCTGCGCGAAGTTGTCGTGGACCACGCCGACGGTCATCTCCTGACGCTGGAGGCTTGTGAAACCGCGCGCCAGCAAGTGGAACAAGCACTACCCGGCACGCGCATCCGCTGCCAGGAATTCACCGCCATGCAAGGCCAACGGCAGATTTGGTTCGACATCCTGGCCTGGCCGCCGGAGAGTGCCCGCGAGCAGGTCTACAACCACATGCTCGACGCTCTCGCCCTGCGCCTGGACCAGGGCTGGTATTGGCGCCTCGCGCCATGACGGACAACAAGACCCGGACAAGGACAACCGGTCGGTGAAGCACCGAGCCATTCATGTTACACGATAAAGATATTCGCTATCTGTCACCTAAAAGTTGGTATTGCCTCGGGTTCACGATAGAAGTACATTGAAAGCGACACACATGTTCGGCCCGGGAGGGGCGCGGTGGTGGGAGATTCCATCGTTAGCCTGAAGCTAGGAGGTAAAAAAATGGGAAACGGGCGATTGAACTTGTTTGTGTCTCTTATAGGAATAACATTTGTGGTGTTGCTTTTGCCAATTCGGTTTGCAAAGGCAGCCAGTATGAAAAATTCATATCCTGGCTATAGTACGTCCTATTATGTGTATTCCGCCGATCAACCCACTCTCTATAACTCGGGGTGTGCCTTGGCACAAATTCATGCCAATAGACCTGGCGTTCAGGTACAAGCCGTTATTCTTGACATGGGAGAACCTTGGAGGTCAAGAGGCACTTGGGGAGTTCTCAGATTCGATGGAGCCTTTGTGCCGCTATCCAGTGTGCCTTTGTATGCCAAGGCCTTTGCACAGGGCTATTATGACTGCCGCCAGGATTCCTCTTCTATTCGCATCGTGGTCGGAGTTAACAATTATGGTCCTTATGTGGGGTGGACCTTTGGCTCCAAATGGGCGAACTTGATTAACAATCTGAATGGGTGGGCTACAAGACTTTACGGGGCTGTTAAATTTCGGGGCGGAATTGACGCTGAACCTGGTTGGTCCTCTCCATCTGCTTCCAAGGCATGGAGCAATGGGTATGCTGCGTATACAGACTACCCTTATTACGACTTCGGTACGGCGCCATGCAACGCCAATCCAAATGCCCAGGGGAGTACGCCTTCATC
>JALWJZ010000081.1 GCA_026996855.1 Anaerolineales bacterium
GGTGGGAAGCCGCGGGCGGCTTTCCGTCTTTTGGGGCTGGGGGAAAGGCGTGGGGCCGGGTTGCGTCCGGCTCCCCGACCACTGCCGGCCCAACCAAAAGCCCAGGGCCGCAGTCGCCACCATCCCGGCCAGCACGACGATGGTCCCAAGTCCTCGGCGCAACATGGTTCACTCCCAGCGGCGCAACCAGCGGGGTGCGCGGCTTTTCACCTTTCCCCCGGAGCGTCTGGCCCAGCCCAGGGGGAACTCTTCCACCGCCACCACCACCCAGCCGTCGGGGCCGGGGGCTTCCCAGGTGCCTCCGGCGAAAAAGGTGCGCAAATGGGGATGGTCGCGCGGGTAGGAAAGCACGTGGCGAAAGGCATCTTGTCTCAGCGCCAGGGCCAGGCTGTGGGCTGGCTCGAAGCGCCCTTTCTTCACCGTGCCCAGCCACCAACCCCAGCGCTGAACCGGCAATCCCTTGAAGGAAGGCGCATCTTCGGGGACCGCATATAGGTGAACCCCAAACAGGGCCAGCCGCTCCTCTGGAACTGGGTGCTCGTGCAAGGTTTCGGCTACGAAAGCCCGATACAGCCGCAGGGCCTCATGGGGAAGCCGCTCCCGTCGCGGTGCGGGAAGCGGGGGCGGCTCCGGGCCGCGGCGGCGGTGAAGCAGGGCCAGGAAATGGCCTTCCCCCGCGACCCGATGGGGCCACAGCCGCACCGCAGAACGCAGCGCCTCCGGGCCGGGGGGCTGGAGCCAGTCGGGCCGGCCGGGCGCGAAACCCGGATGCCTGGGCAGCGGGTGGACTTCGAAGTCGGGATGCGCTTCCAGGAAACGGGCCAGGACGCCTTCGTTCTCCTCAGGGGCAAAGGTGCAGGTACTGTAGAGCAACCATCCACCCACGCGCACCAGATGCGCGGCAGCCTTGAGGATCCCCCGTTGCATCTGGGCGCATCGTTGCACCAGTTTTGGGGACCAGGTGCCGCGGGCTTTGGGGTCTTTGCGAAACATGCCTTCGCCCGAGCAGGGTGCATCCACCAACACCCGGTGGAACACCGGCCCGAAGAAACGGGCCAGACGTCCCGGCATGGCCTGGGTGACCACCACGTGGGTCGCGCCCCAGCGGTCCAGGTTGTGGGTCAGTTCTCGCAGGCGTCGCGGCTGGACGTCGTTGGCCACCAGCAGGCCGCGGTTGCCCATGCGCGCGGCCAGGTGCGTGGTCTTGCCCCCCGGTGCTGCGGCCAGGTCCAGCACCCACTCGCCGGGTTGAGGGTCCAGCAGCGCGGCCGGGGCCATGGCCGAGGGGTCTTGCAGGTAGTACAGGCCCGCGGCGTGGTAAGGATGTTTGCCGGGGCGCACCCCTTCTTCTTGCAGGACGAACCCTTCCGGGCACCAGGGCACGGGTTCCATGCGCCATCCGGTGCGTCGTTGCAGGTCTTCGGGCGAAATTTTCAGCGTATTCACCCGCAAACCGGTGACCGGTCGGCCGCGTAATGCAGCCTGAAAGGCTGCGAACTCCTCGGCCTCCAGAAAGGCTTGCATTCGGTGGAGGAAAGGGGCGGGAAGGGTCATGGAAGGGGGCACGGCTTCCTCGTCCGAACACCCGGCTCAATCAAAATCGAAGGGGGATGGGGCCAGGTCGAAGGTGTGTTCATAGCGGTGCACTTCGTGCATCTCGGGAAACACCCATTCTTCCCCTTCTTCCGGGGCTTTGGGAGTGTAGTCGGGGTCCGGGTATTGCACGGAAACCACCAATCGGAAGGTCTGGTCCGGGTTGGGGTCTCGCAAATGCAGGGTGAATTCCAGCACCGGGTTGATGGGTTCCACCACGCTCAGGCTGGCCACGATTTGCCCCGTCTGGTTGTACACTTCGATTTCCACATGAGGCCGCTTTTCGAAAGGCGTGAGTTCGGCCACCACCTTGATGCGGCGCCGGTCGTTGCGGGGTTCCACCGTGACCTTGCGTACCCGCACCTGGTCCGGCGGCACGGGCGGGTCTTGTGGGTTGGGGACGAAGAACGTTCCCGGAGGAAAGGGGAATTCCATGGTGCACCTCCGGCTCTGGATTATACCAAGACGAAGAGAGACGATGTGGCAAGCCGTGAAGCCGCTTGCCGTCCTTTCCTTCTGACTGAATACGCCCAGATGAGCGGTTTTACGGATGGGGGAAAGGCCAGGCCGCGATGGCAGCGGGCAAAAGGACCGCAAGGGCCTTCACCCCCTTCGCCGGTGCTGCCACCACACATACCCCAACACCACCCCTGCGCCCAGGGCCGCGCCTAACAACAAGGCCCGACTTCGTGCCTGGGGCATCAGCGCCACCGAGGATACGGAGGTCGCGGGCACCCATGGCTCCACGGCCTGGGGCCAGGACCTGGGCGTGCGGAGGGGCATCGTGGGCGTAGGCGTGGTGGGCCCTTCGCCCGCCCGGATGAAGGGGGTACTCAGGGAACGGGGCGGTTCCGTTCCCACCCAAACCCGGACGCGATGCTCCAGCATTTGCCCGGTGTTCAACCGAACCTGCAGGCGTAACAAATACGGCCCCGGGGCCAGGCTCGAGGTGTCCCACGTGCCCAGCACACCCTGTACCACAGGTCGATCCATCGCCGTGATGGGGAGCCAGGCATGGGGAAGCGGCGTGGCCTGGGGGCTTTCCACCGGAAGGGGTTGGAAATCCAGGCGGGCGGACTGAAACCGGGGCACCGCGGTGCGCCCCCGGATGGTGACTTGCCCCTGAATCGCGGCCTCGGCCACGGGCCAGGTGATGGCCACCGGCTGAACCGGGGGCGTGGGCGTGGCCGCCAGGAGCACCACCAGGAACAAGCCAAGCCAGAAGCCCATCGTCCTCATGCTGCCTCGCAGGGTGTGTCCAAGCGTCTCCCAGGGGTGCAGCAGGTTCCGGCAAAGGCCGACCACGTCGTCGCGCGCCCTTTCACTCGCTCAAGGCCAGGGCCATGCGCGCCCGCAAGCACAGGCTCCATCCCCCGCGGCTCAACCAGGCTTCCAAAGTGGGGCTGTGGGACCTCCCCTGCATCGCGTCCTGGTAAATGGCCGTGCCCCAGGCCACGTAGCGTTGCGTCTCCGCAGGCCAGGAGGTTTCCGGCTCCTGCAAACGCTTGAAACCGCCGTTGTAGGCGGCCAGGGTGAGGCGCACGTCGCCCCCTGTCTTTTCCCAGGCCCGGCGCAAGTAGGCCAGCCCGCGGCGGGCGTTGGTTTCCGGGTCTCGGGGATCTTCCCCCGGTTGGAAGTGGTAAGGCATGACCTGAAACAAGCCCACGGCCCCCGCGCGGGAAGCCACCGTGGGATGCCCGCACGACTCGATTTGCATCACCGTGGCCACCAGATTGGGGTCCAGTTCGTGCTCGGCAGCCCAGCGCAAGATGGCTTTCTCCCAGTAACGCACTTCCGGGGTAAACAGGGGCGCAAGGGAACCCGTCGCCGCATGGACGGCTCTCTCCATGGCCTCGGCCCCTTGCTCCCTGACCGCCCCCTGAACCTGGCGCTCGAATTGCAAAGAGGAAAGCAACATCACGGCCAGGAACAGCCAACTCAAACCCAAGGCCAAAATCAACCCATGCAACCAGTTCCGCATGTTCGGATGCCTCCTTGGTCTTCCTTAGTATACGAAGAAGGTCGAAGCGTGGAAGGCCGTTTTCCCGGGCAGGCAACGCTGCGATTTGGAAAAGCATTTTTTGCTAAAATAGTAGGCACCTTGCAGCCCCGGATTTCAAGACGTGGGGCTGTTTGGAACCGGATTGGGACACGACATTCCTCCAGGAGGCGACCATGGCGCTGGACCGCTTCGGGCGCACCATCAAGTACTTACGCATCAGCCTGACGGACAGGTGCAACCTGCGCTGTGTGTATTGCATGCCCGAGGACATGACCTTTCGCCCTCGGGAAGAACTCATGCAGGACGAGGAGATTTTCACCTTGGTGCGGGTGTTCGCTTCCTTGGGCTTCGAGAAGATTCGCCTCACCGGTGGGGAACCTACGGTGCGGGCCAATGTGGTGAACATCGTGCGGGCGATTGCCTCCACCCCCGGCATTCGGGAAGTCACCATGACCACCAACGGCATCCTGCTCCCCCGGCTGGCCCAGGACCTGGCCCGGGCCGGCCTGAAGCGGGTGAACATCAGCCTGGACACCCTCAACCCCACCAAGTTTCGCCGCCTGACCCGTTGGGGGGACGTGGAAGACGTGCTGGAAGGCATCCACGCGGCCGAGGAGGCCGGCCTGACGCCCATCAAAATCAACGCGGTGATTGTGCGGGGTTACAACGAAGAAGACGTGGTGGACCTGGCCCGCCTGACCCTGGACCATCCCTGGCAGGTCCGATTCATCGAGATGATGCCCTTTGCCGGGGTTACCGAAGTGCAACTGCGCCTGGCCGTGCGGGTGCCCGAGATGATGCAGCGCATCCAGCAGGCCCTGGGACCGCTGGAGCCGGTGAACGGTGGGCGTCTGGACGGCGAGGCCCGGGTGTATCGCCTCCCCGGGGCCAGGGGTATGGTGGGGTTCATCGCCACCCTGAGCCAGCCCTTCTGTGCCAGTTGTACCCGGGCGCGGCTCACCGCGGATGGATTCCTGCGCATGTGCCTTTTGCGGGAGTACGAAGTCAACCTGCTGGAACCGTTGCGCCAGGGCGCGACGGAAGAAGACCTGCGTCGGCTCATCCTGGATGCGGTGTGGAACAAACCCTGGGGCCACGGGCTGTACCAGGGGGAAATCCCCCTCAACCGCACCATGAGCCAGATTGGGGGATGAAACTCCCAAAAATCATCCCAAAAGGCCCGGCCTCGGCCTTCCATTCCGTCACTTTTGGGTATACTCCCTATTGCTATGCAGGACCACATCCGCAACTTTTGCATCATCGCGCATATTGACCACGGGAAGTCCACCCTGGCCGACCGTCTGCTCCAGCTGACCGGCACCATTCCCCCGGATGCCTCGGTGGAGCAGGTGCTGGACGACATGGATCTGGAGCGGGAGCGGGGTGTGACCATCAAGGCCTCCGCGGTGCGCATGGAGTACACCGCGAAGGACGGGCAAACTTACATCTTGAACCTGATTGACACGCCCGGCCATGTGGACTTCGGCTACGAGGTCAGCCGCGCCCTGGCCGCGTGCGAGGGTGCGCTGTTGGTGGTGGACGCCTCCCAGGGTATCGAGGCCCAGACCATTGCCCACCTGTACGCCGCGTTGGAAGCGGACCTGGAAATCATCCCCGTGGTGAACAAAATCGACCTGCCTTCGGCCCGTACCGAAGAGGTGGCCCAGGAAGTGGCCGACCTTCTGGGCGTGGATCCCGACGAGGTGCTGCGCATCTCGGCCAAAGAGGGCATCAACGTGGAGCAGGTGCTGGAGGCCATTGTGGAGCGGGTGCCGCCGCCTTCCGGCGACCCGGACGCGCCCCTGCGCGCCCTCATCTTCGATTCCCACTACGACCCTTACAAGGGCGTCATCGCCTATGTGCGGGTGGTGGACGGAAGCATCCGTCATCGGGATACCCTCAAACTCATGGCCGGCGGCGCGGAATTCGACGTGGTGGAACTGGGGGTGTTCACCCCCGGCATGAAACCTGCCCAGGAATTGCGCACCGGCGAGGTGGGGTACGTGGCCACCGGCCTGAAAAGCGTGCACCAGTGCCGGGTGGGCGATACCCTTACCCATAAGCACCAGCCTGCATCCGAACCCCTGCCCGGCTACCGCCACCCCAAGCCCATGGTCTTTGCCAGCATTTATCCCGTGGACCCCGAAGACTACGAAGACCTGCGGGACGCGTTGGGTAAGTTGCAACTCAACGACGCGGCCCTGACCTTCGAGCCGGAGCATTCCCAGGCTCTGGGAGCAGGCTTCCGCTGCGGTTTTTTGGGGATGTTCCACATGGAAATCGTGCAGGAACGCCTGGAACGGGAGTACGACCTGGACATCCTGGTCACCGCGCCCTCGGTGGAATACCAGGTGGTGCTCAAGGACGGCACGGTGAAGCGGGTGCGCACCCCTGCGGAACTGCCGCCCCGGGACCGCATTGCGGAAATCCGGGAGCCGTGGGTCGCGGTGCAGATTTACACGCCCCTGGAATACTACGGCGCGGTCATGGACCTGGTCACCAAGCGCCGGGGTGTGCTTAAGGACCAGGAACACCCCGCGCCCGATCGGGTGGTGCTCCACTTCGAGATGCCCCTGGCCGAACTCATTGTGGATTTCTTCGACCAACTCAAGTCCCGTACCCGGGGGTATGCCTCGCTGGATTATCAGCCCATTGGTTATCGCCCGGGCGACCTGGTGAAACTGGACGTACTGGTGAACAAGGAGCCCGTGGACGCGCTGGCCATGATTGTGGCCCGGGAGAACGCCTACCGGGTGGGCCAGAAACTGGTCTCCAAACTCAAAGACCTCATCCCCCGGCAACTCTTCACCGTGCCCATCCAGGCCGCGGCCGACGGCAAAATCATCGCCCGGGCCAACGTCAAGGCCCTGCGCAAAGACGTGCTGGCCAAGTGCTACGGCGGCGACGTCACCCGTAAGAAGAAATTGCTGGAGCGGCAGAAGCGGGGCAAGAAGCGCCTCAAAATGGTGGGTAAGGTGGAAATCCCCCAGGAAGCCTTCTGGGCCGTGTTGCGGGTGGGCGAATCCGACGAGGACTGACCCCCAACCGGTCCCATGCCCTGGTTAAAAGACCTGCAATGGGTTCCCCCTAAATCCCTTCCACGAAATTGCGCAAAATGGTCAGCCCCACCTTCTGGCTCTTTTCTGGGTGGAACTGCACGCCGAAGACGTTTCCCCGCTGGACCACGCTGGCGTACTGGATGCCGTAGTCGGTCTCCGCGACCACGTCCTCCCGAGCCGCCGGCTCGCAGTAGTAACTGTGGTTGAAGTACACGTAGGCTCCTGCAGGTACGCCCTTCAGCAAAGGCGAGGGGCGCAACGGCCAGATTTGGTTCCAGCCCGTGTGTGGAATTTTCACCCCCGGCATCTCGGGGAAGCGTACCACCTTGCCCGGCAACAGGTTCAGGCCTGGATGGGTGCCCATTTCATAACCTACCTGGAACAGGGCCTGCATGCCCACGCAAATGCCCAGCAGGGGCACGCCCCTTTGTACCGTTTCCAGCACCGCTTCCTCCAGGCCGTGTTCCCGCAGGCCCTGCATGAAGTCGCCGAACGCGCCCACACCCGGCAGCACCAGTTTCGACCCCCGGCGGACCACGTCAGGGTCCTGGGTGCGTATTACTCGCGCGCCCACGTGCTCCAGGGCCTTGTGCACCGAATACAGGTTTCCCACTCCGGCATCCACCAGCACCACCTGGGCCATACTTCCTCTCCCTGGCAAGAATACGCCCCAATTGTACTGCAATCCGTGGGGTACAATAACGAAGAACCTTTTCCCGGAGGAGGCGCCACCCATGCCTTTCAGCACCCGGCTTTTCGTCAAAACCTCCCTGGTCTACGCGGTCCTGGCCGCGGTCTTCTTCGCCCTGGCCGATGCCGCGTCCTTCTTTCACTGGCGGGGTTTCTCCCCTTACCAAACCGCGCTGCATCTCTTCCTGGTGGGTTGGGTGCTGCAACTCATCTTCGGCATCGGCCACTGGATGTTTCCCAAGTACAGCCGGGAACGCCCTCGCGGGTACGAGGGCCTCATGTACTTCGCCTACGTCGCCCTCAACCTGGGGCTGGTGGCCCGCCTCGTGGTGGAACCCTTCCCCGGCCTGTGGCTGCAATCCTGGTCTCGTGGGCTGCTCCTTTTCTCCGGGCTGGCTCAATGGGCGGGCCTGCTGGCCGCGGTCTTCAACCTGGCCTTACGCATCAAAGTGAGGTGACCATGCCCCGTTGGAGTGCGATTTTCATCGCCACCTCCTTCGTCTACCTGGTGCTGGGGAGCGCCTGGGGCGCGTGGCTTTTGGCCACCAAAGGCACCACCCACATGGCCGGGCTTCCCTGGTCCCTCCGGGCCTGGCACGTGCACGCCATGCTCATGGGCTGGCTCACCCAGTTCATTTGGGGCATCGGTTTTTGGGCTTTTCCTCGTTTCCGTACTTCCCGGGGCAGCGTATACTTGCTTCCCTGGGTTTGGGGCTTGCTCAACCTGGGCCTGCTCCTGAGCCTCGTGGGCACCGCGGTGCGTAGCCTTTCCTTGCGTTTCCCCGGTTTGGTCCTCGTGGCCCTGGCCGCGGCGGTCTTCGCCTGGCATGCCTGGCCCCGCATCAAACCCCCGGGAGCCTGAACCCATGTTGCGCAAACGCACCCTCCTCTTGGCGGTGCTCTTCCTGCTGGGGCTGGGCCTCGGGCTTGCCTGGTTCCACCCCACCGCGGCCTATTACCGTACCCTCATCTGGGCGCGGGTCTATTACGCCCTCCGTCCGCCTCAGGCTCAGGTTTTTCGTCCTGGGGAAAAGGCCTACACCGCCACGGTCCCGCCCACGTCCGCAGGCTACACCCGCGTTGCGCCGCGGTCCCCCACTCCCTCTGGATCAGCCGGGGCGACGTCGGTGCCTGCGCCCACCGCGGCGCGACCCACCACCACCCCAACCCCTGTCTGGACGCCGCCCTCTCTGCCCTCGCGCGTCAACCTGGCCCTGCAACACCACGAATATCAACTCTGGAACAATTGCGGCCCGGCTACCCTGAGTATGGCCCTGGCCTATTGGGGCTGGGAGGGCGGCCAGAAGGTGGTGGCCCAGGGCACCAAACCCAACCCCCGGGACAAAAACGTCACCCCCGCGGACATGGAACGCTTCGTGGAACATCGCCTGCACTATGGCCTGGCGTGGCGAGCCGGCGGCCGCCTGGATCTGCTCAAAGCCTTCCTCGCGGCCCGCTACCCCGTGCTCATCGAGCAGGGCTTCTACGCACCCGACGTGGAAGGTTGGATGGGGCATTACCGTCTCTTCTTTGGTTACGACGACGAAGAACGCGTCTTCCTGGCTCACGATTCCTACCTGGGACCCAACCAATCCATCCCCTACGACGAAATCGAAGCCCGCTGGGCCGATTTCAACCGCATTTTCCTGGTGGTTTACCCCCCGTACCACGAAACTTCGGTGCGAGATTTGTTAGGTCCCTGGAACAACGCCGCCTGGGCCTGGGAGCAGGCTCTGACCCAGGCCCGCCACGATGCACTCATCCGCCAGGGTGCGGACCGCTTCTTCGCTCTTTTCAACCAGGGCGAGGCCCTGACCCACCTGGGCCGTTACGCCGAAGCCGCGGCCGCCTTCGACCGGGCCTTCGACTTCTACGCCACCCTGCCCGAAGAGGAACGGCCCTGGCGCCTGCTCTGGTACCGAGACGCCCCCTACCTGGCCTACTACGGTGTGGGCCGTTATCGAGACGTCATCGCCCTGGCCGATTTCACCCTGGGGGCTATGAGCGAGCCCGTGCTGGAAGAGGCCTACTACTGGCGCGGTATGGCCCGCGCGGCCCTGGGTGAAACCGAGGCCGCCCGGGCCGACCTGCAAAAGGCCCTGGAACTCAACCCCCTTTACCAGCCCGCGCGGCAGGCCCTGACCCATTTGAACGCCACCCCCTGAGGCAACCCGGAGGGAAATCCCCCTCATCCTCCAATGAAAAAGGCGGCCCGGGTACGAAGGGCCGCCTTTTTCTCCGTCAGGACAACACGTCCACAGGGCGCGGGCGCGTGAAGGCCGTTACGCGTAAGCCGGTTCCAGGTGCATGGCCTGCGCCACGGGGATGCGCTCGGCCAGCGGGTCCCGGCCTTCGTAGTCCCACCATTCGTAGTAGGGTTCTTCCTCGAAGAAGAACTTCTCCTGACCGAAGGCCGGCTTCAAATCCGTCAGCCAGGTGGCCTCGGGGTCGTACTGGGCGAAGAACACCCGGCCGTTCCATTCGGGGTTGCGGCCTTGCAGGAAGTCCAGCACGAAGACCTTTTTGCCGTTGACCTCGGTAACGTCCAGGATGCGCACTTTGCCCGGCCACGCGGACATGGACGGCCCCCGCACGGTGCGGGCCACCCCCGACACCTGCATGAAGGCCTTGTGGAAGATGTCTACGGCCTCGGCCAGGGGCACTTCGAAGTAATCCTTGGGGCCGGTGTCTCGTTCCACGAACATGTAGTAGGGGATAAGGCCCAGGCGCACGCCCTCGCGCCACATGGCCGCCCATACCTCGGGGCGGTCGTTGACGTGGCGCACCAGGGGAGCCTGCATGCGGATTTGCGCGCCCGTATCGCGGACCCGGCGGATGGCCTCCCGCACGATGTCGGTGGAGAGTTCGCGCGGATGACTGAAATGGGCCATGATGGCCAGGTGCCGCCCTGCCTTCACCACATCTTCGAACAGGCGAATGACCTCGTCCGCGTCGTCGTCCGTCACGAAGCGTTGCGGCCAGTAGGAGAGGGCCTTGGTCCCGATGCGGATGGTCTGCACGTGGCTCAATGCGGGGTCCAGGAGCGGCTCGATGTACTTGCGCAACGCGCGCGCCCGCATAATCATGGGGTCGCCACCCGTGAACAAAATATCGGTCACGAAGGGATGACGCTTCAGGTATTCCACCAGCGTCTCCACCTCCTTGGATTCGAACTTGAGTTCGTCAATGCCCACAAACTGAGCCCAGCGGAAGCAGTAGGTGCAGTACGCATGGCAGGTCTGGCCCTGGGCAGGGAAGAAGAGTACGGTTTCCCGATACTTGTGTTGCAGGCCCCAGAGCCGGCGCCCATCCATGAAAGGTACGTTGTGGGTCATCTGCCCCGCGGGGTGCGGGTTTAACTTGAAGCGGATTTCGTTGGCCTTGGTGATGATTTGCTCTCGAGAGGCTCCGTTGCGGATGAGGTCCCGCATGGCCCGGAAGTCCTCCGGTGCCAGCATACCAGGTTGGGGGAAGGTCAACTGGAACATGGGGTCGTCGGGCACGTTGTCCCAGTCGATGAGTTCGCGAACCACGTACACGTTGGTGCGGAACGGCAACACGCGGGAGACCACTTCAACGGCTTCTCGGAGTTCGGGGTCCAGCCGTTGCCATTCGGGCTGCTTACGGATGTTGTGGATGGTGATGGCCTGGTAGCGAGTCGGGTAGCGACCGGCAAACGCGGACATGGCGGCACCTCCTTGGCTTTAGGATATGGAATTGGCCAATCGAACGGGGGAATATGGGGAGGGGGTGGGAGAAAATCTCCCAATGAAAAAAGAGTGCACGAGGCACTCTCCTGGGGCCCTTGCGGGATATGGGATTTTTTTATCGTTCGTCTGAAAGTATAAACCCTTTTCTCAATCCGTCAAGTATTTCAACCTCAATTTTCCAGGCATTTTGCATGTTCGAACAAATGCCCCCACAGAGTCACGGAGAACACGGAGTATCCGCTGGAGAAGGCCGCCCCTTTCTCTGTGTTCTCTGTGTCTCCGTGAGAAAATACGGCGGTTTTTGTCACTTTTGTTGGATTTTGAAAAACTCGGACTCAATTTTCAGTGGTTTGTATTGCCATCCAATGGAAAAATCAAACCGACCAAAAAGCATTGAACTTTCTGGGAACGGGACGGCTCAGGGCGGCTCCGGCCCGTGCCCCCTCACTCCTCCCGCAGCACCTCCACCACGGGCAGCCGGGCCGCGCGGCGGGCCGGGAGCAACGCGGCCAGCACCGCCACCGCCACCAGCGCGCCCGCGGGGGCCACCAGCCGCAGCGGGGGGATGGGCACCCAGATCGGCCCCAGGCCCACCCACATACCCAGGAAGGCGAACAGGCGGCGGGTCGCCCACACGCCCAAAGGCACGCCCGGCAGGTAGGCCGCTATCGCGAGGGCCACAGCCCCGCTCACCAAAGCCAGCCGTACCTGCCCCGGGGTCATGCCCAGGGCTTTGAGGATGGCGAAGGTGCGCCGCTCTTCGTACACATTCAGGCTCAGCCCCGCGAACAGCCCCAGCCCGGCCATCCCGGCCAGCAGGGCCGAGAGCGCGGTCACCGTGGCGTTCAGCATCGCGCCCACATCGGGGCCTTCGGAGGTGCGGAAAGTCTCCTTCACCACCTGTCCCCGCAGCGTCTTGCCCAGGCGTTGCTGCAACCCCGCTATGAAGGCCCTGGGGTCCGCGCCGGGTTGCAGTTGCACCCAGTAGGTGAAGCCGAAATCCACGCCCAAAAGCCCGCCGGGCAGCAACATCATCCGGCCCAGGTTGTCCGAATCCCGGTACAGGCCCACGATGCGCAG
>JALWJZ010000082.1 GCA_026996855.1 Anaerolineales bacterium
CGGTAAAGCGATAAGGCGGGAAAGCGATGAAGCGGGAAAGCGGTGGGGCGGGGAGGCGGGGGTTTGGGTATACTTGGGTTGCTCGGCGGAGGCCGTTCATCCCCTTTCACGAGGTGCGGCACGGATGACCTTTCCCTGGATGCAACGCAACGCAGGCGAGGTGCGGCTGTCCCTTCCCTCCAAGGGCCGGCTGGCCCAGGCGGCGCGGGATTTCCTGGCCCGGTGCGGTCTGGAAATCGACCAGCCCAATCCGCGGCAGTACCAGGCCCACATCCCGGCGCTGCCCGGCCTGGTGGTGCTCTTCCAGCGGGCGGGGGATATCGTGGTCAGCGTGCGGGAGGGCAGCGTGGATTTGGGCATCACCGGGCGGGACATGGTGGAGGAGCGCAAAGGGGAAGAGGACCGGGTGCTGATTCTGCACGACGCGCTGGGTTTTGGGCACTGCGCGCTCACCGTGGCGGTGCCGGAGGCGTGGGAGGGGGTGGAAACCCTGGCGGACCTGGCCCAGTACACCCGGGAGGTTTTGGGCCGTGCACTGCGTGTAGCCACCAAATTCCCCCGGCTCACCTCCCAGTTCCTCGCCCGGCACCGCATTCCCCATCATCTGGTGGTGGTGGAGGGCGCGCTGGAAAACGCGCCCATCATCGGCTACGCGGACGCCATCGCCGACCTGGTAACCACGGGCCAGACTTTGCGGGACAACCGGCTGCGGCCCCTCCGGGACGGCGTGATTTTGACCTCCCAGGCGGTGCTCATCGGCAACCGGGAGAACCTGAAACGCCGCGCGCCGGTGCTCCAGATGGCCCTGCGCTTGCTGGAGTACATCGAAGCCCGCTTGCGGGCCGAGGAGAACTACCTGGTCATTGCCAACGTGCGGGGGGAATCGGCCGAGGCCGTGGCCCAACGGGTGCGGGAGCATCCCCACATCCGGGGCCTGCAAGGGCCCACCATCGCACCGGTGTACGACGCCCGAGGCTCCGATGCGCCCTCCTGGTACTCCATCTCCATCGTGGTGCGCAAGGGCGACCTGCACGAGGCCATCCGGGAATTGCGAACCATCGGCGGTAGCGGGGTCATTGTCACGCCGGTGCGCTACATTTTCGAGGAAGAACCGCCCCGCTGCAAAGCCCTGTTGCAAGCCCTGCAGGAGGACGATGCGCCATGAACCTGCTGCGTGCCCATCTGGCCCAACTGCCCCCCTACAAGCCGGTGGAGCCTTACGAAGTGCTGGCCCGCCGCCTGGGGCGCAGGCCCGAAGATCTGGTGAAACTGGACGCCAACGAGAACCCCTACGGCCCCCTTCCCCAGGTGCGAGAAGCCCTGGCCCGGCTGGACTATCCCCACATTTACCCGGACCCGGCCAGCCGCACGCTGCGGGAAGCCCTGGCCGAAACCTACGGGCTGCCCCTGGAGCATTTCTTCGTGGGCGCGGGAGCGGACGAGTTGCTGGAACTCATCGTGCGGGTGCTGTTGGAGCCGGGGGATGTGCTGGTGGATGTCCCCCCCACTTTCGGTATGTACGCCTTCCTGGCCCGGGTGTACGCGGCCCGGGTGGTGGAGGTGCCCCGCAACCCCGATTTTTCCATCCGTCTGGAAGCCCTGCTGGACGCGGTGCGCACCTACCGGCCCAAGGTGATTTTCCTGGCTTCCCCCAACAACCCCAACGGCTGGCCCGTGGCCCGGGAGGTGGTGGAGGCCCTGCTGGAGGAGCCGCTGGTCGTGGTGGTGGACGAGGCCTACATCGAATTCACCGACGATGGTGGACCCCTGGGCGAGGGGAACAGCCTGTTGACCCGGGTGCCCCACCGGGAAAACCTGGTGGTGCTGCGCACCTTCAGCAAGGCCGCGGGCCTGGCCGGGCTGCGGGTGGGGTACGGCGCCTTTCCTTTGTGGCTGGCCGAGGCCATGTGGAAGGTGAAGCAGCCGTACAACGTTTCCGTGGCCGCGCAGGTGGCCGCCCGGGTCACCCTGCAACACCGCCAGGACCTCATCCCCGTGGTGGAACGCCTGCGGGCCGAGCGCCAGCGCCTGCTTCTGGAACTACCCCGGCTGCCTTACCTGGAGGTGTATCCTTCCCAGGCCAACTTCGTGCTGGCCCGGGTGACCCAGGGTTCCGCGGAGGCCCTGCGGGATTACCTGGCCCGGGAGCACGGCATCCTGGTGCGGTATTTCAAGCAGCCCGGTTTGCGCCAGCACCTGCGCATCAGCGCGGGCCGGCCCGAGGATACGGACCGCCTGTTGGAGGCATTGCACCAATGGCAACCGGCATGAAACGCCAGGCGCAACTGGAACGAACCACGAAGGAGACCCGGGTTTCCGTGACGTTGAACCTGGACGGCACGGGCCGCCATGCCATCCGCACGGGTTTGGGCTTCCTGGACCATATGCTGGTGCAACTCGCGGTGCACGGCCTCTTCGACCTGGACCTGGAGGCCCAGGGCGACCTGCACGTGGACCCGCACCACACGGTGGAAGACGTGGCCCTGACCCTGGGCCGCGCGCTGGACCAGGCCCTGGGGGACCGCAAGGGGCTGGTGCGCATGGGCCACGCCTACGTGCCCATGGACGAAGCCCTGGCCCGGGTGGTGGTGGATTTGTCGGGCCGGCCCTACGCGGTGTTTTGGGCGCGGTGGCACACGCCCTACGTGGGCGGCCTGCCCACCTCCCTGGTGGAGCACTTTTTCCGCTCCCTGGCCACCACCGCGCGCATGAATCTGCACGCCGCGGTGCTCTACGGCCGGGACGACCACCACCAGGCCGAGGCCCTGTTCAAGGCGCTGGCCCGGGCCTTGCACCAGGCCACCCGCCTGGACCCCCGACGCCTCAACACCGTGCCCAGCAGTAAGGGCACTTTGTGAACTTTTGCGCATTGGCCGTTGCCCGCGGCGATGCCCTTTGGGGCC
>JALWJZ010000083.1 GCA_026996855.1 Anaerolineales bacterium
GGTGGGTAACGGGGGTCCTGAGGCGGGGGAAGCACCCCTTCCCCGTGCGCCATAGGCACGCCTGTATCCCCCTGGGCCAGGTCGCGCACTTCCACCACTACGGGCACGGGACCCGGTTGGGACGAAGCGTGTTCCACCCGGTAGAACACCACGGCTTCCAGAGTGCCGTCGGCCTTAGGAGAAAAAGGCAGCGCCAGGGGCTGCTCGGGTGTGAGCAGGTCGTCGTACAGCACGGGAAGGGGCTGTTGGTACAGGCCGCTCTGGGTCTGGAGGTGCAGGTTTACCGGGCCGGGCAGATGGCGGACGAGCCAGCGCGACGCCTGGATGCGGGTATGGGGTCGGGTGTAGATGTGCACGAAGGCCAGGGCCCAGGACGCAGTCGCGGCCAGCACCCCCACGGCCACGACCCGGCCGAGCCATCGCCAACGGGGGCGAGGCGTGCGGAGCCATCGTTCCAGCCCCCACGCGGCCACCACGCTCAGCGCGGGATACGCGGGGAGGAAGTAGCGCATGGTGGGGTTCCACAGGCTGGATTGCCACAGGAAATACCCTACGCCCCAAATCCACACCAGGCCGTGCACCCATGCACCTCGGGCCACGGCCTGGGCCATCCAGCCGGCGGCTACCAGCACCCACAGCCCCAGGGCAGGGCCCACCCCCCAGCGCACGTAGTTTTCCAAGCCGTAGGTGAAAGGCCGCCGCGCCCATTGTATGGCCGGGGGAAAGTCCGCGTGCCCGCTGGCCTGGGCTTTGAGGTTTTGCAAACTCTCTAACCATTGGGGGTTCAGGGCCAGGTTCCAGAGGTGTGGTCCTTGGAAGGCGTAGGGCTGAGCCACTCGAAAGGTAAACAGACTCACCCCCGCGGCCAGCAGGCTGAAACTCAGGGCCAGGAAAAATTCCGCCTGTACCCGTCGAGGATGTTGCAACCACCGCAACAAAAGGGCCAGGGGAAGCAAAAGGGCCGCAGGCAGCGCGCTGACTTTGGTGGCCATGGCCGCGCCAAAGGCCAGACCAAACCCCACGAACCAGGGCCAGGCCCGCACATCCAGTTCCCTTCGGCGGGTGAGCAGCCCTGCGGCCAGAGCCAGGCTCAGAGTGATGAACAGTGTGAGAAAGTTGTCCACCGTCCCGAAGTGGCTTTGTTGAATGGGCATCACCGAAAAGGCGTACAACGCGGCCGCGAGCAGTCCGGCGCGGCTTCCGTAGAGACGGCGGCCCAGCCAAGCCACCACCAGCACCGTGAGCAGGTCGGCCAGGGCGGAAAAGGCCCGGGAGAGCAGCATGAATTCGCCGTATCCGGTCCGGCCCAAGGCCTCACCCGCGTAACGGATGAGGAACAGGGGCAGGGTTCCGTAAACGAAGAAAGCCTGCCCTTGGTTGGCCGGATTCAGGGGAGAATGCTCGGTGTCGAAATATTGCGCCAGCGATTCCACTGGCTGAATGGCACTCAACACCATGGCCAGGAATCGCTCGTCGGGGTGGAGACCGTAGGTGTTGTCCCAGTTGCGGCCGATGCTGCGATACCCCCAGGCCACCAGCAAAACCGCGGCCAGAACCACACCAAAGAGGAAATGGCCCAGCCAGCGCTGGGAAAGAAGCCGGGGCGTTGCTTGCGAAGGACCGGATTCGACGACTTGACTCATGGAGAGAATCCGAATTGCGAAGGCTATGGGAGTGCACGTTGTGCCGGGATGTTCCGGCGCATCTGTTTGCAGAATTTTATCAAAAACCCCTCGGGCTTTGGGAAGCAAGACAAAAACAACCGTTTTCGGGCAGCGGGGAAGTGGTGGTCGCTCCTGACGGTTCTTGATTTCTCCCTTACCGGATGCTATACTGATGTAGACCGACTGGTCAGTCAGTATTGCTCGGGGTGGGCCTTCATGGTTCAAGGTTCATGGTGCCGTTTTTCGAATTCTACCCTCGGTTGGCCCTCGACCATGGCTTACGGGGATAGAAGGGGATACCCTTTTGGGAGGGTTACCCAATGAACCCTCGCAACAAAGCGAACCAGCAGCGCAGAACCCAGATTCTGGAAGCCGCGCTCCGGGTTTTCGCCGAAAAAGGCTTTTTCGGTGCGCGCACCGACGACATTGCCCGGGAGGCGGGTGTCAGCAAAGGCTTGCTTTACTGGTACTTCGAGAGCAAGGATGCCATCCTTCTGGCGTTGCTGGAACGGCTTTTCGAGCCGGATTTGGAAGCGTTGGAGCACTTGGTGGCTCAAAAGGAGCGTTCAGCCCGTGAACGTTTGCTGAACCTGGCGCAACAGGCTCTGGGCAGTTTTCCCGAGATTGAAATGGCCCGGAAGGTGGCTTACGAATACTACGCCCTGGCTTCGCGACCGGGACCGGTGCGTGAGGCGTTGCAGCGGTATTACCGTCGTTACCGCGATTTGCTGGCCACGCTCATCGCCCAGGGTGTGGAACGGGGGGAATGGCGGGTGGACAATCCCCGAGAACTGGCCACTACTTGGCTTGCCCAGTTCGAAGGTCTTTGGTTGATGCATGTGGTGATGCCCGAGGAGGTGGACCTACCCAAGATGTGGATGAAACTGGCCCATCGTCTCTTGCGACTGCTGGATTTGCCACAGGAGTCGGAGGAATCCTGAGGGAAAGGTCCAGGCCCTTTACCACCCTGCTGCCCCTCTTTTCCGTACCCTCCGCCGATTTGGGACCATCTTTGCCCCAGGGGAGGAAGACCCCATGCCTTCGTTTTCTCGAACGGTGCGCAAATGGGGGACGGTGGTCGTGGTGTTCGCGCTGCTCGCGGCCGGCGCGTACTGGTGGTTCGGTCGGCGAGCCACCGCGGAGGACTTCGTCCCGCCCCCTGAATGGCTGACGCCCCTGCCTACCTACCCCGCCTGGATACCCACCGCCACCCTCACGCCCCCCTCCCCCCCCCC
>JALWJZ010000084.1 GCA_026996855.1 Anaerolineales bacterium
GCGTGGCACCCGGCCCGCATCCGGCAACCAGGGCCAGTACCAGCCAGGCCCAGGCCAGGGCGCCCGGCCAGAAACCGCGGGGGCATCCGGTTCGATGGTTTGGCGCTTGAAGCAGCGGGGTCATGGGGCTTTCTCGGGCAGGGGTCCGGTGGCGGTCCAGTCGCGGCCGGCTCCCCGCAGGAAGGCGGGGCCCTCCATGGCCTTGCGTCCTTCGGGTCGTACCCACTCCAGCAACAACACGCCCCGGCCCGTGCCCACCGCGGGATGGCCTTCCACCACCAGGGGAACGCCGGGGCCGGGCGAATCCAGGTCTACGGCTCGGGCTTTGAGCACTTTCAGGCGTTTCCCCTTCCACCAGGTAAAGGTGCCGGGCCAGGGGTCGAAGGCCCGCACCTGGCGGGCCAGTTCCTCCGCGGGGCGGGTGAAATCCAGCAGGCCGTCTTCCCGTTTCAACCGAGGTGCGTAGGTGGCTTTGCTCTCGTCTTGGGGTTGGGGTCGAATTTCCCCGGCCAGGTATAGGGGGATGGTTTCCACCAGCAACGTGGCGCCCAGATGGGCCAGCCGTTCCCCCAGGGTGGCCGCGGTGTCGTCGGGGTGGATGGGTTCCTTGCGTTGACTCAGGATGGGGCCGGTGTCCAGGCCCTCGTCCATGAGCATGATGGTCACGCCGGTTTCCTTATCGCCGTGCCAGATGGCATAGGCCACCGGCGCGGCCCCACGCCAGCGGGGGAGGAGGGAGGCATGCACGTTGAGGCAACCATAGGGGGGAAGTTGGAGCACCTGAGGTTTCAAAATCTGGCCGTACGCGGCCACCACGATGAGGTCCGGCTGCCAGGCCCGCAGTTGCTCGATGGCTTCGGGCCGGGAGAGGCGCGCGGGTTGAAACACGGGCAGGCCCAGTTCCTGGGCCTTGCGCTTGACGGGGGGCGGGGTGAGCACGTTGCCCCGCCCGGCGGGCTTGTCCGGCTGGGTGACCACACCCACCACGTTGAAATGCCGGGCCAGGGCTTCCAGCGTGGGCACCGCGAACTGGGGAGACCCCATGAAGACCACTCGAGGACGGGAGGGTGGTGTCATGGTGGGTGTGCTCCGGTTTTCAGGTGGTCACGCTTCCTCGGGGCTTTTGCGCTCGTCTTCCGGGGAGGCTTTCCAGATGGGGTGGTCTTCCGGTACCAGGCCGGGGATGAGCCGCACGATGACCAGTCCCTCGTTGGGGCGTACCTCCCGCAACACTTCCCCGGTGGCGGGGAGCAGGATTTCCGGCCCTTCTTCCGGTTCCACCACGAAGACGTCGTTGCCCGCGGTCTCGATGATTTCCACCAGTTGCCCCAGGGTGCGACCTTCTTCGGTGCGCACTTCCATGCCCAGCACCTGGAAGTCGTAGTACTCGTCGCTTTCCTGGGGTGGGACGACTTCGTCGGTCTCGATGGTAATCCACTGGTTGCGCAGGGGTTCCACCGACGTGCGGTCGGGGTATCCTTCGAAGGCGAGGAGCAGGCCGTCCCGGTGGGGTTTGACGTCCCGAATGGTCAGGGCGATGCGCCGCGGCCCCACGTAGATGACCGCACCGGGGTAGAAGCGGACTTCCGGGTGGTCGGTGAGCACTTCCAACAGCATCTCCCCCCGCAAGCCGTGGGGCTTGCGCAGCCGCCCGATGACCACGTGGGCGATGCGCCCGCCTTCTTCCAGGTCCGCCCACCGCAGCGAACGTCCAATGGCTCGCGTTCCCCTGCGTCCCTTTCTCCTGCCCATGCGAATCCACTCCTCCTGGTACGACCCGCTGCGGTTTGACGGAGAAAAGCAACGGGACGGCCCCTTTGCCGTCCCGTTTTATGCCATCGGCTCCATGTCCTCGGCGGCATGCACTACGTCCAAATCATAAAATTTGCCCTCTTGGAGGGTGTAGACCCTCAACAAGGCTCGAATGGCATCGGCCACTTGGCCGCCGCGGCCAATCATGCGGCCGTAATCCTCCTTCGCGACCTCCAGGACCACAATGTTGGTGCTTCCGCCCTGAACCTGGGTCACGTACACCCGATCGGGCTGGTTGACCAGGTGCCTGGCAATGTAGGCCACCAGTTCTTTGGCCGAAGGTTGGGCGTTGCTCCTCATCGTTCGCTTGCGGTTCACGCGATTTCACGGCCCGGGCCGTGCAGCCATCAAGGGGCCGCCTTTTCAGGCCGTGGCTTCGGCCTCGGGTTCGGCCTGGGCTTCGGTTTCCTCGGTCTTGGTTTCCTTGTCCGTCTGGCCAAACAGGGCGGCTTCGCTGGTCTTGCGTCCGGGCTTGAAGGGTTCCAGAGCCTCAGCGGCCTCTTGCAACAGGGTTTCCAGGCTTTCGCCCTGCTTGTAACGCTGGTAACGGTCCCACAGGCCCACCATGCGGAAGATGCGCTGAACCGATTCGGTTACCTGGGCGCCGTGGTCCAGCCACCAGTACACCCGTTCTTCCTCCACCACCACCGTGGGAGGATGGGTGCGAGGGTTGTAATAACCGAGCATTTCCAGGTATTTGCCGTCGCGTTTGACCCGGCTGTCCGCAGCCACGATGCGGTAACTGGGCTGATTGCGTTTGCCGACACGTCGTAAGCGGATACGCACCATAAGCCGTTTCCTCCATAACACACAAAATTCCCGGCCGTGCCGGGCGAGAGGCTATTTTACCACAAAGGTGCTTTTCCGAAACGAGTTTTTACCAACTGGGCCGCAGGAATAAAAGACAGTATGTTGCAAACGGCGAAGCCGCTTGCAACATACTGTCAGATAATGCGTTTCAAAAAGGCGCGCCTGTAAAGGTTGCCTACCTGTACCATGTCTTGCCACGAATGCAATGCCTCATTTTACCCAAATATGGGGTTCGGCCTCGATGACTCGGCCAATGACCCAGCACAGCAAGCCGTGCTCCAGGGCCGTCTGCCGAAAGCGCTCCCAGCGAAACTCGGGCACGCTCAAGAGCAGGCCGCCGCTGGTCTGGGCGTCGAAGAGGAGCAGACGCTGGAATTCTTCCAAGGGAACCTCGAAGGTAACGTGGGGGCCGTAGGTTTCGACGTTGGCGTAGGTGCCGCCGGGGAAAATACCGGCTCGCGCGTACTCCCGTGCAGGTTCCAGGATGGGCACCTTTTCCCAAAGGATTTCCAGGCCCACCCCGGAGGCCTGGGCCATTTCCCATGCATGGCCCAACAGTCCGAAGCCGGTGACGTCGGTGGCCGCGCGCAGGTGGGCTTCGCGTGCCACGTGGGCCGCGGTGCGGTTCAGGCGCATCATCCATTCCTGGACCATGCGTACATGCTCGGGCGCGGCTTTGCCTTGCTTCAACGCGGTGGTGATGGTACCCATGCCCAGGGGTTTGGTCAGCACCAATCGGTCACCGGGGCGCAGTCGGTCCTTGCGCAACATGCGTTCCGGGTGCACCCAACCCAGGGCGATGAGGCCGTACTTGGGTTCTTCGTCTTGTAAGGAGTGGCCGCCGGCCAGCACCGCGCCGGCTTCCTTGACCTTTTCCGCACCGCCTTGCACGATGGCCTGGGAGATTTCAGGGGGCCATTGGGGCGGCACGGCCAGGATGTTGAGGGCCAGGAAGGGCTCGCCGCCCATGGCGTACACGTCCGAAAGGGCATTGGCCGCGGCCACCGCGCCGTACACATACGGGTCGTCTACCACGGGCGTGAACAGGTCCACCGTGGCCACCAAAGCCCGATTCGCGGCCACATACCACGCCGCCGCGTCTTCAGGCGGGTGCAGCCCGGCCAGGAGGGGCTCGGGCAGTTCATCTTTGGGGAAGATGTCGCTCAGGGGGCGCAGAACCTGCGCCAGCGCGTCCGCGCTTAGTTTGGACGCTCACCCGGCACATTTGGCGTATGCGGTCAGGCGAATTTCCCGACCGGAACGCACGGGCTTGGGCGCGCTCATAACGCCTCCTGCCAGCCAAGAAGATGCACGATTCGAAGCGATTTTACTCCCCTTCTCCTTCCGGTGCAGGCGTGGGTGTCGGGCGCGGAGCAGGGAGGGGAACCTCCTCTTCCATTTCGGGCAGCGGCAACAGGAAGGGATTGTCCGTGGGCACCAGCATGACCCGAATGCCGGGGGCGAGTTTCTGAATGTACTCGTAGGTGAGGAGTTCCGGGTTTTCCTGCAGCACCTGGGCCAGCAGGCGCAGGGCTTCGGCTTCGGCTTTGGCCTGGATGAGTCGAGCCTCGGCTTCGCCCTGGGCGCGAATGATTTTGGCGTCGGCCTCGCCCTTGGCCATCTGGCGCAACTGCTCGGCTTCCTGGCGTTTCTTTTCCACCAAGAATTTGGCCTGCTGGGCCTGTTGTTCGGCAATTTGCTTTTGCTCCACGGCCTGGGCGTATTCGGGGGTGAAGTTGATGTCCCGCAGGACGAAGTCGTGCAACAGCAACCCGTTTTCGGCCAATTTCTGCTGCAAACGCTCAAAGACTTGCTGTTGCAACTCGAAGCGGTGGGTGCTTACCACTTCGTCCACCCGGAATTGGGAGACCACGTCCCGGATGATGCCCCGGACCAGGGGCCGTACCAGGTCTTCCGCGTAACGGTCCTGCCAGGCCAGATGCACCTGGATGACCTTGTCCGGGTCAATGGAGTAAATGACCGAAGCGTCCAGGAAGATGCGCTGGCCGTCCTTCGTGCGGGCTTCGATGGAATCGTCACCGAAGCGCTGGCCTTCTTCGGTCGTGGCCGACATGGTATAGGTTTGCTTGGAAATGGGGTAGCGCACCACGTACTCGAAGTAAGGCACTACC
Source organism: Anaerolineales bacterium (assembly GCA_026996855.1). Taxonomy (GTDB): domain Bacteria; phylum Chloroflexota; class Anaerolineae; order Anaerolineales; family DRMV01; genus S139-71. The sequence goes on from JALWJZ010000084.1 coordinate 4,755, forward strand.
CAGCGCAGGCCAGGCTCCAGCGGCCGTTCCCGGTAGCCTTTCGGGGTCAGGGCGGAAATCACCACGCCTCGTTCCTGAGGGTGGATGAAGACCAGGCCCGCGGCCAGGGTGGTCGTGAGAACGGCACCCAGGAGGGTGACCCCGGCTGGCCAGAGGGCTTTGCCGGAGGGGCGGCTTTTCTGTTTGACGGCCAAACCGACCCAGCGAAAGAACAGGAACAGGGTCAGGCCCCACAAGACCGTGGAGACCACGCGCACGATTTGAAGCACATTCATGGCAGACCTCCGGAAGGCCGAGGTGGAAAAGGCTTTGCCATGGGTCAAATCCACGCAGGAAGTGGTAGTGGGGGAACCTTGGTGCTCGAGAGCGATGCAAAACGCAAATCCCACATGTTGAACCCAGGCAATTGTACAACGTCTTTTCCGCGGGTCATCAAAATCCTTCCGGTCTGGGGAGAGGCCAGGGGCCCTTTCTCAGCAGGAAGGGGGTGGTTCTGGATAGGTCGGGGGTGGCGTGAACCAGTGGGGCCCTTCTTGATGTGGTTCCTCGCTTTCGTCCTCCTTTTTAGGGGACAAGGAGGGTGGGGTGAATGCCTCTTTGGCCAAAGTGTGGTAGGCGGCCAGCCATTCGATGAAGCGTTCCCGCTCCTTCTGCCACGCTTCCATGGCTTTTCGTCGGCGCAGTTGTTCCATGCGGAGGAAGATGTCGTACTGGGCTTGAGCCGGGTTGGCTACATGGCGGAAGACCAGCGGTTTGTCGCCGCCGGTATAGATGTACACGTTGCCGAAGTCCAGCAGGCGGGCCAGTAGGCCGGGGTGTTCGTAGTCCAGGCTGCGAATCTCCAGCAGGGGCGCGGTGTGCCGTTGCTCCGGCCCCAATACGATTTTCTTGTAATCCACCACTTGCGAATCGGTGATTTGGTAGTAGTCGTTGTGCCACTCGATGTAAAACCAGAGGAACACCAGAAAGAGGAAAACCGCGATGAGCACGGTCATGTAAGTCAGGGTGACCCAGGAAAAGACTTTCCAAATGCCCAACAAATGCACCGCCCACACCGCCATCAAGCCCACGAAGCCCAGCAGGGGGAGCCAGACGCTTTCGAGAAGAAAGTACCAGTGCTTGCGATAAGTGACGATGCTTCCCTCTTCTACACGCGAACCAAACCAGGCGTTCCACAACACCTTCCACCAGGCAGGTTGGGCTACCTGTTCTTCCAGTTCTGGCGCTTCCACTTTGGGCGGTTCCGGTGGGGTGGGGAGTTGCAGGCGTTCCCGCAAGGCCCGCTGCACCCGCTCTTCCTCTTCTCGGTAGCGCTGGCGTTGGTGGCGGGTCTGATAGTCCTTGAGTACCCGCTCCCACAGGTAGGGGGAAGGCACTTTTTCCATGCGCAGGCTGGGTCCCTCCGTGCGCACGATGACGTCGCCCGTGCCCAGGACCCGGTCCAGAAAACTGGTGTACACTTCCACGGCTACTATCATGGGCAGGGGGATTTCCTGACGGGATTCGTACACCAAAACCACCCGACCGATGAACATGGCGCGTAGCGAGGTGACCACGGCCGCGTCGTTTCGCCATTCCAGGATGAGGTAGGCCATCCACCCCATGCCCAACAGGCCCAATATGCCGGCCAGGCTCCAGAGCAATATTTCCATTTCGGGGAAGAACAGCCACAGGAGCAAAAAGCCTGCAGCCCCGGCCAGCAGGGCGAAAGGCCCCCACAGACGAAAGAGCAACCAGGCGAAATGCGGACGTTCGTACAGGGTGAGCAATTCGTGGGGTTTCATCCAGGGTGGACGGAGCACCCGGCCGCGTCGGCGGGCCCGCACGATCAGGTTCAGCAAAGCGCGCATGGCCGGGTGTCGAACCTGCAGGGCCGTGAGCACCGAGCGTGGCATACGATACACGGTGCAGGGGCGCAGCGCGCGGGCATAGATTTCGGCCGGAGGCCCCCAAATCGCGGCTTCCACGTTGAAGTAATCGCCGGTGCCGCAGCGGCCCACGCCAAACCGCTCTTCTCCCTTCCGCACAAACAGCGAAACTTCACCCTCGTAGACCAGGTACAGGTGATCGTCCAGGTCTCCTTTGGAGAGGATGAATTCACCCGGTTCGAATTCCAAGAACTCGCAGGCTTCCAGGGCTTCCTGGGCCTCTTCTTCGGAAAGGAAGGAGAAGAGATGAATCTGACGGAACCAGTGCAGGAGGGCTTCTTGGTTCATCCTCATGTCCCGGCGACCTTTACGGGTCGGATAAATTCATTTTAGCACAGGAAAAGGTCCGGCCTGGGAGGAAATGGCGAGCGCAAGGCCCCTTCGCTTCTTTGGGTGCGGGGGGTTGTGGGTGCCCTCCAAGAACGGAGGGCGGGTTCCATCAGGCGTTTTGCATGTTCGAACAAAGACGCACAGAGCCACGGAGAACCCGGAGTATCCGCTGGAGAAGACCAAGGTTTCCTTTGTGTTCTCTGTGCCTCCGTGAGAAAATGCCATGGCTTTTGCCGCTTTTGTTGGATTTTGAAAAACGCGAGGGGTTCCATTGTTCCATTTTGTGTGCGGAAAAATCCCGGCGGCGGAGTATAATGAGGAAGTCTTGTGAAAAGGGGTTGTTGAGGAGGAAACGGTATGTCCCTTCCCCATGTCACGACGGAAACTTTCGAACAGGAAGTTCTGCAATCGCCGGTTCCGGTGTTGGTGGAATTCACGGCGGAATGGTGTGCGCCCTGCCGCCAACTGGAACCCATTTTGCTGGAACTGGCCCAGGAATGGTTGGGGCGCATCAAAATCGTGGCCTACGACGTGGACCAGGATCCGAAATTCGTGCTCAAAAACCGCATTTTCGGCGTGCCGACCTTGGTGCTCTATGTGAACGGCCAGGCCAAGGAACGCATCACGGGGTTGCGGCCCAAAGGGCATTTGGTCAAAAAGTTCGAGCGCTATCTGTGAAAGCCCGGGGTGCGTGAAAAGGCGCATACGCGCCTTTCTCTGAAGCGTTTTTGCTACGAGGACCGCCAGACTCCGAAAGGGGTTTGGAGGCGCTTTTTTTGTTCGGGAGCAATTGGCCGGCGAGGAGGGCTGAGGGTGGCCGGGTGGAGTGTGTTTTCCCCGGTACGTCATTATGAGGTAAGGCTTCCGGAATTTGAGGGGCCGCTGGATGTACTGCTCCAACTCATCGAAAAGGCGCAATTGGACATCACCAAAATCGCGTTGGCTCAGATTACCGACCAGTTTCTGGCGTACATCCAAACCATGGAGCACCGCTCCCCGGAAGAGGTGTCCGCGTTTTTGGTGGTGGCCGCTCGGTTGGTGCAAATCAAATCCGAAGCGCTCCTGCCTCGACCTTCCCCGCAGGAAGAAGACGAAGAGGACCCCGGCGAGGCGCTGGTTCGCCAACTCCTGGAATACCGCCGCTACAAGCAAGCCGCGGTCTGGTTTCAGGAACGCATCGCGCAAGGGGTTCGGGTGTATCCTGGCCCGGGGGTTCGTATTCCCCTCACTCCGGCCTTGTTGGACCTGGAAGGAATGACGCTGGAAGGGTTGGTAGCGGCCGCGCGGCGGGTGTTGGGTCCGCCTTCGCACCTGCGGCAGCGGGTGCTGAAACTGTCCTATGTTCCTTTGCGAGATTTGATGCGTTCCCTGCGCCGTACCTTGCACCAGGCCGTGCGGGTTTCCTTCTTTCAATGGCTCCGCCGTCTTCCCCGGCGCGATCGGGCGGTGGTGGGTGCTTCTTTTTTGGCGGTGCTGGAAATGGTGCGTCGGCGGGAGGTGGTGGCGCACCAGTCGGAGTTGTTTGCGGACATCTGGCTGGAGCCTCGGGCGGTGCATGGGGACGAAGAGTAGCGAGGTGAATCAAAACCCCTTTTTTGGGGTTTTGATGCCAGGGCAGTGGCTCCGCCGTCTTCCCCGGCGCGATCGGGCGGTGGTGGGTGCTTCTTTCTTGGCGGTGCTGGAAATGGTGCGTCGGCGGGAGGTGGTGGCGCACCAGTCGGAGTTGTTTGCAGACATCTGGCTGGAGCCTCGCACCCTCGACGGAGACGATGCGGAAACATGACCCCGGTTTGCTTGTATCGATACGTTCATTTCCATCTCTGGGAGGCAGGACAATGTACGAATGGCAGGCAGCGTTGGTGAATTTGTTGGAAGCCTTTTTGCGGTTTTTGCCCAAACTGGTGGCTTCGTTGGTCATCTTCGTGGTGGCCCTGTACGCTGCAGGGTTGCTGGCCCGTATGGTGGCCGCGGCTTTGCGGCGTCGCCAGATTGACCCCGAACTGACCCTGCTTCTGGAACGGATGACCCGATGGGGTATCATCGGCCTGGGGGTTCTGATGGTCTTGCAGCAGGTGGGGTTCAACATCACGGCTTTTCTGGCCGGCTTGGGTGTATTGGGTGTGGCCGTGGGATTTGCCCTGCAAGACATCAGCCGCAACCTGGTGGCCGGTATTTTGCTCCTGCTTCTGCAGCCTTTCGACATCGGCGACGCCATCGAAGTGCAGGGCTATGCGGGCATCGTGGAAGACGTGGACCTGCGGGCCACTTCCATTCGCACCTGGGATGGCCGCCTGGTTTTGATTCCCAACGCGGACGTGTTCACCAGCGCCCTGGTCAATTACACCAAGGCGGCCAAACGGCGCATTGAAGTGCAGGTGGGCGTGGCCTATGGCAGCGATTTGGAAAAGGTGCAACAGGTGGCCCTGGAAGCCATACGTCAGGTGCAGGGCATGGTGGAGGACCCGGAGCCTTTCGTGGTCTTTCACACCTTTGGCGAATCGTCCGTGGATTTGACCGTGTACTTTTGGGTGGATACCCAGGCCGTTCACCCCCTTACGGCCAAAAGCCAGGGTGTGAAGGTCATCCACGATGCTTTCGAAGCAGCCGGTATTGACATCCCCTTCCCCATTCGCACCGTCTTCTTGCAACAGGCGGAAAGTGCATCGGACGAAGGGCAGTAGAAAGGCGACTTCATCCCCGCTTCTGTTCCAGAGGGCGCGTGTATGGCCACGCTGGTGATGAAATTCGGCGGTACGTCGGTGGGTTCGCCCGAGGCCATGGACCGGGCCGCGCGTCTGGTGGCCCGGTATCGGGAGACCTGGCCGAACCTGGTGGTAGTCACTTCGGCCCTGGCCGGGGTGACCGACGCGTTGCTTCGCGCGGCGCGTGAGGCCGTGGCCGGGGACATGGAAGCCGTGCGCCAAATCCGCCGGCGCCTGGAAGACCGGCATCGAGCAGTGGTGGAAGCCTTGCTTCCCCAGGGCACCCAGGACCCGGTCTGGTTCCTGATTCAAAACCGGCTGGACACCTTCTTCCGCCTGGCCGAAGCCATGGCCGTTTTGGGTGAGGCCACCCCCCGAGGGCTGGACGCCATCGCGGCCACGGGGGAACGCATGAGCGCGCCTTTGCTGGCCCGGGTGCTGGAAGTGCGCGGGGTGCCCGCGGTGGCCGTGGATGCGGCCCAAATCATCGTCACCGATGACCAACACCAGGCGGCGCATCCGCTGGAAGAACCTACACGCGCCCGTATTCAGGAACGGCTGAAACCCCTGCTGGCGCAGGGGCAGGTGCCGGTGGTGACCGGGTTCGTGGGGGCTACCGAAAAGGGGGTGACCACCACCCTGGGCCGGGGAGGCAGCGACTACTCGGCTTCCCTCATCGCGGCCTGGCTCCCCGCCGATGAGGTGTGGATTTGGACCGACGTGAACGGGGTGATGACGGCCGACCCCCGTTTGGTGCCCGAAGCCCGCACCGTGCCCCAACTTTCGTATCGAGAAGTGGCCGAATTGGCGTATTTCGGGGCCAAGGTGCTGCATCCCAAGACCATCCGCCCTGTGGTCGAGGCCGGCATTCCTCTGCGGGTGCGCAATACCTTCGACCCCGACGGCCCCGATACCCTCATCGTGCGGGAGCGCAAGCACGCGGTGCCCGGCCGTATCATGGCTCTGACCACCATTCCCCGCTTGGCCATGGTCATCGTGGAAGGCCGGGGAATGCTGGGCGTGCCCGGTGTGGCCGCGCGCACCTTCGCCGCGGTTGCGGCCACGGATACCAGCGTGCTTATGATCAGCCAGGCTTCTTCCGAGCAAAGCATTTGCTTCGTCATTCCCGAGGACACGGTGGAAGGGGTGGTTCAGGCTCTGGAAGATACCTTTCAGCGGGAACTGGCCCGGCGGGACATCGACCGTATTTGGGCCATGGAAAAGGTGGCCATCGTCACCGCGGTGGGGGAAGGGTTGCGAAACACGCCCGGAGTGGCCGGACGCATTTTTGGCGCATTGGGCCAGGCCGGGGTGAACATCATCGCCATTGCCCAGGGGGCCTCGGAGGTGGGCCTGAGCATGGTGGTGGCCCAGGACGCGGCGCAAAGGGCCCTGCAGGCCCTGCACCCCCTCACCCAGGGCGATGCCGTCTGACCTGGAAGGCTTCCCAAAGGAGGGTATGGGCATGGACCAGCGCATTCCCGTTGCGGTTTTGGGTGCCACCGGTATGGTGGGTCAGCGGTTCTTGTGGTTCCTGGATGGCCATCCCTGGTTTCGGGTGGTGGCTTTGACCGCGTCGGAAGGCCGGGTGGGTCGGCGCTACGCGGACGCGGTCACCTGGTTGCTTCCCCAGCCCATGCCGGCCTGGGCCGCGGATATGGTGTTGCAGCCCACCACGCCCGAAGGGGTGGGGGAGGCCCGCCTGGCCTTCTCCGCACTGCCGGCCTCGGTGGCCCGGGAGGTGGAACCCCGGCTCGCGGCCCGAGGCGTGTGGGTGTGCTCCAATGCCTCGGCCTATCGCCGGGAGCCCGATGTGCCCTTGTTGGTGCCGGAGGTGAACCCCGAACACATCGTGCTGGTGGAACGGCAGCGCCGGGAGCGGGGCTGGCCCGCGGCCATTCTCACCAACCCCAACTGCACCACCACCGGCCTGGTGGTGGCCCTGGCCCCCCTGCACCGGACCTTCGGCCTGAAGGGGGTGTTCGTGGCCACGTTGCAGGCCCTTTCCGGCGCGGGGTATCCTGGAGTGCCTTCCCTGGCCGTGGTGGACAACGTGCTGCCCCACATTCCCGGTGAGGAAGAGAAGGTGGAATGGGAACCGCGCAAGATTTTGGGCCATTTGGTGGACCAGACGGTGGAACTGGCTCCGGTGCCCATCAGCGCCCATACCCATCGGGTGCCCGTGTGGGATGGCCACACGCTGGCCGTGAGCGTGGCCCTGGCACGGAACGCAGGGCCGGAGGAAGTGGTGCAGGCCTTGGCTTCGTACCAGGCCCCGGAGGCAACCCGAGACCTTCCCAGCGCGCCCCGGCCGGTGATTCTCGTGCGCACCGAACCGGACCGACCCCAGCCCCGCCTGGACCGGGATACCGGCCGAGGCATGACCACGGTGGTGGGCCGGGTGCGGCTCGACCCCCTGGGCGGCGTCAAATTCACGGTGCTGAGCCACAACACGGTGCGGGGCGCGGCCGGAGGTGCAGTGTACAACGGCGAGTGGCTGGCCCGTTATCTGGGCTGGCGGTGAGTGGATGTGTCCTGAAAAAACAGGGCCGCCGAAGGGCGGCCCTGTTTTTTTGTCGAAATATGCTGGGTATCAACCAACCGCGTCGTAGCCCATACCCTCGCTGAAGTAGCGGGCGTTGGCTTCGATGTCGGGCGTGAGGTCCACTTCCTGCCCGGCTTCCAGTACGATGGTGCAGGGGATGACCTCCTCTTCGCCTTTGGTGTTGGTGTGGGTGTAGGGTTCGCCGCCTTCGCATTCGGCCACCGGCAGGCTGATGCGCTCGCCGCCCTTGGCCACATAGGGCGCGGGAACTTCATCCTCGGGGAAAATGGCTTCGAAAGGACACTCGGGTACACAGGCGCCGCAGTCGATGCAGGTGTCGGGATCGATATAGTACAACGGCCACTCCTCCACCGGCTTGCCCGGCACGATGCATTCCACCGGGCAGACCTCTACACAGGCCGCATCGCGCAGGCACAGGCGGGTAATTACGTGCGTCATGGGAACCCTCCCTTAGACGAAAGTTTGGCGGCCCCTGGCGTTGCAGGCCGCATTGCTGTGTCTTTAGTGATTATAACCCCATTCTACAAAAAAGTGTCATCCACTCCCTTAAAAATCCGAACGGCTCGGCGCAAGTCCACGCCGGGCCGTTCGGGGGGAGGGGAGGCTTTGGGGAGGATAAGGCCGGGTTTCCAAAAATAAAAGTCGAGGCTGTGCAAGGAATGGGGCGCGCTCGTTTACCACCACAGGCCCCATTGCTTGAGGATGTCGCCATCCTCGAGCATGGACATGTCCCACACCTCTTTGCCCAATTCCAAAGTGGTGGGTTTCTTGACCACCATTTCTACTTTTTGACGGGCCATCTCCAGCAGGGCCGGCCCGTAGGGGCAGAAAGGCGTGGTGAGAATCATGGTGACTTTGGCTTCGTCGTCGGTGACCTGGACGTTGCGTACCAGGCCCAGCGCGATGACGTCCACGCCCAATTCCGGGTCCACCACGGTGCGCAGGGCCTTTTTGATTTCTTCGGCCAGTTGCGGGTCCTGATCCTCCAGATCCCATCGGGGTCGGTTGGTCCCGATGGTTTCCGGTGAAGGCGGCTGTGCCGTGGCCGTGGAAGAGGAACCCGGGGTTGGGCCGGATGTAGAAGGGGTTTGTTCGGGGGTGTTGGGGCGTTGTTCGTCGTTCATACCAACTGCTCCTCCAGGGTGGTTTCTTCGATGGTTTTCGGAATCACGTAGATGCATTCCTGCGCGCCGGTCAACATGCACTGCACCCGGGTGGCATCCACGTCCAGCATTTCGGCAATCAGGGTCGCGTCCAGGGTGCATACCTCGGGGTGTTGCTGACCCAGTTCCAGATAGGGGCACGCCATTTCGCGAATGACGTAGCGGTCCCCCTGGTTTTCCCATGTGACGATGAACCCTTCCCTGCGGAGGAGTTGGGTCAGCAGGTTCAACCGCTCCTCGGTGGTCATCATCTCCAAATCCTCGATTTCCGAGGCCATTTCCTGGGCCATTTGGATGAAGACCTGGGCCACCAGGTTGCTGGGCACCGTGGCCTTCAAATGCTTGAGGAGTTTGGAAGCCAGCCGGATGTATCGGGTAGGGAATTGTTCCAACCCCTTTTCCGTCAGGTAGTACACCCGCCGAGGACGGCCAACCCCGTGGCGTTCTTCTTCCGATGCAATCAGGCCCGCGGCTTCCAGTTTGAGCAGGTGATGCCGTACCGAGACCGGGTTGATGTCCAACTCCCGGGCCAGTTCTTTGATGGTGGTTCGTCCTTTTTCAAAAAGCAAATGCAAGATTTGATCACGTGTTTTCATCGCTCCCGCACCTTTTTGAAGAATTTTCTTCGCGCCTGTTTTGAAAGGGTACCAGAGTCGTGGTTCGCACCTGCATCGTCGAGAATGGAGGTGGCGCGTTTTGATGTCTCAAGGGCCGAGAGGCCGCCGAATTTGGCAAGACTGCCCTCAGTATACCAAAGGGCCGGGCGCGGGTCAATATTTTAGATTTTTGGCTTACAAATGTTGACTGGCCTGTCCGTTGTCTGTATAATCGGGGCAGTCTATCCTCGGCAAAAGGAGTCATAACCATGGCCGATACGCTGGAAATTCGCAATCTGCATGCTCGCACCGAAGAGCGGGAAATTCTCAAAGGTGTCAACCTGACCATCCGCAAGGGTGAGGTCCATGCGCTCATGGGTCCCAACGGCGCGGGCAAGAGCACCCTGGCTTATGTGCTCATGGGGCACCCTGCTTATGAGGTGACCGAAGGCGAAGTGTTCCTCAACGGCACCAACATCCTGGAACTGGAACCCGAAGAACGGGCCCATGCGGGCCTTTTCCTGGCCTTTCAGTACCCGGTGGCCGTGCCGGGCGTGACCATCGCCAACTTTTTGCGCGCGGCTCTAAACGCCAAGCGGCAGGCCCAGGGTCTGGAGGAGATTTCCATCCTGGAGTTCCGCAAACTCCTGATGGACAAAATGCGTCTGCTCAAGATGGACCCGGCCTTTGCCGGCCGCTACGTGAACGACGGTTTCAGCGGCGGTGAGAAGAAGAAGGCCGAGATTTTGCAGATGGCCGTGCTGGAACCCGAATTCGCGGTGCTGGACGAGACCGACTCGGGCCTGGACATCGACGCGTTGCGCATCGTGGCCGAGGGCATCAACGCGCTGCGAGGTCCCGAGCGCGGGTTCCTCATCATTACCCACTACAAGCGCATCCTGGACTACGTGCGGCCCGACTTCGTGCACGTGATGGTGGACGGCCGCATCGCGGCTTCCGGCGGGCCGGAACTGGCCGACCAACTGGAAGCCAAGGGCTACGAAGGCCTGTTGCAGGCCGTGGCCCAGTGATTGGAGGGCCGTCAGCAGACCGGTCGGCTGTCGGCTAACGGCCAACGGCCAACGGCTAACGGCCAACGGCTAACGGCTGACGGCCAACGGCTAACGGCTATCGACCAACGGCCAACGGCTAACGAATGGAGGTGACCTATGGCGACGCCCGCCGTCGAACTGTTGCGAGAACTGGAAGAGTACAAGTACGGGTGGCGCATCCCCGATGTGTACGTGTACAAGGCCCCCAAGGGGCTGAACGAGGACGTCATCCGCAAGATTTCCGAAATGAAAGAAGAGCCGGAATGGATGCTGGAATACCGGCTCAAGGCCCTCAAGCACTTCCTGGAGCGCCCCATGCCCACCTGGGGACCGGACCTTTCCGAACTGGACTTCGACAGCATCACTTACTACGTGAAGCCCGCGGAGCGGGAAAGTCGCTCCTGGGACGAGGTGCCTGAAGAAATCAAGAGGACCTTCGAGCGGTTGGGCATTCCCGAGGCCGAGCAGAAATTCCTGGCCGGTGTGGGCGCGCAGTTCGAATCCGAAATGGTGTACCACCGTATCAAGGAGGAATTGGAGCGGTTGGGGGTCATTTTCGTGAGCATCGAAGAGGGTCTGAAGAAGTACCCGGACCTGTTCCGTCGGTACTTCGGCAAAGTGGTGCCTTACACGGACAACAAATTCGCCGCGCTCAACGCGGCGGCCTGGTCCGGCGGTTCCTTCATCTACATTCCGCCGGGGGTGAAGGTGGAGCAGCCCTTGCAGGCCTACTTCCGCCTGAACATGCCCGACATCGGCCAGTTCGAGCGCACCCTCATCATCGTGGACGAAGGCGCGGAGGCCCATTACGTGGAAGGCTGCACCGCGCCCATGTACAGCACTTATTCCCTGCACACCGGCGTCATCGAAATCGTGGTCAAGCGGGGCGCGCGCTTCCGTTACACCACCATCCAGAACTGGTCCACCAACGTGTTCAACCTGGTGACCCAGCGGGCGCTGGTGCACCAGGATGCGCACATGGAGTGGGTGGACGCGAACATCGGCTCCAAGGTGACCATGAAGTACCCCTCTTGCTACTTGCTGGAGCCGGGTGCCCACGGTGAAATTCTTTCCATGGCCTTTGCCAAGGACGGCCAGGTCATCGACAACGGCGGCAAGGTGCTGCACTTCGCGCCCAACACCACCAGCAAAATCGTGTCCAAGTCGGTGAGCAAGGGCACGGGCCGGGCTTCGTATCGCGGCCTGGTGAAGGTGCACCAGGGGGCCAAGGGGGTGAAATCCCACGTGGTGTGCGACGCGCTGCTCATCGACGAGCACTCCCGCTCCGACACGTACCCCTACATCGAAATCGAAGAGGACGACGTGACCATCGGCCACGAGGCTTCCGTCTCCCGGGTGAGCGAAGAGCAGGTCTTCTACCTGCGCAGCCGGGGCCTCTCCGAAGAGGAAGCCGTGACCATGGTGGTGGCCGGGTTCATCGAGCCCCTGGTGCGGGAACTGCCCATGGAATACGCGGTGGAACTCAACCGGCTGGTCCAGTTGGAAATGGAAGGCTCGGTGGGTTAGACCCCTCCCTCGCCGAAGCGGGACCTGGTGTGCAACAGGTCCCGCTTCGATGCTAAAATCTTTCCCTGGAGGAAACCTCATGACCCAAAACAGCCCCGTCGTGACGCGACGCGTGCGAACTCGACGCAAGGAAGTGCGCCTGCCTTTTACCCGGGAGCAGGTGCGTCTCACCGAACATCCCGGGATTCGGGCCTTTCGGACCAAGGCCTGGGAAACGTACGAGGTCATTCCCATGCCCACCACCCAGGACGAAGCCTGGCGACGTACAGACATCCGCGGCCTGCCCGCGGAGAGTTTTCGCCTGCCGGAAGAGGTGGTGGGCCTGACCGGCCCCGAAGCGCCGGCCCATTTGAAGGAGTCGCCCCTGGGCGAGGAACTGGCCGGGCAGTTGGTGCTTTCCCTGGAGGAGCCGGTGGTGGCCCGGCTGGACGCGGCCCTGGCTGAACAGGGTGTGATTTTCACCGATTTGCGCACTGCGGAACGGGAGTACCCCGACCTGCTGGCCCGGCTCATGGGCCAGGTAGTCAAGCCGGTGGAGGGTAAGTTCGCGGCCCTGGCCCAGGCCATGGCCCGGGGCGGCGCGCTGGTGTACATTCCCCAGGGCGTCCACCTGGATCGGGCCCTGCACGTGCTCCTATGGGGGCCGGTGGGGCGGCTGGCGTACTTCGACCACCTCATCCTCTGGCTGGAAGCCGGCGCGAAGGCCACCGTGGTGGTGGAATGGGCTTCTCCCGACGAGCCGGAAGAGGCCATGCATGTGGGCGCGGTGGAACTTCACGTGGGCGAGGACGCGGACCTGACCTTTGTGGAATTGCAATCCTGGGGGACCCACATGTGGAATTTCACCCACGAACGGGCCCGGGTGGGCCGCAACGCCCGCCTGAACTGGATTTTGGGCGCGGTGGGCAGCAAACTCACCAAGAGCTTCATGGACATCGACCTGGTGGAACCCGGTGCGGAAGGGTACATGTCGGGTTTTTACTTCGCGGACGACCACCAGCACATGGACCATGACACCCAACAGAACCACCTGGCGCCCCACACCACCAGCGACCTGCTCTTCAAGGGCGCAGTCAAGGACGCGGCCCGCTCCGTGTGGCAGGGCCTGATTTACGTGGCCCCCGGCGCGCAGGGCACCGACGGCTACCAGGCCAACCGCAACCTGGTGCTCAACAGCGGCGCGCGAGCCGATTCCATCCCCGGCCTGGAAATCATGGCCAACCAGGTGCGCTGCACCCACGGTGCCACTGTGAGCCGCATGGACGAGGAGCAAATCTTCTACTTACGCACCCGAGGCCTGCCCCGCAAAGAGGCCGAGCGCCTGCTCATCGAAGGTTTCTTCGCAGAAATCCTGGACCGCATCCCCTTCGAGAAAATACGGGAGCGTTTCCGCGCGGGCATCGACCGCAAGATGGGGTATGGAGGCTGAGGGCATCGAACCGATTTCTGTCTGTCAGGAGGTGAAACATGACCGCATTCACGACTCATATCGATTTGTCCGCTCCGGTTCGAGAGCAAATGATTGCGCTGTTGAACCAGACCCTGGCCAACCTGGCCGACCTGTACGGTCAGACCAAGCAGGCCCATTGGAACGTGAAGGGTTCGGCTTTCTACGCCCTGCACAAACTCTACGACGAACTGGCCGAGGAACTGGAAGACTACATCGACACCGTGGCCGAACGGATTACCGCGCTGGGCGGCCTGGCTGCGGGCACCGTGCGCAAGGCCGCGGAGGCTTCGCAATTGCCCGAGTTGCCTCTGGAAACGGTGGAAGGCATGGCCCTCACCCGGGCCCTGGTGGAGCGGTATGCCCAGGCCGCGGCCCAGGTGCGGTCCGCCATCGCCCAGGCCGAAGCCGCCGGCGACATGGGCACCGCCGACCTGTTCACCGAGGTGGTCCGGGGCCTGGACAAGGCCCTGTGGTTCCTGGAGGCCCACATCCAGGCCTGAACCCGACCTGTGCAAAGGCCAAACTTCCCAAAACGGGCGCTTCTTGCAGCGCCCGTTTTTCTTTTTGGCAGTGGGGTGGGTTCCTTATCCTGACTTTTCCCTGACGTTTTCCCGAAAGATGGAGGGCGATGGTCGGCTCTTTGGTTCTCTCTTGGGAGGTGCGTTATGCGTAGCCGTGTACTGTGGCTTGTTGTGGTTTTGGGGGCGCTGTTGGGGTTGTTGGTTGCCTGTAGTTTTGGCACGGAAGGCGGTCGGCAACCCGCGTCGTCCCCATCGCCTCGGGGCTCCGCCCCCGTGGTCCTTTCCCCCACGTTTACGGCTTCTCCGCAACCCTCGCCCACCCCCGCGATGCCGGAGGTCCAAATCCGCATCGCGCGGAAGGATGGAAGCGCGCTCAGCACCGTGCCCGACTGCGCAACGTTGTTCGCCAATGAGGGCCGAGATTATCTGCTGGTGTTCTATCTGCCTTCCGAAATCGGCGATGTCCTCGAAATCGACGTGTTCGACCGGGACCAAGAGATGACCTCGATGACTTTGTATACCGGATCCACAGCGGACTTACCAGGAGGATGGCAGGGTATGGCGATGGCGTTGAGTGAACTGTATACGCAGTTCTCCTCCCCGCCAACGCCGGATTCGGAATTGACCGTTCTGGTGTTTTGGGAGGATGGGGAAGAGCACTTTTTGTGCCAACCCCAACCCTGGAACCCCGAACCGGTGAATTTGGGCTATCCACAGGATTTGGCCGTGGCCGACGTCTTTCTGCATTACGACAGCGCGGCGGAAGAGGGTACGTTCGCCGCGACGGTGTGCAATTTGGGTGGGCGTACTTCAACTCCTTTCAATCTGGTGCTGGAGGCCAACGGCGTGACTATTCAGCAAGAAGTGCAACGGGCTATTCTCCCGTGGGCATGCATGGATGTCGTTGCCGACCAGCCCTTTTCCGCCTTTGGGGTGCAACAGCCGGGACAGGTGCAGGTTTGCGCCGAGGTGAAGCCCGCCGTAGCGGAGGGCCCCGCGGGGAACGACGCTTTCGCCGCCACCCTGGAGGTCACTCGGGTAAGCACCCGGCCTTCCCAAGAGGCGTTGCGTTCGTATCAGACTTGCCTGCAAGCCACTGGTAATCAAGATTTCCCCGAAGGCTATCCGGTGTGCACTTATCTACTCCAGGGCGCGCCTCTGTCCGAGCGAGACGAAGTAAGCGCCCAGAAAGGGAATTTCCTGGTGGTGGTACCGCGCCCTTTGTCGGGGGCCATTGGGACCACGGTTTCCACTTTTGCGCTCTGTGGAGAACAGGCCTTGAATTTCTTCCCCTGGGCGGATGCCGAATCGGAATCCTGGATGGCCTTTGGCTATCCCGCGAGCGATACCTCCGACCATCATGCGTTAGCCGGGTATATGTATTTCGCTACCTCCCCTGGTGACCCGCTCTTTTGGTTCAGCCACCCGCGCCTTACCCAGGGGAAGTGTGTCCAGCCCGTCTTCTCCCATGAATTCTTCCACCTCGTTGTCCAGCGCTTCATTGAAAAAAGTTACCGCGATGAACAGGGTGTGGAATATGTCCCGGGGGTTATCTTGCCTTACATGCTGGATGAAGGCCTGGCTACATGGGGAGCGGCTACCTTGAACCCGCAACCTAAGAACCCGCAATGTCAGGAGCAGGGCTTCATGGAGGGAGGCGAGTTATGGCCGTATCTCCAGATGGGTAAACCTTACGAAGAGCAATTGGCGATGCTCAAGCAAACCATGTCGCCCGAAGAGGCCGAAACCTGGTACTCCCACATCCTTTACAACACGGGGGCTTGTTTCTGGAAATACATCGAGGACAAGCATGGCGTGGAGGCCATCAGCCGCATATTGGAAGGCATGGCCAACTCATCCCAAGACCTCTGTGTATCCTTCCTGGATACCTTTGTGGCCCCGGTGATCGGCAAGGAGGACTATCCGGAGCTCGAGAAACGTTTCGGCCTTACGCCGGAGGTGAGCGTTTGCGACTTTTAGAAGCGCTTTGAAGCCGAGGGAGGGGGAGACGCCGTGACCAGGGGCCGGGTTGCTGTGGAAATTCCGCTGCCAGCCCGGCCCCTTTCCGCGCGCTTTTGCGTCGTTTTGCATATACTTGGGATACAGAAGACCATCCCGCGAACCAACTTCCACACGGATGCGGAGGATGAGCACGATGGCTCACATTCGGTTGCGGAACGAGGGACCGACGCGTGCGCGCTTTGAGGTGGGTGATAAGGTGGAGGTCTACTGCGACCACGAAAACCGCAAAGGCGAACGGGTGCGCGGTTGGGTGCAGGGCACGGTGGTTCAGGTGGATGCAAAGATGGTGGCCATCCAGTTCAACGTACCCGTTTACCTGACCAACGGCTGGATGATACCCGACCAGGTTTTATGGCTACCCATTCACTCGTCCAATATCCGTCCGGCGCGTAAACGTCGTCGTTGAGCCGGTTGCGTTCCATCTTGCCGGTTTGTCCATTATCCAATATCCAAAGCCAAGGCGTTCGCCTTGCGGGTGGGTACAACCAGGCCCTGGATTCGTTTTTTCCAATCTCAGCCTCGTGTTATAAACGTTAAGAAAGCCACTGGGCGGCTTGGGTCACTCCTCGCGAGGAGGTAGGGATTTCATGGTTTCAGCTTTGCCTCTGGAACGTGTCCGGGCGGATTTTCCCGTTTTGCAGCGGGAGGTGCGCCCTGGTGTCCCTCTGGTATATCTGGATTCGACCGCCAGCACCTTGAAACCGCGACCCATCATCGAGCGCATGGCGGCGTTTTACCTGCACCACTACGCCAACATCCACCGCGGCATCCACACCCTGGCCGAAGAAGCCACGGAAGCCTACGAAGGTGCCCGAGCGCGGGTGGCCCGCTTCATTGGTGCGGCCCATCCCGAAGAAATCGTCTTCGTGCGCAACGCCACCGAAGCTATCAACCTGGTGGCCCGAACCTGGGGGCGCGCCTTTCTGAAAGAAGGGGACCTGGTGCTTCTCACCGAAATGGAGCACCATGCCAACATCGTACCCTGGCAACAACTGGCCCGGGAAAAGGGCATTCGCCTGGCCTTCGTGCCTTTTCATCCCGAAACGGGCCGTTTGGACCTGGAAGCCTACGAAGACCTCCTGGCCCAGGGGCCGAAGTTGGTGGCCTTCGTGCACATGTCCAACGTGCTGGGCACGGTGAACCCGGTGGCCGAGATGACGCGGCAGGCCCATGAAGCCGGCGCGGCGGTACTGGTGGACGGTGCCCAGGCCGCGCCCCATTATCCGGTGAACGTGCAGGCCCTGGGCGCGGATTTCTACGTTTTTTCCGGGCATAAGATGTTGGGGCCGACGGGCATCGGAGTGCTTTACGGGCGGCGAGACCTTTTGGAAGCCATGCCGCCTTTTTTGGGCGGGGGCGGCATGATTCGTAAAGTCACCCTGGAAGGGTTCACCCCCGCCGACCTTCCGGCCAAGTACGAGGCCGGCACCCCGGCCATTGGCGAGGCCATCGGGCTGGCCGCGGCCATCGAATACCTGGAAACCCTGGGTTGGGAAGCCATCACCGCCCACGAACGGGACCTGGGCGCATATTTGCTCCCTCGCTTGCTGGAAGTACCGGGTCTCCATCTCCTGGGACCTGCCGATATGGAAAACCGGGGCGGTGTGTTTTCTTTCTGGCTGGAAGCAGCCCACCCCCACGATGTGGCTCAGGTCTTGGACCATTACGGTGTGGCGGTGCGGGCCGGGCACCATTGCGCGCAACCCTTGCATCGGCGGTATGGGTATCCGGCCAGCACCCGGGCCAGCCTCTACCTGTACAATACTCGGGAAGACCTGGACCGGCTGCTGAAAGCCCTGTACCGGGTGGTCGAGATGTTTGGGTAAGGTGACGTGCGCAAGGCCAGGTTTTCCCCTTCCAAAGGGCCTGGCACCCGTGTTATGGCGCGTTTCTCATGGTGTTCTCATTGAAGAAGCGCGCTTGATACGACCATTTTGTCCGGAACCAGGGTATAATGGGGCCGTACATTCGGGAGGTTCTATGACGTTTCCGGAGACTCCACCAACTCCGTCTCCAGAAGGTTCTTCTACCCCGCCTTCCGGCGCTTCGGCATGGCAGGCATGGGTTTCCCTGTTTTTGGGTGGCCTGGCTGTGGTGCTCATCGTGGTGGGCGTGGTTTTGATTTTCAGCCTCTCTTCCCGAGGGGGCGGGCTGATGGCCTTGTTCGCTTCCCCCACGCCGACGCCCACCAACACCGCCACACCGACGGCTACCCCCACCATCACCCCGTCGCCCACAACGACGCCGACCCCGTCGGCCACCCCGACCATCACGCCCACGCCGACGCCCGATAAGCCCTTCCCTTACGAGGTACAACCGGGCGATACCCTGGTGGGCATCGCCGAGAAGTTCGGCGTTGATGTGG
Organism: Anaerolineales bacterium; assembly: GCA_026996855.1. Lineage (GTDB taxonomy): Bacteria > Chloroflexota > Anaerolineae > Anaerolineales > DRMV01 > S139-71. The sequence continues at coordinate 22,977 of JALWJZ010000084.1, forward strand.
TGACGTTGATGTTGCACAACGGCTTGAGCAACAAGACTTTGCTGGCGCCTGGCTTGCAAATTATCATTCCCTTGCCCAACATGGAGCCGCCCACGCCCACGCCCATTCCCACCGGATTGCCCCCGGGTTCGCTCATCGAATACTTCGTGCGTCGAGGCGATACTTTGCAAGCCATAGCCAATCGCTTCAACACCACTGTGGAAGCCATTTTGGAAGCCAACGACATGGAAATCGACGATCCCCTGTACGTGGGCGACATCATCCTGGTACCCATCAATGTGCTCTATTTGACGGCCACGCCGACTCCAACTCCATGACGGAAACAAGGATGTGCTCATGGCACTCAAAGGCAATTTGCGCAGTTTTTCTTTTGTTCAGTTGTTGAACCTCATCCATCTGGCCCGAAAAACCGGACAACTGTCGATCCAAGGCCCCAACAAACAGGCTCTGCTTTATTTCCAGCAGGGAAAACTGGCCTATGCTTCCCAGGACGGCCAGGGCGGGTCGTTGTTAGACGTTTTGTATCGGGCGAAACGGCTGACGCCTTCCCAGTATCGGGCCTTGCAACAGCGGGCCAGCCGCTACACGGACAAGGAACTGGGCCTGCTGTTGGTCAACGCCGGTTATTTCACACCATCGGAAATTTTGAACGTACTCAAGAATGCCTACCGGGAAACGGTTCGCCAACTGTTTACCTGGGCCGAAGGCAATTTCGAGTTCAATGCCCAGGCACCGCCTCCTCGGGGGAAGATTCTGGTGCGTTTGGGGCTGGAAAACCTCATCATCGAGGGGGCCCGGCACCTTCGGGAATGGGAACGCTTGCAGCAGGAAATTCCCACTCTAGACGTGGCCCTCAAATTCGTGGATCGGCCCCGAACCAACATTCAGGACCTGAACTTGAGCGTAGAGGAATGGCGGGTGCTCTCGTATGTCAGCCCCCGGAACACCCTGCGCCAGATTGCCAATGCCTTGAAACTGTCCGATATGGAAATTCGTCGCATTGTGTACGGTTTGATTCAGGCCGGGTTGGTCGAATTGGTGCGGCCCGAGGCCAAAAAACTGCCGGAAATCAAACTGGCTTTTTCGGACCGCCCCAAGGAGGAGCGGGTTTCTTTGCTCAACAAAATCATCGACCGCATTCGCAGTCTTTGATGCGCTTTAGCAAAACCCGACGCCATTTTCCAACAGGTTGAAGTGAGGTAAGGCCCATGCAAACGGTCAAAATCGTGGTTACCGGCCCGTTCAATGCGGGGAAAACGCAGTTCATCAAAACGGTGAGCGAAATCGACGTGGTTTCCACGGACAAGAAAATCACGTCGGACCAGGAACGGGTAAAGAACACCACCACCGTGGCCATGGACTTCGGCCGCATCACCATTGACGAAAACCTGGTTTTGTATCTGTTCGGCACGCCCGGGCAGCGTCGTTTCGACTTCATGTGGGAAATTCTTTCCGAGGGGATGTTGGGTTTCATCGTTTTGGTGGATAGCACGCGGCCGGAAACCTTCCACGAGGCCCGCAGCATTTTGGAAACTTTCAAGGCTTTTGCCCCCACGCCTTATGTGGTCGCGGCCAACAAGCAAGATTTGGAAGACGCGTGGGACGTGGAAGACCTGCGTATTGCGTTGCGTCTGGGCGACGACGTCAAGGTGGTGCCCTGTGTGGCCACGGACAAGGAATCGGTGAAGAAGGTGCTGCTGGAGTTGTTGTACAGCATTTTGGAATACCTGGAAAAATCGGACCGGGGGAGGACCAAATCCCAAGAATGAGGTTCCCAAGGGTTTTGGGGGTTGCAGGAATCGAATACGGAATGTGTTTGCTCAATAGGTTTTCTCGGCTTTCGGCTGTTTTGGGGAAGTTTTGGGAAACACGGTTGTTTTTCAGGCAGTATTGGGATTAGGAGCCAGCCTGTGCCCTCTTTGGTCACCGAACACGGTTTGTTGCACTACGAAGTATATGGACGGGGGAAACCTCTGATTTTGTTGCATGGGTGGCTGGAATCCTGGGGTATTTGGGAAGCCACCATGGAATACCTGGGGGAATATTACCGCACCTATGCATTGGATTTCTGGGGGTTTGGGGAATCGGACCTGTACGAGGGCACGTACACCGTGCAGGATTTCGTCCAGTTGGTGCAACAGTTCATGTACCGCCTGGGCATCGCGCGGGCGCCTTTGGTGGGGCATAGCATGGGTGGCACCGTGGCCCTGACCATGGCGGCCTTTCATCCCCAGAGCGTAGACAAGGTGGTGGTCATCGGCAGTCCTTTGGTGGGGGATTCGCTGGCCTGGTTTCTCAAATTGATGGGCACGTCGGTGGGTTTTTGGATGGTGCGCCATACGCCCTGGCTCATCAAGTTGTTCTTGCGGGTTTTTGGTCCCTGGATCACGCCCGACCCCACCTGGCCCGACCGGGTAATCCGGGATTTTTCCCAAACTTCGGTGCTGGCCTTTTTCCAGAGCATCGCTTCCCTCAAAGAAGTGGATTTGCGTCCGCTGCTCCCTCGGATTCGTCAGCCGGTGTTGGGCATTTACGGCTCGCAAGACATCATCGTGGACCCCGGTCAGTGGCTGATCTTGAAGGAATATGTGCTCCACTCCCGCATCGAACGGCTGTTCAGCGCGGGCCATTTCCCCATGCTGGAAACCCCGCGGGTGTTTCATGCCCTGTTGTATCAATTCCTGGTGAAAGCCTGAGAGCCGCAAGGAGAGACGTTCCCCTTCTCGAGGGTGTTCTCCACCATCCTCCCCTCCTTGTCTCCTGGGTGCTGCTCATGCCTTCGGCTCCCTTATCCCGACGTTACTTGCTGTTCACGGTGTTCGTCTCCGGGTGGGTGGTGCTCACCGTGGAAATCGCCGCGGCCCGACTGCTGGGCGCGTTCTTCGGCACGGGGAGCCTGGTCTGGGCCACCATCATTGGGTTGATTTTGGTGTACCTGACCCTGGGCTATTACCTGGGCGGGGCTTTGGCCGACCGCTACCCTTCGCCTGGTATGTGGTTTCGCCTTCTGGCCTGGGCCGGTTTGACCGTGGCGCTTCTGCCGTTGGTCTCCCGTCCTGTGTTGGTTCCCATCGCGGACGCTTTCGAAACCCTGGCCGCGGGCCACCTTCTGGCCGCGTTCCTCGCGGTGGTGGTGCTCTTTGCCATCCCGGTGACCTTGCTGGGCACCATCACGCCCTTTGCCCTGCGGCTGGCGTTGCGTCATCCCCAGGAAGCCGGGCGCGTCGGCGGGCGGCTGTACGCGGTTTCCACCCTGGGTTCCCTGTTGGGTACCTTCGCGCCAGTGCTGTTCTGGATACCTTGGCTGGGAACCCGACGCACGCTGGTGTTGCACGGCGCGGTGTTGGTGCTGGTGGCCCTGGAGGGCTTGCGCCGTTACGTTGGCCCTCGCGCCGCGCTGCACATGGCCTGGATGGGCTTTCTTTTGCTTGGGCTGTGGCTTTGGGCGGGACGCGCGCCCCTCAAGCCCCTCGCCGGGTTGCTTTACGAAACGGAGTCCGCCTACAATTACATCTACGTGGTGGAGCGGGACGGATACCGCTTGTTGTACTTGAACGAGGGATTGGGGGTGCATTCCATGTATCATCCGAGCCAGGTGGCCTACAACGGCACCTGGATGCACTTCCTGCCCGGGGTGTTTTTGAATCCGCCCCCCTTTTCCCATACCCAGGTGCGGCGGATGGCCGTGGTGGGGCTGGCTGGGGGTACCGTGGCCCGCCAGGCTGCAGTGGCTTTCCCCGGGGTGGAAATCCACGGCTTTGAAATTGACCCGGAAATCGTGCGGGTGGGCCGAATGTTCTTCGGCCTGGACCGCATTCCCGGTTTGCAGGTCTCGGTGGTGGATGGCCGGGTGGGGATGCGCCGGGCTTCGGGGCCCTATGACCTGGTGGTGGTGGATGCCTACCGGCCGCCGGACATCCCCTGGCACCTGGCTACGGTGGATTTCTTCCAATTGCTCGCGGCGCGCCTCTCGCCTCACGGTGTGGTGGCGGTGAACGTGGGGCGTACCCCCACGGACCGGCGCCTGGTGGAGGCGCTGGCGACCACGTTGCGCCAGGTTTTTCCCGTGGTGTATGGGGTGGACATCCCCGGCACGTTGAACACGGTGTTGTACGCGGCCCGTTCGCCCCAGGCACACCCCCGGTATTTGCAGGAGCACCTGGCACTTTCGGAAGGCAAGGCCCCGGATTTCTTGATGCAGGCTGCTTACAATGCGATGCGCTTTCCCGCGCCCCTTTCCTTTCGAGGTTGGGTGCTTACCGATGACCGGGCTGCGGTGGAGTTCCTGACGAATGCCCTGGTCTTGCAGTTTGCCGTGGAGCAGGGTCTGTCGTTGCAGAACCTGCCGAAGCCGTGAAAGAAAGGCAGCCAGGTAAGGTGCCCTCTTTCGTTGTGTGTTGGCTCTTGAAGGCGTGGAACCGCAGGAGGCAAGTCCATGTTCGGGCGTCCCCGTTGGCAAACCGTTTTGTTTTCTTTGGTGACGTTTTTAGTACCCGGGGTACTGCTTTTGACCGCGGTGCGCTTTTTGCTTACGCCCCTCTATTTGCAAATGGCCTATCGGCTTCCCGGCTTTCCCGAAGACCCGTACGGGTTTTCCTTCGAAGAGCGTCTGCATTGGGCGGAGAAATCCCGCTCCTACCTGATGGAGCCGGTGGACATCGATTACCTGGGCAGCCTGCGCTTTTCCGATGGCCGTCCCCTGTTCAACCAACGGGAACTGCGCCACATGGTGGACGTGAAACGGGTGACCCAGGGCGCTTTGTGGGCCTGGCGGCTGAGCCTGGCCGTGCTGCTGCTGGTGGGGGTGTGGGCATGGCGCACGGGCCAGGGGAAACGTTATGCCCTCGCGTTGCGTCATGGCGCCTGGCTCACCCTGGCCGGCATGGGGGTGCTGGCCTTGTTCACCCTGGTTGCGTTCTCCGGGCTGTTCGTGGCCTTTCACAACCTTTTCTTCGAGCCGGGTACGTGGACCTTCCATCCTTCGGACACGCTGATTCGCCTGTTTCCGCTGCGTTTCTGGCAGCAGGCTTTTCTTTTCGCTGCCCTGTTGACGGCCGGTATGGCTGGGTTGTTGCTGTGGGCAACGCCTCATGCCGCCCTTGGGGCAGGGCGCGGCTCGCGGTGAAAAGCGCCCAATCGGGGCGGTGCTTGGTGGGGCCGCCCTGGTTCGTTACGTCTTTTCCACCACCCAGAAGTGGGAAAGGCCCAGCAGGCGTAAGGGGGTGGTTTCCAGGCGGTGGAGCGCGTCGCGAAGTGCTTTCCCCAAACGGGGAAAGCGGGCGATGATGTTGTCGTATCCGCCGAAGAGGATGGTGCGATGCACCACCCGAAGGGGCAGACCGCGGAACAGCGCGGCCAGGTCCGACGCGGTGTACACCCGCACGTGGGGGGCCAGGCGGTTCCGCCAGGCCCGGGGCAGGTAATTCACCAGGGGGATGTTGCCGAAGACGTACCGCCCCCGCCAGTAAATGCCGTGGGTTTCGAAGGGGTAGCCCCGATTGGGGCAGAACAGGAGCAAGCGCCCGCCGGGTTTGAGCACCCGCACCATTTCGGTCACGGCCTGCCGGTCGTCCTGCACGTGCTCGATGACCTCGTGGCTCAAAATCAAGTCGAAGGTAGCGTCGGGGAATGGGAGGGCCTCCCCCGCGGCCTGCACCACCCGGACAATGGGGGAACGGGCCTCCACGGCCCGTTCGAAGTCGTATTCCAGGCCCCAGGCCTCTTCGGCCCACCAGGCCAGGCGGTGCAAATACATCCCCAGGCCGCATCCGTTGTCCAGCACCCGGCCTTGTAGACGCTCCGGCCCGGCCCATTGCACCATCATGCGGAAGCGCCGGGCCTGACCGGCCCGCCACACATAGGAAGGTTCGCCCAGACACGCGGCTTTGCTGGAGATTTCAACGGCTTTCATGGGTCCTCGCTGCACGATTCAACATGGCGGCGGTTTTTCCGGGCGGTGGAAGGCCACCTCGTCGCGTTTCAGTACAACTCGGTCGAAGTCCCGGGCCACCCATACGTTGGGAAACACTTCCTGGGCTTCGCGAAGGATTTGAGCATCGGAATAGCGCCGGGAAAGATGGGTGAGCACCAGGTGTTTGACGCCGGCGTCGCGCGCCAGTTCCGCGGCCTGTCGGGCCGTGATGTGCCCGAAACGGCGGGCCATTTCGGCTTCTTCTTCCAGGTACGTGGCCTCGATGATGAGCAAATCCGCGCCCTGTACCCAGGCGTGCACCTCCTGGTCGAGGCGGCCGATGTCGCCGATGTGCACGTACTTGAGGCCCGGTCGCGGCGGCCCCAGCACGTCGTCGGGGTGAACCACACGGCCATCTTCCAGCGTGACGGAACGGCCGGCCACCAGTTCACGACGCAGCGGCCCCGGAGGAACGCCCAGGGCTTCGGCCTTTTCCACCAAGAAAGGCCGCCGGGGTTTTTCTTCGAACACAAAACCAAAGGTCTCGGTGCCTTTGTGCCACACGGGGTGGGCATAGACCCAGAACTCGCCGGCGTCCCAAATCAACCCCGGTTGAATGACCTTCAGATGGATGGGCATGGGGGCTTTGGCATCCCGCAAGACCACTCGGAAAATCAGGTCGTCGATGCGTTCCAGCGCCCACGCGCCCGCGTAGATTTCCAGAAAGGGCACGCTTTCCCACCGCATGAAAGTGGACACCAGCCCGCCCAGGCCCAGGATGTGGTCCAGATGCCCGTGGGTGATGAACACCCGCTGCAGGCGGCGAAACCCCAACCCGGAGCGTAAAATTTGCCGCTGGGTGCCTTCGCCACAGTCCACCAGGAAGCGGTGGGGGCCGTATTGCACCAAATGGGCCGACAACCCCCGACGAACCGAGGGCGCGGATGCCGATGTGCCCAAAAACGTAATCTCGAACATGCACACCTCCGCGCGGCGTCCTTCTTCGGGCCGCGATGTCTCTATTGTACTTCTCCTGGAGCGTAACGGGTATAATCCCTGCCGTCTACGTCGTGGGCCGTTTCCCCAGGCAGGAGGCTGTGAGGTTTCGCCATGGAGCAACCTTTGGTCACCATCGTCACGCCTTCCTACAATCAAGCCCCTTTTCTCGAGTGGACCCTCCGTTCGGTGCTGGCCCAGGATTACCCGCACCTGGAATACATCGTAGTGGACGGCGGCTCCACCGACGGCAGCGTGGACATCCTTCGCAAGTACGAGAAACGGCTGGCCTGGTGGGTGTCCGAACCCGACCGGGGCCAAGCCGACGCGCTGCAAAAAGGCTTTCGTCGTGCCCGGGGTCAGATTTTGGGTTGGGTCAATTCCGACGACATGCTGGCACCCGGCGCGCTGGCCCAGGTGGTCGAGGTTTTCCGTCGGCAGCCCCAGGTGGGGTTGGTCGCGGGGGAAGCCTTTTTCATCGATTCGGTGGGCCGCCCTTTCCGCCACTATCGGCCCGAGGCCCATTCCTTGGAAGACCTCATGGCCTTTCGCATCCTGTGCCAGCCCGCGGTTTTTTTCCGGCGGGAAGTGTACGAAGCCGCGGGCGGCATGGATCCCTCGTACCACTATCTTTTGGACCATCACCTCTGGATTCGCATGGCCCTGCACGCGCGGTTGCATACGGAAAACCGCCTGTGGGCCTTTGCTCGCTTTCACGCCGCGGCCAAGAATTTTGCCCAGGGTGAGGGCTTTGCCCGGGAGGCGAAGCGTTTGCTCACTTGGATGGCTGCAGACCCGCGGCTGGCCCCCTTTTTTCAACGCCATCGCCGCCGCATCCTGGCCGCGGGTTATCGCTTCATGGGGCGGTACTTGTTGGACGCGGGAAAGTCCGGGGAAGCCCTGCAGGCCTATCTGAAAGCCTGGTGGCATCATCCCCGTGAGGCCGCCCAGGAAGCGCATCGGACCTTGTTCGCGGTGCTGCACCTTTTGGGGTTGGGCTTTTTGGGAGGCTGGTACCTGGGTTGGAAGCGTGGCCACCTGCCTCCCGAAGCCCGGCGCCGCGGGTGGTACAACGTGCACCGCCTCTACGCCTTTGCGCTATGACGACGAAACCCTTGGATCCCTTCCTGGAAACGTCGGTGGCCGCGGTGGTTTTGGCCGCAGGCCGTTCGCGGCGGATGGGCCGGTGCAAACTCACCCTGCCCTGGGGAGGGACCACCGTCATCGGCCAGGTGGTGGCGACCTTGTGGGAGGCTGGCGCGCGACCGGTGCTGGTGGTCACCGCGCCGCCGTGGCACTACGCGGTGCTGCAAGCCCTGGCGCGGTCCCCGGCCCAGGTGGCGGTGTACCACCCCCAGGACCCCGAAGCCATGCTTCTGACCCTGCAATGGGGCCTGCGCCACCTACCTCCCGAAACCCAGGCCACCCTGGTGGCCCTGGGCGACCAACCTCACATCCCGCCCGAAGTTCCAAGGCGGCTCCTTCGTGTTTTTCGGGAAACGGGCGCGCCGTTGCTGGCGCCGGTGCATCAAGGCCGCAGGGGGCACCCCTGGCTGGTGGCCCGCACCCTGTGGCCCGACCTGCTCCGCCGAGGCCCAACGCATACCTTGCGGGACTTCCTGCGGGACCACGCCATGCTACGCCGAGAAGTTCCCGTGGAGACTCCGGCCATCCATTGGGACCTGGACACCCCCCAGGATTACGAGCGTCTTCGGAGGCGCCTCGGTATCTCGTGACCCGTGTATGTCACCCTTTTTGGTTTTCCTGTTCCCGCAATCTCTGTAGGTAGGTCTTGTAAAGCAAAACCCCCAGGACAATCCAGAGGATGGTGGCGTACCAGGCCAGGGGGCTGACCTCGAAGAGGTGCCCGGCCAGGAAGATTTGGATGATCACGGCCAGGGCCGGCAGATAGGGCACCCAGGGTACCCGGAAGGGTCGAGGCATGTCGGGATGGGTCTTCCGAAGGCGGATGAGGGTGATGTTGGTCAGCAAGAAGAGCATGAGGAAGGTGAGGGAAGCGCCACTGCCCACGTCGGCCACAGGCAGCGCCACGCCCATGATGGTGATGAGCAACGCGCTGAACAAGATGGCCCAGTGGGGCGTTTTGGTGCGAGGGTGCACCTGGCCGAAGAAGAGGGGCAAATCCCTGCCCCGGCCCATGGCAAAGGAAACCCGGGAACTGGAGTACACCGTGGCGTTCAACGCGGAGGTGGTGGAAGCCAGACCGCCGATGAGCATGAGCACCCGGCCATAGGGCATGATGAACTCGGCAATGCGTACCATGCCTCGCTCGCCGTACTGGCCCAGGTACTGCCAGGGCTTCATGCCCAAAATGTCCTGCACGGGTACCCCCACCGCCACGAAGGCCACCAGCAGGTAAATGGCCACCACGATGGCGATGGAAAGGAAAATGGCTCGAGGTAGGTTGCGTTCGGGGCTGTGCAACTCTTCTCCGGTCTGGGCGATGATTTCATAACCCTCGAAGGCCACGAAGGTCAGACCCATGGCTGCGAACACCCCGGCCCAGCCAAAAGGAAGGGGCGGGTGGAAGTTTTCGGCCGCGAGTTCCGGCGCGTTGAGCATGGCCTTGAGGCCAAAGCCCGCGATGATGAGCAGCACGGCCACTTTGGTGAAGGTCACAATGTTGCCCACCAGCCCGGTTTCCGAAGCCCCACGAAAATTGATGAACGCGAAGATGGCTACCACCAGAATGACCAATCCTTTGATGAGCCAGTCCGCGGGGGCAAGGCCCAGAAAGCCCGGCTCCCAACTCACGTGCACACCCGCGATTTCCATCAATTCCACGAAAAAGGTGGCGAACAGCACCGCGTACAAACTGCAGGCCACCGAGTGGCTGAACCAGGAAATCCACCCTGAAAAAAAGCCCCAGAAGCGGGTCAGGCCCATGCGGACCCACAAATAACCTCCGCCAGCTTCGGGAATGGCCGCGCCCAGTTCCGCGTAGGTCAGCCCGGTGAGGCTGGTGACGATACCGTTCAGGAAAAAGGCCAAAAGCAGGCCCATCGGCCCGGCCTTGCCCGCAGCAATGCCCGTCAGACCGAAGATGCCCGCGCCAATCATGGCGCCCACGCCGATCATGGTGGCCTCCAGCAAGCCCAGGCTGCGTTCCAGGTGCTGGACCGCCTGCCCCGCCTCCGAAACAGGATGCGTCAACGTGGAGGGATTGGGGGATTGGGACGTCATGGATGCACTCCATCGGTGGAATTGGATTTGTCTTGATGGTATTGCTGTATGCAAGCATCCAGTATAACCCAAAGCGGGCACGTGGGAAGACGCTTTGGTTCTTATCGTGGGGTTCGGGTAAAATGCCCTTGTCAAATGTCAACGTTTTCCGTTGACGCCCGTACCAATCACCGGAGGCAGGCGACATGCCGCGACGAGCCTGGTTGTACGTTCCCGGCGACCAAGAGCGCAAACTGGTAAAGGCCGCCACGTTGGAAGCCGATGTGGTCTGTCTGGATTTGGAAGACGCGGTCGCTCCGGACCGCAAAGCCGAGGCCCGGGAGTTGGTGGCCCGCGTGCTGGAATCCCACGTTTTTCAGGCCGGGGAAGTGTGGATACGGGTGAACGCCCCCACCACCCCCTGGGCCGAAGCGGATATGGCGCTGGTGCGCCGGGTCGCGCCGAACATTCGAGGGGTGTTGCTCCCCAAAACCGACGCCTCCTGGGTGGTGCATTGGGCTGCCCGCCATGTGCAACAGGCCGAAGAAACCCATGCCCTGCCCCCGGGCCGGCTGGCCCTGGCCGCGCTCATCGAAACCGCCCGGGGGTTGGTCCACGTGGAAACCATTGCCCGGGCAACCCCGCGTTTGCAGGTTCTCCTCTTTGGCGCGGAAGACCTGGCCGCGGACCTGGGCGCCCTGCGCACGCCCGAGGGCCGGGAGATTGCCTACGCGCGCAGCCGCCTTTTGGTCGCGGCCCGGGCCTTTGGTTTGCAGGCCATTGACATGGTGTACATCGCCTACAAGGACCTGGAAGGCCTGGAGCGAGAGGCCCGGGAGGCTGCCCGCCTGGGTTTCGACGGCAAACAAATCATCCATCCGGCCCAGGTGCCCGTGGTGCAGGCCGCCTTTGCCCCGCCGGAAGACCAATTGCAATGGGCGCGCCAAGTGTGGCAGGCCTACCAGGAGGCTCAGAAAGAAGGCCGCGGCGTGTTCGTGGTGGATGGCAAGATGATCGACCCACCCTTGATACGCCAGGCCCGGCGCATTTTGGAAAGGGCGGGAGAGCAGGGTAAGGCGGGAAGGCGATAAGGCGAATTTGCGAATATGCGAATGGGCGAATGAGCGAATTTTTTGGAGTGCGGCGCCTGGGCGCCGCTTTGGAACCGGGTAAATGAGCGAATGGGCGAATGAGCGAATGGGCGAATATGCGAATTTGCGGATTTGCGGATATGCGGATTTGCGGATATGCGAATGGGCGAATCGGCGGAGATGCGGGAAGGCGATAAAGCGGGAGGGAGAGGGAACGAAGAGCGAACGGCCAACGGCGAACGGCCATCGGCGAACGGCCATCGGCCGCCGACCACCAACTGACCACTGACCACTGTCCACTGTCCACTCGCAGGAGGTCGCGGATGTCCACCAAACCCACCATGCTGGCCGTGTGGATTGAGGAGCACGGTGGCCCGGAAGTGCTCCGGTATGGCGATCTGCCCCGGCCCGAGCCGGGTCCGGGGGAAGTGCTGGTGCGCCTGCGCGCGGCCGCGCTCAACCATCTGGACCTGTGGGTACGCCGGGGGTGGCCCGGGCTGAAACTGACCTACCCTCACATTTTGGGCGCGGACGGCGCGGGAGACATCGCCGCCCTCGGCCCGGGGGTGACGGGCTGGAAGGAAGGCGATCGGGTGGTGCTCAACCCCAACATTGGGTGCGGGGAATGCGACTACTGCCTGGCCGGATACGACAACCGGTGCGACCGCTGGCAACTGCTGGGTGAAACCCGGAGTGGTACGTATGCCCAGTACGTGGTGGTGCCCGCGCGCAACGTGTACCCTTTGCCCGACGATTTCGATTACCACGCGGCCGCGGCCGCCGCGCTGGTCTTTCAAACCGCCTGGCACTCCCTGGTCACCCGGGGAAACCTGCGGCCTGGGGAGCACGTTTTGGTGGTGGGCGCGTCGGGCGGGGTGAACACCGCCAGCATCCAGATTGCCAAAATGGCGGGGTGCACCGTGTACGTGGTCGGTTCCAACGAGCGCAAACTGGCCCTGGCCCGGTCCCTGGGTGCGGACCACCTCATCAATCGAAGCGAACACCCCAGGTGGCATCGCGAGGTGCTGCGGTTGACTGACGGCCGGGGTGTGGACGTGGTAGTGGACAACGTGGGCACCACCTTTCCCCTCAGTTTCAAGGCCCTGCGCAAAGGCGGCCGACTGCTCACCGTGGGCAACACCGGCGGCCCGGTCTTTGAAATCGACAACCGTTTCATCTTCGGAAAGCACCTGAGCATCATCGGTTCCACCATGTCCAACCAGGCCGACTTCCGCGCCGTCATGGACCTGGTCTTCCAGGGCAAACTCAAGCCCGTACTGGACCGGGTCTTTCCCCTGGAACAAGCCCGGGAAGCCCACGAAGTGCTGGAAGCCGGTGAGCAACTGGGGAAACTGACGCTGGAAATTCCGTAGGCCCATGCTTCGCCTGTCCCTTCGTTCGTCTTTTTGGGAATATGTCCGACGGGGTCTCCAGGCCGTGCGGGGTGACCTGGTTTTGCTTCGACGCTACGCCTGGGATTGGGCCTGGATAACCTTTTTGTTCGTCCTGTTCCTCTCGGGGAGCCAGGTGGCTTTGCAGGGCACGCGCGAGCGCATCCGGGCCTTCACCCGTCCTGTGGAGTTCAACGACGTGGCCTGGATGGCCCGGTCCTGGGCGGTCAAGGCTGTGTTCATGCTCCTGGCACCGGAGCGATACATCTCCCTGGAGGCGCAGACCGCCTTCGTGGAGGACTACCTGACCCTGGTCCGCACCTTGCAGGAAAAAGAGAACCAATTGCAACAAGCCTACGGCGACCCCAACCTGGCGGACCGGGCGGCCCGAATTGCCCAATTGCAAGGGGAATTGCGCACTCTTCGGGAGCGGCATCGTCGGCTGGCCCCGGTCATGGAGCAAATCATCCAGGCGCAGGTGAGCGCGGTGCTGGCCGACCTGGGCCTGGGCTATGGCGGCGCGATTTTCCCACCGGTGCTCTACCGGGAAAGCACCCTGCCCAACGCGCTGGTGGTTTCGCCCCGCCACGTCATTCGTCAAGAGGCCCTGCTCACCCTGGACCCCGAAGTGCCTTTTGAGAAGCAAATCGCCCTGGAAGAACGGGTGGCTCGTGCTCTGGATCGCTCCACCCTGGTGGTGCCCATCGGCGGTCTGGCCACCTACCCTACCATGGTCATGCAAACCACGGATTTGCGCTGGCTGTTCGAGGTGGTCAGCCACGAGTGGATTCACAACTATTTCGATACCCGCCCCCTGGGGTGGGCCTATTTGAAAGGCGACCCGGCCCTGCGCACCATCAACGAGACCGCGGCCAGCATCGGCGGCAAGGAAATCGCCCTGCGCATTCTGCAACGCTTCTACCCGGACCGGGTGCCGCCGCCACCGCCGCCTCCCCCTTCCTCTCCTCAGGATGAGGACGCGGCCCCGTCGCCCACGCCAACGCCGCCGGTTTTCGATTTCCACAAGGAAATGCGCAAGACCCGCATCACCGTGGACCGGCTCCTGGCCGAGGGTCGCATTGAGGCGGCCGAGGCCTACATGGAACGGCGGCGCCGGGTCTTCTGGGAACAGGGCTACCGCATCCGCAAACTCAACCAGGCCTACTTCGCCTTCTACGGCGCCTACGCCGACGTTCCCGGAGGCGGCGCCGCGGGCGAAGACCCGGTAGGCGCGGCGGTGCGAGCCTTGTGGGAGCGGTACCGTCCCGACATCGCCCGCTTCCTCAAGGACATCGCCTGGGTGTGGTCCTTCGAGGACTTGCAGGCTCTACTGGCCGAGCAGGCGACTGTCTCCTCGTTTTACATGGACCCGAACGGATACGGGGTTGCAGGAGAAAAGGAGAGATAACCTTGCAAGTGGCTTCGCCGTTTGCAACATTACCTCTTTCTTCTTCCTGGGTCCCGAACCCGGTCCGACCAAGGCGTTCCAAAAAGGGCCGCCTGTAAAGGCTGCCCCTGAACTTTGGCCTTTTGGGGTGGGCGAAAGTCCACCCCAAAAAGATGGCGATCCTCCATCAAAGCAAACCTTGTTTTGGCGGTGAGGCCGCCTTCACCCAGGGTTACAAAGCGATGCAGCGCGACAAACCCAGCCTTCTTTTCGAAAAGGCCAAATCTGAAGGGCAGCCTGTAAAGGCTGCCCAAACTGTATCATCCATCGAAGTCGGCTTAACTTCGGCAACATTTGCAAAGGGATGCCCTGGCCAGGCTCTGAGCATGGTACAATGGGTTCCATCCCACGCCCCAGGGAGCAAAGGATATGGCAACGGATGCCTTCGCGGAAGCCCGGAAACGTATGGTCGAAGAGCAACTCAAAGCCCGAGGGATTCGGGACCAACGGGTCTTGCGGGCCATGGAAGCCGTCCCCCGACATTTGTTCGTTCGCCCCGAGGACCAAGAATGGGCGTACGCGGATGGGCCGCTGCCCATTGGGTACGGACAGACCATTTCGCAACCGTACATCGTGGCCAGGATGACGGAACTGTTGGGACTGAAGGGCGACGAAAAGGTGTTGGAAATCGGCACCGGCTCCGGGTATCAGGCGGCCATTTTGGCCCACCTGGCCCGGGAAGTTCATACCGTGGAGCGCATTCCCGAATTGGTGGAGATGGCCCGCCAGCGCCTGGCCAAATTGGGCCTGACCAATGTGCACGTCCATCACGGAGACGGCACCCTGGGGTGGCCCGAAGCCGCGCCTTACGATGCCATTCTGGTCACCGCGGCGGCCCCGAAAGTGCCTGAGCCTTTACTGGAGCAGTTGGCCGAGGGCGGTCGTTTGGTCGCGCCCGTGGGCTCCCGGGGGCTGCAATATCTGGAGCGCTGGACCCGGGAAGGCCAGACTTTCCATCGCGAACGTTTCGAGCCGGTGGCCTTTGTACCCCTCATTGGCTCCTATGGCTGGGATTTGGAAGATCTCCTGGCCGAATGAGGGGGAGCAGCCCGAGATACGGCCCCACACCTCGGGTTTTGGCGTCCCAGGGGATGGTCATGCGATTCGACGTTTTCACCCTTTTCCCCGAGGTTTTCGAACCTTATTTGAGCATCAGCGTTTTGGGTAAGGCCCGGGAAAAAGGCCTGCTGGACGTGCGCCTGCACAACATCCGCGATTGGGCCACGGACAAACACCGTACCGTGGACGACGAGCCGTACGGCGGCGGGGGCGGCATGATTATGAAGCCCGAACCCATCTTCGCCGCGGTGGAGGACGTGTTGGGACGCCCCCCTCGTGCACCCGTCATTCTGCTGACGCCCCAGGGTCGGCGCTTCACCCAGGAAGTGGCCCGGGAACTGGCCCAATATCCCCATTTGGCCCTCATCTGCGGGCGTTACGAGGGGGTGGACGAGCGCGTACGCCGGTATCTGGCCACCGACGAGATTTCCATCGGTGATTACGTGCTGACCGGCGGCGAACTCCCGGCCCTGGTCGTCATCGACGCGGTCGCCCGGCTCATCCCCGGTGTATTGGGAGACCCCGACGCGCCAGAGGAAGACTCCTTTGCCGAAGGCTTGCTGGAATACCCTCATTACACCCGTCCGCCCATCTTTCGGGGGTGGAAAGTGCCCGACGTGCTCCGCTCCGGGGACCATGCCCGCATCGCCCGCTGGCGGCGGGAGCAGGCCCTGAAACGCACCTGGGAGCGCCGCCCCGACCTCATCGAAAAATTGCGCCGGGAAGGGCGTCTGTCGCCTGAAGACCTGGCTTTCTTGGAGAAACTGCAAAAGGGGTGACCGGACCCACGGGGGTTTTCGATACCGCGACTTACCACCCTTCGTGGCCGCGTTTCGCTTTCACCATCACCCACTGGCCCACTTCCCAAATCCCCTCCCCTTCGGGTACCGCATTCTGGCCGAAAATCACCCCTCTGCCCTGCCAGCGGCGGTAGGTAGCCAGGGTGGCCAGGGGTTCCTTGCCTGTGCGCCGTCCGGTTTTGGGGTCCAGCGTGGTGATGACGCACCGTACGCAGGGTTTCACCACCCGCATGGGCACGGAACCGATGCGGATGCGCTTCCAGGTGTCTTCTTCGTAAGGCTGCGCGCCGGCAATGACCACGTTGGGCCGGAAACGTTCTACGGGAACGGGCCGGGCCAGGCGACGGTTCAGGTCCTCCAGAGAAGCCTGGGTCAGCAGCAGGACGGGGTAGCCGTCGGAGAACCAGGTGCCCTCCCCGGGCCTTCCGTATTTTGGGGAAAGGGGGCGATGCGCGTCGTCGGGGAAATAGACCAGATGGCAGGGGAAGCCCAGGCGGGCTTGCAGCCAGGCGTCGGCGCGGGGGTCCACCTGGAGCGCGGTCACCCGGTCTTCCCACACGGTGACCGTCATGCGGGGGGCATGGGGGG
>JALWJZ010000085.1 GCA_026996855.1 Anaerolineales bacterium
GGGTCGGGTTGCCCAATGGCTTCGGGGAACAAATTCCGGGTGAGGATATCCGCCACCAGCACGCTCATGGCCTGGCCCCAGTTGGGGTCCTGGCGTTGCCACAGCAAGGGCCGAACACGGCTGGTGCGGGTGACGATGGGCTCGGCCACGCGATGCCCTTTGTCGAAGTAGGGGTACACCAACCGGTCCATGAAAAGAACATGCCCCATCAAGGGTACCCGTTTGTGAGGACGACGATCCAAAAACAGGTGCACCAGGCTGCGGGCGAACAGCCCGTCACTGGGCATCAGAATGTCTCCGCGCACACCTTGAATGACGGGACGCTTTTCGTCCGGGTCGTACACCGCACGCAGGGTCATGAAAACCGCGTCGTACTCCAGAGTGCTCCAGGGAGCCACCAGGGTCTCATCCACCAGAGGGAACATCTCGGCCACCAGGCGGTCACTTCCGGGGAGGGCCAGGTCCTCCGGGACATCCATGTATCCCGTCAGGGCCATGACCGAAAGAAAATTCTTGAAGAAGTAGCGCGAGGCACTATCTTTGGCGATGCCAATCAGGAGGACGCGACGCTCCCAGGCCAGTTCAATGAGCAAACGCAGCCCCAGGCCGATGAGAAAACGCAAATCGTCGCTATCCATCCACTTGTGGCCCTGGCGAGGGCTTCCCTGGGGGTACTGGAGTTTCAAGGCGTCCAGGCGTCGGGAGCGAAAGAGGTTCTCGCAGGTGTCTTCAAACAGTCGTTGCAAATCCCGCCAGCGCTGGCGCAACGTGGGCACCATAGGCCGAGGATGCAAATGAAGGCCCCGTTCCGGGGAAGCATCGGCCAATTCAAAGAAAGGAAAATCTTTCTGAGCACGTTGGATGCGCTTGAGGAGTTGCTCGAACGTCGTGCCAGCCAGCCTTTGAGGCCTGAAGCGCACCGGTTTCCCAGGGCTCCGCTCGCCGGGTTGGCCGATGCGCCAAAAGTCCGACATTTCGGCCACCAGGCGCTCCAGCAGCGCGTTGCTGCGCAAGGAAGGTACATCCAGGTCCTTGTGCATGGGGTGGGCATGGGCGACCAAGGCATCCAACGGTTCAAACGGGCGGCCCCAGGCCGGAATATAGGCGTCAATCCAACCCAGGGTGGCTTTATCGGTCCGGTAAGGATGGACAAGGTGCATCACATCGGTGCTGAGCAACAGGCTGGAGAGGCTGTGGTCAAAAAGCACGATTTTGGGTGGTGTATCCTGTTTCAGAAAGCGATAGGCCAAATACACTTCGGCCAGCAGCATCAATTGGGTGTGCACGGCAACCGCGGCTGCGCGCTCCCGGTCGTCGGCCCGAAACAGCCAATCTTCTCTCTCCAGTTCGGACAGGGCGTTCAAGGGTATGGGCAGGTAGGCCACAAAACTGGTGTCTTCGGCCGGGTCCCAGCGACGATAGCGCAAGCGTTCGGCGTCTTTGCGAATGCCCAGTTCGCCCGCCTGGGCATACGCCGCGCCATAAAAGACCATCATGTCCGTGAGGTCTCGCTTGTTCCCCGTGCCATCAATGGCAACAAAAGGAAGGGTTTCTTTCCCTTCCCCAAAATACTCCCCAAGTCGGCGCAGAATTGTGCGACGTATTTCTGCCTGTTGGAACCACTGCCCATACGGAATGACCAAATTTCTCAAAAACGGTCCATGCCATTGGCGGACCGTTTCCAACGCGCGCCGGCGCTGCTGGGTGAAGTCTTCCTGGGCCCATTCCAGGGATTCCTGATAGCGGGCGTAGATGCGACCGATTTGGGACATTCCTCCTCCTGGCCCCGGCCTCTATAGTTCTCTCTGTCTCGGGTTCATGGGCTGTGAGAGGGCTTGTGGCGGCCTCCGCCGCTTCTCGCCCCTTGCCCGCGTCTTGGTGGGCACAGTTCCTTGGTAAGTGATGAACATTTTACCGCAATTTTGTTCCTTAGCGGGTGCCGGCGAGTGCGCGCAAATGTTGCCGGCGGGTATGCGGTGCGCGTCCTCGCATGGGGCGTGACGGGCGGATGCATCCCCCGGCAGGGGCGACCGGTCGGGCGCCCGCTCCTGCCCTGACGGCAAGGTGGGCTCTATCGCCTCGCGGGATGCCCAGGCCTTTGCTTGGCCCGCGTCGGAGATGGCTTCGCCGCTTGGCAGCGGTCAGCGGACAGGCGTCAGGCCACAGCGGGCTGGCGGTGGGACCGAGCGGCCCGACCACCCGTCGCAGGCGCGGCTCAAATTTGGGGCTGCGGTGGCTTGACATGATAGCCGTCAGTGGTCAGGCGGCAGGTGCCAGCGGGCAGGCGGGCAGCGGGGAGCGAGGAGAAAGCATCCGCGCATTCGCACATCCGCCTTACCGCTTTATCGCTTTATCGCCCTCCCGCCCTTCCAAAGCGGCGCCCAGGTGCCGCACTCCAAAATCCATCCGCCCATTCGCTTTACCGCTTTGCCGCCCTATCGCCCCGCCTTCCGAAAGCGGCACCCAGGTGTCGAAAACCGCCCGTTCACGATGATTTCGGCGAGTTTTGCATGTGCCCGGTGCTGGCACTAAGGGGGCGTTTTCGGGCTACCATCCCCTCGCGAGCGTCGGTCGCTCGTCCCTGCCAGGCACGGCTTTGCTGATGGATGACGACGGTTGGCTTTTTCGTCCTGGTGAGGTGTATCTCACCCCCGCCCCGCGCGGGCGCGCGTTTGCCACCACCAGAGCCCAGGGAGCAGGGCCGCGAAGAGGAACCATTGCACCGCGTAGCCCAGGTGGGGGCCTTCGCTGAGGGTGAGGGTCAGGGGTTGGCGCAAGGGTTTGGCCGTGGGCGCCTCGCCGGCTGCGGGCTCGGCCATCAAGTACCACGGGGCCAGAGGCGCATCCAG
>JALWJZ010000086.1 GCA_026996855.1 Anaerolineales bacterium
GAGCAGGCCTTGGGGGAGGGGGACTGGGAGACCCTGGCCGAAGTGCTGCGCCGGCGGTTGGAGATGCATCCCCTGGAGGCCCTGCAAGCCCTGGAAGTGGCCCTGCCGCACCTTCCCCCGGAGCAGGCCCTGCGGACGCGGCTGGCCAGATTGCTGGAACGCGCGGCCTGGCCCACCTGGGAGGCCGGGGAACAGGCCCGCGGGCTGGCCGCGCGGTTGCTGTTCCGCCCGGGGTTGCAGGCCGAAATGAAGGCCCAGGGCGTGCTCCACGCCGGCCGGGCCGGGGTGGTGACCCTTCGGGTGCGCAATCAGGGGCATGGCCCGGCCCACGAGGTGCGCATCACCCTTCGGGCTTCCCAGGGGCGCGCGGACGTGTTGGAGGACCGAGGCGTGACCCTGGAGCCGGGCGCCGCCCACCTTTGGCGCATTCGAGTCCAGCCGACGGCCCCCGGCGAAATGGCCCTGTCCGTGCACCTCACCTACCGGGACTACTGGGGCGCGGAGCAGGCGTTGGAAGTGGAACAAACCTTCGTCATTGCGGAAAAGCAAACGAGGCGGCAGGAAGACCGAGATGCATCCTCCCTGCCGGACCTGCTTGAGGCCCTGGTGGGCGGGTTGTTGACCCTGGCGGGGAAACCGGAATTAGCCCCCTGGGCCAGCAAGGCGGCCAAAGCCCTCTTGAAGGCGTTGAAGCGCCGGGCCGAGAAGCGGGTTCCGGCCACCGGTCTTCCGCGCGGCGTCATCCCGGCCGAGGAGGCCGCGGCCCTGCTGGAGGCGGTGGTGGCCGCGCTGCCCGAGGCCGTGCGCGCGGACCTGGACGCGGACCGAACGCTTCCCCCGGAAGCCCTGGAGGCGGCCCTGGCGGAAGCCCTGCGGACCCACCCCGACCTGCGCCGCCGGCTGGCGGCCCTTCTCGCCCAGACCCGAGGGGAGTAGCGGAAAGGCGGACGTGCATCCCTACGGTGCCGGGCCAACGGCACTTGGGGACCCCAAGTCCGACGTGGAGTCGTTCCTATGTGGGAGGTCCAACCCAAGGGACCGCCGTATCGCATCCTGCGTTCGGGCATCCCGTTGGAAATCGAGATTCGTCCTGCGCCGCCCACGTCTATCGTGATTTTTGCAATATTGTTCACGCTCCTGTGGGTGGCGGGTAGCGTTGTGGTTCTCCTAAGCGGGCATCATCTATTGCTCACACAGAGCCACGGAGGACACAGAGTATTCGTTGGAGAAGTCCAAATCTTTCCCCGTGTTCCCTGTGTCTCTGTGTGGAAATTATCTGCTTCCTGCCTGGGCATTACTTTGAGACAAAGATGGAAGAGCCAGTCGATTTCCCTGGCCGACCGGAACCGTGCCGGGTCGGTGCAGCGCGTGTGCGTTTCAAGTAGCCCAAAGGAGCATCCAGGGGCACTTTGACAAAACGCGCGACCAGCTGCTCAGAACGCACGGCCAGGGGCTCCTTGAGACGAGAATGGGCGTACTCGACATAGCGGGGAACGATGTCGTAACCGACGGCATTTCGTCCCAACGCCAAGGCGACTTTAGCCGTCTGCCCCGAACCCAGGAAGGGGTCCAGCACCAGGTCGCCCGGATAGGAATACAGCAGGATGAGCCGGTAGGGGATTTCTTCAGGAAAAGGGGCGGGATGGTCCAGGGTGCCCGGAGGCACCGGCGCGATGTGCCAGATGTTGTTGGCCATATCCTGCACGAAGAGCTCGCCGATGGCCACTCGGGCTGTCTCCCGCTGTGCTAAGTCCACCTGACGATAAAGGGGAGGCCCCGGCTTGCGGAAGATGAGGATGTATTCGGTCATGATGTTGGGCCGAAAGTAGCCGGGATAGGGCCGTTGAATGAAACCCCGCGCGTTTGACGCCCGCCGTCGTTTTATGCCAGATGATGTCCTGATGGAACTCCCAACCCTCGCGACTCAATCGGGAAACCACGTCGAAAGGCAGAGGATACAACTGCCCGTCCAACAGGACCGTACCCACGACAATGGCGAGGAAGCCTCCGGGACGGGTTACCCGATGCACTTCGCGAAAGATGCGGGAGAGCCAGTCCAGGTAGGTTTCGTAATCCTCAAAGCCCTGCCGGTAGGAACGGGAACGATAGAAGCGAGCGCTGTCTTCGGCGTGGATGTGATAATCAATGGCGTTCCAGTACGGGGGCGAAGTTACCGTCAGGGTGACGGCCTCGTCTTCGATTTCGGGCATGGACATGCTATCGCCTACGTACAGGCGGGCCCGGGCCGTGCCAAACAGGGTTTTGCGTTCGAAAGTAAGACAGGGTCGCGTGGTCATGTGGGTTCCTGAAGGGTCCGTGTTCCAGGGACGATGGATGTTCTTTGTGCTTATTATACCCGCAAGAGGAAGGTGCCATAGGCACCGGGCAAGGTGCACCATCCTTCATCCGTCCGGGTCGAGCACGGTGAAAGGCACCTGCACCCGGGTTTCGTTCCCGGCGCCGTCCTGGGCGATGACTTCCAATACGTGCTTACCGGGGGGCAGGGGGGAAATCCACCGGAAGGGGCCGTGGCGAAAGCGCACCACTTCCCGCCCGTCCACCAGGAAGCGTACCCAGGCCAGGTGGTAGTCGTCGTGGGCCTGGGCCAGGATGAACACGCCCGGTTCACCGCTGGGGTACACGCCTTGGGGCGCAGGGGCGAGGACCTCCAGATGAGGCGCCCGGTTGTCCACCGTTACCTGGACGGTATGGGTGGCGATGCGGCCCGCGGTGTCCACCACGTTCAACTGGAGGGAGTACAGGCCGGAGGGTAGGGGGCGGGTATCCCACGTACCCAGGACGCCCTGAACGACGGGCGTATCCTTTTCCACCACCGTTTGCCATTGCCGGGGATACGGCCCCGCGCCCACCTGCACGCGGTAGAAGCGAAACTCCGGACCGGCCGCGGTGCCTCGCAGGGGAACCTCCCCCCGCACGTAGCCAAAGGCCGGCGGATGGGTGAGACGGGCGTGGGTCGGAGGCGCCAGGGGTGGGAGGGGGTCGTATTCCGTGGGTGGCAGGGGTTTGCCCGTCTCTTCGGCCCAGGAACGGGCTTCCGGCGGATAAACGAAGTACACCCGCTCCTCCACCCATTCCGGCGGGGTGAACACCGTAGCCAGGCGCTGGCTCTGGCTGTTGATGTAGAAGGGACGGTAGTAAGTGTCCACCTGGGTCGGTTGGGTGTTGGGAAGGAAGGGAACGTCTTCTACCGTTGGGCAGTAACGCGAGGGTAACAGGCCCGAAGGAACACACACGGAAACGCTGACCACGTCCTGGGGGCGGTTCCACTCTTGAGGAGGGATGTGGCGATGGGCCTCCTGAAAGAGTTGCATCCACAGGGTGCGGGCCGGGCCTTCCAGGGCTTTGGGGTCCACGGAACGCTCCCGGGCGTCCAGCACCAGGCCTACCACCCGTTGCGGCGAAAACCCCAGCAGCCAGAGCACCTTTCCCTGCTGGCTGCGCCCGATGTAAAAGGCCGGAGGCGACTGGACGAAGGTCTGTGGAAGGGACTGGGTGCGCCAGGCAGGATGGCTCAGGGCATAGGCCACCAGGTAAGCCACGCCCGGACTCAGGCGGGTCTCGCGAACACGGGGCGGCAGGGGTTCGACGGCGCCGTCCAGGGTGCGGGCACCCACGAAGAGCACGGGCTCCAGTGTGTGGTCCGGTCGCTGCCAGCCGGCCCACGTGCCCAGCGTGGCAAACAGCCCCAGCCGATGGGCCACCTGCGGCAGGGTGAGCATCGGCCCCTGGTGGATGAGGTCGCCGCTTAGGGCTTCTTGCGGCAACGCGACGCCCAAGGCGGTTAGGGTGGGGTGGAGGGTGGTGGGGTCGAAGCGTTCCAACAACAGGGCCAGGGGCACTTCGTAGGTGTTGGCCAGGGCCCTTCCGGCCTGGAGAGGGCCGTGGAAAGCGCCGTCGTGATTGGTCAGGCCTTCCCATGGCGGGGGCACCGTTGTGGGCAGGTCCCAGAGAAGGGTGGCCAGGGTCCAGCCACGGGTGAAGGCAGCCGCGTAGAGCCAGGGGGCCAACCCTGTGCCCAGAGGCCGGGCCTGGGGCCGGTTTTGGCTTTCGGGAAAGATCAGCGCCAGGACTTCCCCCGTGGCCGGGTCCAGCACTACGGCTTCCAGGGCCACGGTTTTCGGAAGCGGGTCATGGGGCCAGGGGGGAAGATGAGCCGGACAGGTGCCCTGAGATGTGCGACCCTGGGCTGCGGCCACCAGGCAGGCCACCGCGGTTTGCAAATCGGCGTCCACCGTGGTACGTACCACCCGACCTCGCGCGGGGAAGGGTGCGGAACCCACCCGAAGCCAGGATTGCATCCACCAGGCCCGCCAGGGGTCCGGGTGCAAAGGCGGTATCCGGTTCACCGTGGGGGGTTCCAGCACCTCCACCAAATCCGCCCGGGAAAGCGCGCCCTGACGGTGCAGCAGATTCACCAACGCACGGTAGCGTTCCTTTGCCCAGGAGCCCTGGGGCGAAGCCATGACCTGGGGCCAGCGGGCCGCTACGGCTATCCAGAGCGTTTGGGACCAGGTGAGTTCCTGTATCGGTCGGTCGAAATAGGCCCATGCTGCGGCATCCACGCCGTACAGACCGGGGCCGAAGGACCGGGTATTGGCCCACCATTCCAGCAGGCGCTCGTGGGGGTACACCCGGCGCATCTCCTGGGCCAGCAGACGGGCCCGCCAGTCTCGTTGCGAACCGGGAGGCTCGTGGGCCAGCAGAAAATCCAGGGCCAGGTCCTGGGCGGGGTCCGGGGGCGGCTCCCGGGGCTCCAGGTCGGGGTCCAGCACACCGAGGAGGGCCTGCTGCATGGGCCGGCCCAGGTCGCGCCAGGGGATGTAGCGGGCCTGGCGGGCCGGTTCGGGCAGGATTTCCCCCCACAGCGTATGACCCAGCCGGTCTTCCAAGCGGGTGGGCAGGGCGAAGAGCCCTTCGGCCGGGTCCAGCCAGCGGAGCAGGGCCTGGGCCGGGGGCAGGTTTCGGGTCAGATTCTGGTAACGCCGGCTGGCGTCGAGCGCCGCGAGGGCGACGATGACCCCCACGACGGCGAGCAAGGCAAGCACGGCCTGGATCACGGGCGACAATCGGGTTTCAATGGTGAGGTCCCGGCCCCGCCAGCGGCGAACCAGGAGCACACGGCGTACCCGGGGGCTTACCGGTCGGTGGGTCGTCATGGGCGTTGCTCCCCCTGTTCCGGCGAGGACTTCCGGGCCTGCTCTTCCATTTCCAGAAGCATTTGGGCCACCTGGGCCAGGGCCACCCGTTGCTTGCGGTAGAAGTCGGCCTCGGACAGGGCCAGACGCAACGCGATTTCCCGCACTTTCCGCCCCTGGAAGAATTTCATCTCCAGAATGTTGTACAGCAACCACTCCGCGGTGAAACGGCGCTCTCCCGGCGGACGCAGGCGTTCGATGGCTTCTCGTAGCACCGCGCGTAACCCCTGGACCGGGTTGCCGTCATACCGCTGCGCGGCCTGTTCCACCACCTTCCAATGGAGCAACGGGTTGTCGCTCAGTTTGGGACCGCCCCAATAGTGCTTCAGCGCGTCCCGTACCCACTGGAAGACTTCGCTGGAAGGGGGAAGTTCTTCCTCCGAGACCAGGGCGCGATGCCGGTCGAAGCGAGCCAGGGCGCGCAAACGGGGCAGCAGGCTGGGCTGTTCCACCAGGTTTTGCAGGGCTTGCAAGGCTTCCTGGGATCTGCGCCATTCCTGCAAGGCCAGGACGGCCCGTTCCACCACTGCGGTCAGCACTTCCCGGTCGTCTTCGTTGAGCACTTCTTTGGTGCGGGGGACCACCAGCAGGCCCAGCAGGGTGGCCTGGGCCGGGTCGTACAGAGGCCAGAGCCAGTAGCCATCCCACCGGAAAGGTGCATGGTGCTGCGCATTGGGGTGCAGGATGGGTTGGGGCAGGTCTTCCCAGTGGCCGATGCTCACCAAGAAACGGGGTTCCCCCGCTTCCAGGGCCACCAGCAGCGCGCGGTTCACTCGAAGCTGGTCGCAAACCACCCCCAGCAGGGCTTCCAGGAATTGACGGAGGTCTTGGGTGGTGAAAAGGCGTTCTGCGATGTGATGGAGGAGGTTCGCGGTATCGTCCTGTCCGGGCCAGCGCTTCTCCAGCCAGGGAAGGATCAACCCCAGCACGTAGGAAGTGACCAGCAAGGTGACCACCAGGCTCAAGGGTACCCACAGGCCATAGGGCCGACCGAGATGCACCAACCCCCAACGTCGAGCCAGGGTCACGGCGGCCAGGGCTACGGAGACGGTCACCGGTCCACGAAGCATCCAGCGGAGCAGGCGTTGCTGCACCAGGCGGTCGGGAAGGGTCACACCGAAGAAGGCTACACCGTAGGCCATGAGGAAGAGCAAGGCCCCCACCAGCACCTGGTTGACCATGCCCAATACCCAGAAGGTCAGGGCGTGACGCCCTGCCAGGGAATGGCCGAAGGTCAGGTAGGGGAAGGAACCGATGGCCAGTACCGTCGCACCGGACAGGAGATACGCCAGACGCCGACGGGAAGTGCGTACCACCGCGCGGAGGTAAGCCCGCACCAGGTTGACCAGGGCAAAGCCCATGGTGGCTGCGTAGTACAGGGTGAACCACCAGGCCCCAGGACCGGGTACGACGTGGGGCGCGGGCAGGAAAGAGACGCCCTGCATCAGCCAGGGATGCTTTTGGAAGATCAGGAGGAGAAAGACCCCGGCCAGGGCATAAGCCGCGCGAACGGCCCAGATGCGCCGCCCGCGCGAGGGACGGCCAGTCAGGGCCAGCACCGCATCGGAAACGTGGAGCAACGCGGCCGGCAGCAAGGCCAGCCCGGCCCAGGCAATGCGCAGCCAGAACCCGACGGTGGCGGGCGTTTCGTCCACGCTGGCCAGGGCTTCTCCCGCGTTGAGGGCCACCAGGGCCAGAAGCACCAGGGAAAAGGCCCGGGCCACGCGATTGCGCAGGTTGAAGGTGAAGGTATACAACCACAGCCCCGCGGCCGTGATGCCCACCGCCGCGGACAGCACCGCGTTGAGGGTTTGCAGGAAGGGGAGGAAGGTGTTCATGGGTAACTGCCTTTGCCGACGGCACGTCCATTATACAAAAACGTTATGTTCCGCAGGCCCCAGGCTGCTATGATGAAAGAGAACCCTTTCCGTAGGAGGCGAACCATGCCTTCGGCAAGATACGATTTGCGCTATCTGGAATCGGCCCTGGAGGTCTGTGAGGAGTATCTGAAAAGCCCGGAACTCTATTGGGCCATGTCGGTGGCGCCGCCCGATGGGGAACCCCCATACCCGCGTTTGACCATCGGGAACGTGCTCCTGGCTTTGCAGCGTTTGCAGCGTCCATTGTCTCCCGAGGAGGCCACCAAACGGGAGGCCCTGGCCCGGCAGGTGGCAGAATGCCAGCAAAAGTATCGGGCCTTGGTGGAATCCAAGGCGGAAAAAGAAGCCCAGATGCGGGCCCGGCTGTGGGCGCAGTACATCGACGAACTGGCCCGGGAAGAAGCGGCCAAGGCTTACTACCGCACGGAAGTGCGCAATCGGGTCATCCTGGAGTTGCTCCAGCAAGCCGCACCCCTTTCCGAGGCGGTGCACACCCTGCGGGCCCACGCGGACCGGCGTTTGCAGGCCCGTTTCGAGCCGGGCCCCTTCGTATGGGAGGAAGAACTGGAGCCGGCTTTCCCGCCGCAACCCTTCTGGTACCTGTACGGACGTCCCAAATGAAGCAAGCGAGCCGCCCGGATCGTTTTTCCCTCGCGGGTCTCCAGGTTCCTGCCTTCGGGAAGGAAGCATTCCGGATGAGGCGGCTTTGCCGCCCCATCCCTTTTATCCTTTTGGCCCCTCACCTCGCCTTCCGCTCCCGCTTTCGCAAAATGAAACGAAGGGGTGTGCCGGGGGAAGGCGCATTTTTTCTATGGGAAGGGCGGCTGTGAAGGCCGCCCTTCCCACAAGATGAAGCGAACGGGCGTGCCGGGGAAGGGAAATTCTTCCCGAATGCGATTTGCGCGGTGGGAGGGCCAGCCCCCGGCTGGCCCTTCACTTCTTCTTCCGCTCCCGCTTTCGCAAAATGAACCGGATGGGTGTGCCGGGGAAGGGAAATTCTTCCCGGATGCGATTTGCGCGGTGGGAGGGCCAGCCCCTGCTGGCCCTTCACTTCTTCTTCCGCTCCCGCTTTCGCAAAATGAACCGGATGGGTGTGCCGGGGAAGGGAAATTCTTCCCGAATGCGATTTTCCAGGTAGCGCAAATACGAAAAATGGGCCAGGTCGGGGTCGTTCACGTGGAGCACGATGGTGGGCGGGGGTTTGCCCACCTGGGCCGCGAAGTAAATTTTGAGCACCTTCCCCCCTTTCCCCGGTGGCGGTTGGGCCTCCAGGGCCTCCTGGATGATGCGGTTCAGCCGGGAAGTGGGAATGCGCTGCCGCCGGGCTTCGGCCACCTCCACCACCGTGGGCAGGATGCGGCTTACCCGCTGCCCGGTTTTGGCCGAGACGAAGAGGATGGGGGCGTAATCCAGAAAGCGCAGTCGGGCCCGCACGTGCTCGGTGAAGCGGTTGATGGTGAATTCGTCCTTTTCGATGGCGTCCCACTTGTTCACCACGATGATGCACGACGCGCCAGCATCCACGATGAGCCCACCGATGTGGGCGTCCTGGGCCACCACGCCTTCGGTGGCGTCCACCACCAGCAGGGCCACTTCGGCCCGTTGCAGCGCGCGCAGGGCCCGCAGCACGCTGAACTTTTCCACCCCCATCTCGATGCGTCCCCGGCGCCGGATGCCCGCGGTATCCACCAGGATGATGTCCCGTCCGTGGTAGCGGATATGGGTGTCCACGGGGTCCCGGGTGGTGCCCGGAAGGTCGCTGACCAGGGCCCGCTCTTTCCCCACCAAACGATTGAGCAGGCTGGATTTGCCCACGTTGGGCCGGCCCACGATGGCCACCCGGATGGCCCCCTGGTCTTCCTCTTCCAGGTCTTCTCGGTAACGGGGGGCGTGGGGGAGCACTTCCAGCAGCCGGTCCAGCATGTCGCCCACGCCTTTGCCGTGGAGCGCGGAGATGGGGATGGGGTCTCCCAGGCCCAGGCGGTAGAACTCGGTCAGGTCGGCTTCGTCAAAATGGGCATCCACCTTGTTCACCACCAGCAAAATGGGGGGATGCATCCGCCCGTTTTTGGGTTTTTGCAGGCGGCGGAGGGTTTCGGCCACCTGCTCGTCCGCAGGGGTCACGCCGTCCCGCACGTCCACCACGAAGAGGATGGCATCGGCCTCGGCCACCGCGGCCTGTACTTGCTCGCGAATTTCTTGAATGAAGGCCGCGGAATCCACCGAAAGGGGTTCCCGGCCCCGCGTCCCCGCGGTAGGGTCCAGGCCGCCGGTGTCCACCACGTCGAACACCCGGCCCCGCCATTCCACCGTGCCGTAGATGCGGTCTCGGGTGGTGCCGGGCACGTCGTACACCACGGCTTTGCGTTCGCCGATGAGGCGGTTGAACAGGGTGCTCTTGCCCACGTTGGGCCGGCCCACGATGGCCACCAGCGGACGACGTCGGGCCATGACTTTGCTCCTGAGCGAGGGTGGAAAAGGCGTTTTGGCTTTCCCATTGTACCCAAGGTCGGGCGCCTTTCCATGGTCAGGTGTGTTTCGAGGTAGAATTGGCCTGAAGGAGCCTGCATCGGGGAGGTGTTTTCCATGACGTATCTGGTGGGCATTGCGGACCCCATCCACGCGTCCGGTGTGGCCTGGTTGGAAGAACAGGGCGCGCGTGTGGTGCAGGGGGAAGAAGCCATCGGCCCTCGGTTGGCGGAACTGGACGCCCTGATCGTGCGCAGCCGCACCAAGGTGACCCGGGAAGTGCTGGAGCGGGCCGTTCGCCTCAAGGTGGTGGGCCGCGCCGGCGTGGGGGTGGACAACATCGACCTGGAGGCCGCGCGAGCGCGAGGGGTCATGGTGGTGAACGCGCCCCAGGCCACCACCGAGGCGGTGGCCGAACACACCATCGCCCTGCTCTTCGCCGTGGCCCGCAGCATTCCCCAGGCCGACGCCAGCATGAAGCAGGGGAAATGGGAGAAGAAGCGCTTCGTGGGGGTGGAACTCGCGGGCCGCACCCTGGGCCTCATCGGCATCGGGCGCATCGGCGCGGCCGTGGCCCGGCGGGCCCGGGGCCTGGGCATGCAGGTGGTGGCCTACGACCCCTATCTGAACCCCGAAGCCATCCGGGAACGGGGCGCGGAGCCGGTGGCCTCGCTGGAGGACCTGTACGCCCGCGCGGACGTGGTCAGCGTGCACGTGCCCCTGACCGAGGAGACCCGCGGCCTGGTGGGCCGGGATGCCTTCGCCCGTATGAAGGAGGGGGTGATCCTGCTGTGCACCGCGCGTGGTGGCGTGGTGGACGAGGAGGCCTTGTTGGAGGCCCTGGAGTCGGGGAAAGTGTACGGTGCGGGGCTGGACGTCTTTGCCCAGGAGCCGCCGGGTGCGACGCCTTTGGTGACCCATCCCCGGGTGGTGGCCACGCCCCACATCGCCGCGCAGACCCGCGAGGCCCAGGCTCGGGTGGCCCTGGACATCGCCCAGGAGGTGTGGGCCGCGCTCACCGGAGGAGAACTGCGGTGGCGGGTGGTGTGAGTTGGGAACCCTGGCCCGCAGGCCGCCTGTTGGTCGCCGAGGGCCGGCGTTTGCCCAGGGGATTTTTCATCACGTTTGAAGGGCCGGAAGGGGGAGGGAAGAGCATCCAAAGCCGGTCTCTGGCCGCGTTTCTGGAAAGCCAGGATTTCGCCGTGCTCTGGACCCGGGAGCCGGGCGGCACCGATCTGGGGCGGGAAGTGCGGCGTTTGCTTTTCGATTTTTCCTCGGTTTTGGACCCCTGGGCCGAGGTCTTCCTCTTCCTGGCCGACCGCGCCCAACACGTGGCTACCAAAATCCGCCCGGCGCTGGAGCAGGGTTTCATCGTGATTTGCGACCGTTTCACCGATTCCACCCTGGCCTATCAAGGGTATGGCCGCGGTCTTCCTTTGGAGCGGTTGCAGGCGCTCAACGCGCTGGCTACCGGGCATTTGAAGCCGGATTTGACGCTGCTGTTGGACGTGGACGTGGAAACGGGTTTGCGCCGACGCCGCAGCACCGAGGAGTTGAACAATTTCGACCGTCGTTCCCTGGAGTTCCACCGGCGGGTGCGGCAGGGATACTTGCACCTGGCCACCCAGGAACCGGAACGCTGGGTGCTGTGCCGGGCCGACGCGTCGGTGGACGAAGTGCAGCAGTGCATCCGGGAAGCGGTGATGCACCGTTTGCAATCTTTGCTCCAATCGGCCACGTCTCCATGACCGCCTACGACGCCCACGTGCGCTATTGCATCCGTTGCGGCACGCCCGTGGTGCGGGAACCCCGCTTCGGCAAGGTGCGGCCGGTGTGCCCCCGGTGCGGTTGGGTGTACTTCGCCGACCCCAAGGTGGCCGTGGCCGTGCTGGTGACCGACCCCCAGGGCCGGGTGCTGCTGGTGCGCCGCGCGGTGGAGCCGCAACTGGGACGCTGGACCCTGCCCGCGGGCTTCCTGGACGCGGGGGAGGACCCCCGGGAAGCCGCGGCCCGGGAATGCCGGGAGGAAACCGGGCTGGAGGTGGACATCGGCCCCCTGGTGGACGTGCTCTACGGGCGGGAGCACCCCTCGGGCGCGGATTTGCTCCTGGTGTACCGGGGCCGCCTTCAGGGCGGGGCGTTGCGCGCGGGTCGCGCCCCGGGCGGGCTAGAATGCCCGCGTGGTGGCGGCCGAGATGGCAGCGGCGCCGGAAAACGGCCATGCCCGGCATTGGGGAATACTTCCCAATGCCGGAGGATGAATCGCATGCGGC
>JALWJZ010000087.1 GCA_026996855.1 Anaerolineales bacterium
CCCACCCCTGCAGAGCGCAGTACTTGGTAATCGCCGCGGTCAGCGTGGTCTTCCCGTGGTCGATGTGACCAATGGTGCCCACGTTCAGGTGGGGCTTGGTCCGCTCAAACTTCGGCTTGCTCATGGTAACACCTCCGTAAATCGGTTCAAAGTTTAATTTCGTGATATAACGACCTCGTCGTCCGGTTCCTGCGTTACGCGGCTATTGGCGTATCCTCGGGCGGTGCAAAGGTCCATTCCAGGTGTCCATCACGAAGAATCAAGACCTGCTGTTTCCGGGCCTGCGCATGAGCCTCCGGGGCCACAAAACGCCCTGCGACCAAAGGCCAAACCATGGCTTCAGGATGGATCTTTGCCCAAATACGCGCCCGCTCGAACGCCCGTTCCACGTCATGCAGGCCCACGCCCTCGGAAACTTCCACCACCAAGTAAACGGGAATCTTCCGCCGGTAACGCGCCTGCACAATAGCATCGACCTGAAGGATTTGCGCCCGCTCTTTCGGCGAGATGCGACCGGCCTCCTCGGCAGCGTCAATTTGTTGCATGATTTCAGCCATAGAAAGCACTTTCACTCGATAGAAGCCGTGCGGTCCCAAAAAGGCCGGAGCCTTTTCCCGAAAATCCATTTCGCGAAGTCGTCCACGCACTTCGGCCATATCCTGCATCTGGTTGTAAGCCAAATCCACCAGCCGATCCACCTTTTCAGCAAAGGCGTGTATCTCGCGTGCCAAAAGCCGCACTTCACCGGGAAGCGTAATCCATTCGCGAGTCAAGATACGCTGGCGCAAAGCCTCCAGCCATTCAGGGTGTTCATCCAGTAGGCGCAACAAATCCTGCAAATCCTGCACGTGCATGGTCATCTTCTCAATCTGGCTGGCTGGAAAGGCCATCGATGCTCCTTCCAGCACCCGCTCACGCTCGTTCACCTTTGATGATGGCCTCGGCCACCTGCTCCGGCACGGGCTCGTAGTGATCGAATTCCATGGTGAAGGAAGCCCGGCCCTGGGTGGCCGAACGCAAAGCCGTGGCGTAGCCGAAAAGTTCCGACAGGGGCACCAAAGCCCGCACCGCGCGCACGTTTCCGGGACGAGGTTCCATACCCAAAATCTGGGCCCGTCGCGCGGACAACTGCCCCAATACTTCGCCCAAAAACTCGTCGGGCACGGTGACTTCCACCTTCATGATGGGTTCCAGCAGCACGGGCCTGCCTCGCTTCACCGCTTCTTTGAACGCAAGGGAACCGGCGATTTTGAAGGCCATTTCGCTGGAATCCACCTCGTGGTAGGAGCCGTCCACCAGGGTGACTTTCACATCCGTCACCGGGTAACCGGCGATGACGCCGGTATCCGCGGCCTCGCGAATGCCCTTTTCCACCGCGGGGATGAATTCCCGGGGGATGACGCCGCCCACGATTTTGTCCTCGAAGATGATGCCGCTCCCCGGTTCCGCGGGTTCCACGTTGATGACCACGTGGCCGTACTGGCCACGGCCGCCCGTTTGCTTGATGAAGCGGCCTTCCACCTTCTCCACCGGCTGGGTGATGGTTTCCTTGTAGGCCACGCGCGGCTTACCCACCCGAGGATGCACGTTGAATTCCCGACGCAGGCGGTCGATGAGGATTTCCAGGTGCAATTCGCCCATACCCTCGATCAAGGTCTGCCCTGTGCTCTCGTCGGTGCGCACCCGGAAGGTAGGGTCCTCTTCGGCCAGTTTTTGCAGGGCCTTGGCCAGTTTCTCCTGGTCCGCGGAGGTCTTGGGCTCGATGGCCACGCCAATGACCGGCTCGGGGAAGCGGATGGGTTCCAGCAGGATGGGGTGGGCTTCGTCGCACAGGGTATCGCCGGTGGTCACGCTCTTCATGCCCAGCACCGCGGCGATGTCACCGGCCCGCACTTCCTTGATTTCCTCCCGCTTGTTGGCGTACATGCGGAGCAGGCGCCCCACCCGTTCCCGCTTTTCCTTGGTGGCGTTGTACACCATGGTGCCCTGGGTGAGCACGCCGGAATACACCCGAATGTAGGCCAGCCGGCCCACGTAAGGGTCGGTGACGATTTTGAAGGCCAGGGCGCACAGAGGTGCGTCGTCGCTGGCCGGGCGCTCTTCGATTTCGCCCGTCTTGGGGTTCTCCCCTTTCACCGGGGGAATGTCCACCGGCGAGGGCAGGTAATCAATCACGCCGTCCAGAAGGGGCTGAATACCCTTGTTGCGCAAGGCACTCCCGCAAAACACAGGCTGGGCCTTGCCTTCGATGGTCGCCCGCCGCAACGCCCCTTTGAGTTCTTCGGGGGCAACCTCTTCCCCTTCCAGGTATTTCATCATGATTTCGTCGTCGAACTCGGCAATTTGTTCGATCATCTGCTCCCGCGCGGCTTCGGCGGCTTCTTCCAGTTCCGGAGGAATGGGTTCTTCCACGGGCTGCTTTCCCAAATCGTCCACCCAGGTGATGGCTTTCATCTCGATGAGGTCCACCACCCCGCGGAAGGTGGACTCTTCCCCAATGGGCAATTGCACGGGCACCGGGTTGGCGCCCAGGCGTTCCCGGATGCTTTCCACCGAACGCTCGAAGGAGGCGCCCACTTTGTCCATTTTGTTGATGAAGCAAATGCGGGGCACGCCGTACTCGTCGGCCTGGCGCCACACGGTTTCGCTTTGCGGCTCCACGCCTTGCGACGCGTCGAAGACCACGATGCCGCCGTCCAGCACCCGCAGGGAGCGCTGCACTTCCGCGGTGAAATCGATGTGGCCGGGGGTATCGATGATATTGATTTGATACCCCTTCCACTCCGCGGACACCGACGCGGCCACGATGGTGATGCCCCGCTCCCGCTCCTGTTCCATGTAATCCGTGGTGGCCGTACCTTCGTGCACCTCACCCAGTTTGTGGGTACGGCCGGTGTAGAACAGGATGCGTTCGGTGGTCGTGGTTTTGCCCGCGTCGATGTGGGCGATGATGCCGATATTGCGGTACTTCTCGATGGGATACTTCCTGGGCATGGCTACCTTCTCAAAAAACGTCACGAAATCTCATCCATAACCCAACAAGGCTTCAAGCGAACGATGCAACATGGACGCTCACGCCCGCACAAGACACAAAAAAGCGACGCGCTGCGCGCGCCGCTTTTTCGGAGCGGGCCGCGTCAGAACCTGAGGTGGGCGAAGGCCCGGTTGGCCTCGGCCATGCGGTGGGTTTCCTCTCGCTTGCGCACGGCCGCGCCCTGCCCGCGAGCCGCATCCAGCAATTCCGCGGCCAACTTTTCCGCGAAACTCTTGCCCTGACGCGCGCGAGCGGCATGAATGATCCAGCGGCAGGCCAGCGCAAACTGGCGATGCGGCGGTACTTCCATAGGAATCTGGTACGTAGCGCCGCCCACCCGCCGCGGTCGCACTTCCATGATGGGGGAAGCGTTGCGAATGGCCTTTTCGAACACCTTGATGGGGTCCTGCCCGGTCTTCTCCGCGATGATGTCGAAGGCCTTGTAGACCTGCTTCGCGGCCACGCTCTTCTTGCCGCCCCGCATCACGCGGTTGATGAACGATTGCACGTCCACCCGGCCATACTTGGGGTCTGGGGGAATCTGCCGTCGCTCAGGACGATAACGCCGTGGCATGCCTGTGTCCTCCTGTGGTCAAGCCGCTTGAGGTGTCTGCACACCCTATTTGGGCTTCCGGGCACCGTACTTGGAGCGGGCCTGGCGCCGGGCTTCCACACCGGCCGCGTCCAGCGCGCCCCGCACGATTTTGTAGCGCACACCCGGCAGGTCCTTCACACGGCCACCCCGCACCAGCACCACCGAGTGCTCCTGCAAGTTGTGGCCTTCGCCGGGAATGTACGCGGTCACTTCCATGCCGTTGGTCAACCGCACGCGGGCAATCTTCCGCAACGCGGAGTTGGGCTTCTTGGGGGTCATGGTGCGGACCACCAGACACACGCCCCGCTTCTGCGGGCAGCCCTTGGGCAACCGGACCCGCTTCCCTTTCAGGGAGTTGTACGTATACAGCAAAGCCGGCGCCTTGGGTTTGTCCTTCTTCGGTTTTCGCCCCTTGCGCACCAGTTGATTGATGGTCGGCACGGCTTTCCTCCTGCAACCAGGAAATCTTCGACAAAACACTCAGACAAAATCGTTTACAGACAAAAAGAACCGTTACCGCTTTTTCTCCCGCGGCAACTCGATTCGCCTTCTGTTTCTTTATCGCCCGCAATCAGGCGTCCCTCATTGTAGCACAAGGGGTAAGGGTGTCAAGCAAAATTTTCCCTTTCCGGCGGGCAAAGAGGCGCCATCGGTCGGGCCGGTGTTGCCGCATCAAGGGCGCACCACAGGCACCATCACCCAGTCCCGGCCCTCGTGCATCAGCCGCAGGGCCGGACCTGCGGTGGCCGGGTACCACCCGGACATATGAACAGACCCCACGCGCACCACCAGGGGCGGCGCCAGAGCCGCTTCCCAGCCGTGCTCCGTCCAGCGGTAAGTGCGGCCCAGGCCCACCTTTTCGGCCCAATGCCACGGATTCGGCCGGTTGAGGAACCAGCCCCATGCCCGCCATTGCTCCGGCACCAACGGCGTGCCGTCGGAGGCCGTGTTCACCGCCCAAAGTTCGTCGCCCGAAGCACGGTGAAAGCAATACAGCAGGAAGCGGCCGTGCCGGGTCGGCGGAGCCACCACCTCCCACGCATCCCCCTCGACCCGATGCCGGGCCAGATAAGCGAAGTGAGGCGGGCCCTCCTCGGTGCGCACCCACCAGGTCAGGGAAACCCAAAGGGCATCGCCGCAAGGTCGGGCCCAAAAGAAGCCGTCGTGGTCTTCAAAAAAGAGACGCGGGCCGACCTGGCCGAAGTAGGCCTGCACCTGTTCGGGGATGCCTTCCGCGGGGAAGGGGGGCAGCGCCTGCCATGCCCCCTCCCGCCACCAGTGCAACCGGCCCCCCTGGGCCACCACACCCGGACCCAGCAATTTGGCCGGTCCCTCTTCCGGCAAGGGCAATTCTTCCACGTCGCCCAATTGTTCCCACACCCAGGGGCGAAAATGCACCGTTTCCGCGGTCTTCACGAACAACCCACGCGCGTCGGCATGGGCAACGCGCACCTCGGATTCGCCGTCTTCGCCGGCGAGATAACGCCTGCCCAGGGCGTCGAATACGTAAAACGCGTTCCATTCATGGGGAAACTCCTGAAGGGACCACGGCGATGGGCCTTCCACGATTTCAAAGGAAACGGAATGCTCCACGGTGCGCCCGCCCGCACGGGCTTCCAGGCGCAGGGTGTGGGTGCCCGGCGACAGGTTTTTCAGGAAAGCCACATTGGGCCTGGGTTCCCGGGCCGTGCTCTCCACCACTTTCTGGCCGTCCAGGTACAACGTGTAATCCGGCGTTTCCTGGTTCGGCCCACTCTCGCTGAGGACGGTCTGGCGGGGTTGGTACTCGGCCTGCCAGTGAACCACCACCGTATCCGAAGCCATGCGCAGGCCGTGGGCCGGAAAGGTGATGCCCGCAAACAAAAACGCGGGCACGGTGCAAACAAAGCACAGACAACACATCAGAAGAATGCCTGTAAGGCCACCGTCCATGAACACCATCCGAAACAAAGGGTGCCGCGTTCCGCTCATCTTCGCCTCCCCTCCTTCCTTTTCGCGAGGCAACGCCTCCGACGGTACGCGTTTTTCAGATAACAACAGCATCAGGAGCCATTGCATTTTTTCACGGAGGCACAGAGAACACAGAGCAGATTTCATCAGCGGATACTCCGCGTTCTCCGTGGCCCTGTGTGAGCACAGGGCAGGACATGAACAACGCCTGACCAGCGGGTTCACTTTTTTGTACGAGGATGAAAGGCGCAGGTCGCGAAGCCCGCGACCTGGGTCGTTTCTATTCAAAAAGGGAAAGTTGTCGGGCACGAGGCCGGCGTTTGGCGGGCGGTGTGGGCCGACGCTCCCGCCGAAGTTGCGGAGGAAGGGCCTCCAGGAAAGGCGAAGGACGCCCCGCGCCCTCTTTTCCGAACAGGCGACGCTTGCGGGACCAGGTCACAATGACCCGATCCTGGCCGCGGGTGAGGCCCACGTAGAACAAGCGGCGCTCTTCGGCTTCGTCGGTTTCCTCCCCCGGACGGCGATAGGGCAGAATGCCGTCTTCGCACGCGGGGAGAAAGACCACGGGGAACTCCAGACCCTTGGCCGCGTGCAGGGTGAGGATGTGCACCCGCTCCGCGCGTGGGTCCAGGAAATCGTGTTCCCGGGCCAGGTGCAGGGCGGTGAGCCACTCGGCCCAGGCGCGACCTCGGCTTTCGCGCGCGGCGTAGCGGAACGCATCCCAATCTTCCGCCGCGGGCAGCAGGTCTTCGTGTTTGGGGAAGGCGCTCACGGTGGCTTCCCAGGGTTCCCGCAGGGCGCCAATCCAGGCGGGGTCCACCCGCGCCGGCGGCGGGGGAAGGCGCTGCCACAACCGGGCCAGGGCGGGCAAAGGCTCCGGGCCTTCCACCTCGCCTTGCGCGAGCGCGGCCCAGGGGTCCTCCATCCGGGCCAGGGTTTGGGACCAGGCCCGGGCCTGCGCTTCGTCCAGGTGCAATGCGGTGAGCAGGGTCTCCCAGGTTGCGGGCAGGTGGGGCGACCAGCGGCTTTGCAGAAAGGCCAGCAGCGCGCCCACACCGGGCCGCTCGGCCCAGGGGCGGTCGGTGTACACCAGGTAGGGAATGCCGGCACGGCGCAGGGCCTCTTCGATGGGGGGAAGCAAGGCCCGCATGCGCACCAGGATGGCGATTTCCCCGAAAACCCGACGCCCGACTTCGGTCTCCTGCACCCGGCCGGAATCCAGGGAGAAGTAACTGGTGCCGCCCACCAGAGCCTCGATGGTGTGGGCCAGGGTTTCGGCTTCGGCCCGGTCGGTGGGGGTCTCCCACACGTCGATGGCATCCGGGCCGCTACGGGTGGGCTCCAGGGGCGGCTCCGCGGGCAGCAGGGCCTGGGCCGCGCGCACAATGCCCGGCGCGGAGCGGTAATTGCGGGTCAGGTGCACCACCTGCGCCCGGGGAAAGTCCTCCCGAAAGCGCAGGAAGTAGCGGGGGCTGGCGCCGCGGAAGCCGTAAATGGCCTGGCGGGGGTCACCGATGGCCGTCAGGCCCCGGCCCTCATCGCGGGCCAGCAGGCGAAGCAGGCGGTACTGCACCTCGTTCAGGTCCTGGTATTCGTCCACGCCGATGACCCGAAAACGAGCCCGAACCTGCTCGCACCATTGGGGATGGGCCTCCAGCAGGAGCAGCGGACGCAGAAGCAAATCGCCGTAGTCCAGCGCGCCCGCTTCGTCCAGGGCCTGCTGGTAGGCCCGGTAGGCCACCACCCATTCCTGGTGGGGGTGGCGGGCTGCGGCGGCCTGGGGGTCCAGGGCCTGGGCTTTGGCCCACCGGATGCGCTCCCACCAGGCGCCGCGGGTACGGGCCGGGACCTTGGGGAACAGGCGGTGGAACAGGCGCCGGGCCTCGGCTTCGGGGAGCACGCGCGGCTCCGCCGCGTCCGGGCCGTTGGTGCGGCTCCATTCCCGCAGCAGGGCCAGGCCCAGGCTGTGGAAGGTGTGCACGGCCACGGCCTCGGCCACCTCCGGCCCCAACCAGGCCCGCAAGCGCCGGCGCATTTCTTCCGCGGCCCGGTTGGTAAAGGTGACGGCCAGCACGGCCCGAGGCGGTACGTTTCCGGCCAGCACCGCATGGGCCAAACGGGCGGTCAGGGTGCGGGTTTTGCCGGTGCCCGGCCCGGCCACGATGAGCAAGGGGGTTTCCAGGGGGGCTTCCACGGCCGCGCGCTGGTCCGGGTCCAGGCTGTGGAGCAACCGCGCCAGCGCGGCCCCGGGACCCCCTGGGGCGGCAGGACCCGCGTCGCCCTGGGGAACCGACGCGGAGGGCGGTGCCTGGGGAGCGTAGGCCCCCGCGCGCTCTTGCAGGCCAGGCGCGAGGTCGGGCCGGGGCTTTTCCCCAGAGGATGAAAGCGCGGACCGAGGCGGGGCAGGTGCGGGTGACGCCGCCGGGGGCACGGCGAACAGGGTGCCCTGACCGGGCGAAACGGCCAGACCCGGCGGGAAGACCCGGATGACGCCGTACTGGCCGTCGAAACCGGGTTGCACTTCGACCTGGCCCCGACGCATACGCGCGATGCCTTCGGCCAGGGTGGGACCGGCCACCGCGGTAATTTCCTCCAGAGGGGCGAAAAGGAGGATGTGGATTTCCGGCCCCAGGCGGCGGAGCAGGTCCTGGTACGCCCGGCGCACCCGTTTGCTGTTCGCACCCACGCCGTAAAGTTCGCCCAGGACTTCGGGCAGGGGGACCAGTCGGTAGAAGGGCAGGGCGTTGGGTTTGGGCACGCCTTCGGGGCGGTCGGCCAGTTCCTCCACCCGGTGCAGCACGCCCACGGTCACGGGGTTGCCGCACACGGGGCAGCGGCCCTGGTGCTGGCGGGTTTCCACGGGATGCCAGCACACACCGCACTTGCGGTGGCCGTCGTAGTGGTATTTGCCTTCTTCGGGGAAGAATTCGATGGTGCCCAGGAAACGCTGCGGGTCGCCCTCGCGGATGGCCGCGAACAGGGCGGAATAACTCAAGGAGATGTCCAGCAGGTTGGCCTCGCGGCCCAGTTTGGCCGGGGAATGGGCGTCGGAGTTGGAAACC
Source organism: Anaerolineales bacterium (assembly GCA_026996855.1). GTDB lineage: Bacteria > Chloroflexota > Anaerolineae > Anaerolineales > DRMV01 > S139-71. The sequence continues at coordinate 8,642 of JALWJZ010000087.1, forward strand.
AGGGTATAGCGGTCCAGGGCCGATACGCGCCAGTTCATGGGCGGGTCGGAGGAAAGTCCGGTCTCCAGTGCGAAGATGTGGGGGGTGAGGTCCTCGAAGCATTCTTCCACGCTGTCGAAACCGGATTTGGAACCCAGCAGCGCGAACCAGGGGGTCCAGATGTGGGCCGGGATGAGCACGCTGCGCTGGTCCACTTCCAGGAGGATTTCCAGGAGGTCGCGCGAGTCCAGGCCCAGGATGGGGCGTCCGTCGGATTCGATGTTGCCGATGCGGCTCAGGCGGGCCTGGAAGGCCTCCACGGCCTCCAGAGTGGGGAGGAAGACCACGTGGTGGATTTTGCGCACCCGGCCGCCTTTTTTGTAGATGGTGCTGATTTCACCCCCCAGGACGAAACGCACCACCCCGCGGCAGGAGGGGGGCACCCGTTGCTGCACTTCCCGTTCGTACTCGGGCTTGAGGCGGAAGAGGCCCTCTTCCGCGGGTTCCAGATGCTCCTTGATTTCCGCCAGCCAGCCGGGGTGGGCGATGTCGCCGGTACCCACCAGATGCACCCCTTTGAGTTGGGCCCAATAGGCCAGTTGGGGCAGGGTGAGGTCCTTGCTGGTGGCCCGGGAGAAGTGGGAATGGATGTGCAGATCCGCGACCAGGGGCATGGGTCATACCTCGCGTTGGAGACGCTGGATTTCGGCACGAATGGCTTCAATCACTTCGGGGTTGGCAATCACGTGTTTGCGGCCCTGGCGACGGGAAAAGACCACGAAGACCTTGCCTCCAAATTTAGTCTCGAAGTCCTTATGCGCCTTTTCCATCCAGGAAAGCCAGCGATGCACGTCGTCCTGTTGCATGTACGTCACAGGTTTGATTTGCAGGCCAATGGTACGCTCCCCAACGGGAATGAGAAAATCCACGTGATAATGACGGTCGAGATCGTCCGGTGCGGGGCAAATCTCAACCCCCAAGGCCTCCTGTAAGTGCTCGTAAACCGTCGTAATCTCGCGCCGATACCCCTGGAAGGTGCGGTCGATGACCAGATTCCAAAGATAGGTTACACAGTCCTCCAACGTGATTTCGGTCACTTCTTTGTGAATAACTTCACGAATTTTGACGTACAACCGTTCACCTAAACTGTTCAGATACGCCTCGAGCGGCATGTCAATATCTTTCTCGGCCAACCATTGACGCAAACGTTCCAAATAGGCCTGCCTCCATTCTTCCACGGTCTTGGGTTCGGCTTCGCGAATCCATTGCGACACCAGGCCAACGCGGTTCTTCTTATTGAGCCCCCAACGATTGGTGGCCTGGTTGAGAATCCACTCTTTGGCCATGATGTTGCTCCCACAAACGCGCGAATTTTTTTCGCAACCGATGCGGTTCGTCCGAGGGACGGCCCCAACCGGCCTTGAGCACATAGGCGTTTACAAAAATGCGGTTCTTGAGGTAAACGTATGCACGAACCCGGCCCGAGGAAAGAGCCTCCGAGGACGGTTCGGGTTTGAGGAAAACCTGCTTCCCCCGAAGGCGACGCCTCACGTATTCCGCAAAGGCCTGGGGATTGACGATGGCAATCCCCAACAGGCCTACCCGCAAACCGTTCTCCAGGACCAGGGTGTCGGATTCAACACCGCGCACCCGATACAGGGTGCCGGGGGGACGGGGCGCACGCGCCGCTTCAGGACGGGCATCTTGAATGCGAGGGACGTAGTCGCCCACCTCGGGAAGAGGTACCGGGCTTTCTCGGCGGTGAAACGAGGCCGAGGTAAACAATGGCCCCAGGGTTTCCATGACCCGTTCCCGAATCAACTGCACGAAATCCGGATGGATTTCATAACCGATGGCATTCCGCCCCAAAAGAAGGGCCTGAACCAATGTGGTGCCACTGCCGGCAAAGGGGTCCAGCACCGTTTCCCCCGTGAAAGAAAACATACGAATCAAACGCCGGGGGAGTTCGTCGGGGAACACGGCCTCATGCCGAACCTGTCGCGCGCCGCCAAAGGTCCAGTGACCGGTGAAATAGGTTTTCCACTCCTCTTTGGTCAGGCGAGAGGCTTCTTTCTGCTCCCGGGAGACGCGCGGGCTTTTGCCCGGTTTTTTGAAGATGAGAATGTACTCGTAGTCGATTTCCACAATGCCGTTGGGGGGATAAGGATAGGAACCCATGACCACCGCGCCGCCGGTGGTGTTCATGGTGGTACGTTTCTGCCAGATGATGGCTCCCATGTAGTCGAAACCGATTTGCTCGGCCTGGGCAATGATTTCGGCGTGGAGGGGGATGACTTTGTAGCGACCGTAAACCACGGCTCGCGCGAATTGGTCGCCGATGTTGATGCACAGTCTGCGCCCCGGGCGCAACACGCGATAAGTTTCCTTCCACACCCGGTAAAGGTCTACGAGATATGCGTGCAAGGACTGGCCGTAGCCAATCTGGCCGGGTACGCCGTAGTCCTTGATATGCCAGTAAGGAGGTGACGTGACGATAAGGTCTACGCTGGCATCCTGGATTTCCGCCATACTGCGACTATCGGCTTGGAAGACCTTCACCCAAGGCATTTTGGCCACCGTCCTTTGCATGGGAAAAGTGTTCGGCTCCGTGGCCCCCATTCTAACCAAAACCCGCCGCTTCGGCGGCCTGCAGGAGGCGGAGCCAATCTTCCAGGCCCAGGTCTTCCGGCCGGGCCGAAGGGGAGACGCCGGCCTGCTCCAGCACCTGCCGGGCCCGGTCTTTGCCGCCCAGTAAGGGCGCCAGGGTGTTCACCAGTTGTTTGCGGCGCTGCCCAAAGGCCGCGCGTGCCAGGCGAAACAGGCGGCCGCGTCGCGGCTCCGGGAGCAGGGGCTGGGGGTACATGTCCACCCGAACCAGCGCGGAGGCCACCTGGGGCGGCGGCACGAACGCGCCCGAAGGCACGGTGAACAGCACCTCGGGCCGACCGTGTACCTGCACCGCCAGACCCAGCAGGTTCATCTTCCCCGGGCCCGCGGCGATGCGTTCGGCCACTTCCTTTTGCACCAGCACCGTCATGCGCGTGGGCCGGGGGCCTTCCTCCAACAGTTTGTGGAAAATGGGGGACGTAATCACGTAGGGCAGATTGCCCACCACCACGTACGGCCCCTGGCCGACCAGTTGCTGCAAATCCAGTTCCAGGAAATCGGCGAAAACCGGCTCCACGTTGGGGAAATCTTCGGTTTGGTGCAACAGGGGCAAACGCAGTCGCGGGTCGATTTCCACGGCTATCACCCGTCCGGCCCGGGCGGCCAGGTGCCGGGTCAGGTTGCCGATGCCCGCACCGATTTCCACCACGGTATCCTGGGGCGTCAGTTCCGCGGCCTCGGCGATGCGCGCCAACAAGCGCGCATCGGCCAGGAAATGCTGACCCAAACGCTTGTCCGGGCGCAGGCCATACTGTCGCAAGAGACGACGCACGTTGGTTTTCACGGCAACACCCACAAAATACGCTCCGGGGGCGGCGGCGGAGCCAGGAAGTACAGCGTGGTCCACTGATGCCAGGGGCGGTAGTCTTCCTCGGAATAGCCCAGGTCGATCCAATGCCGGCCGGGGATGCCGCCACCCACGTCCGCGATGATGCCAAAGCCGTAACCGGGCACGTACACCCGCAGCCCCTTCATGTAACGATACCAGGAAAGCCGCACCGCGATGATGCCCTTGCGCAGCCGTTCGCCGCTGGCGGTAATGTCATCGCAGGGGCCACCCGCGCCGTACACCCGGCACGGCGAGTACGAAGTGGCATACACCCGCACCGCGCGCCAATAACGAATGGGGCCGTCGGGGGTGTCCAGGGTCTGAATCACGATTTTGGTGCCGTAGCCCACGATGCGCGGCTGGGGCGGCTGCAACACCCACTCGCCCAGGGGGATGCGGGCCACCTCTTCGCCGTCTTCGTAGCGGACCAGCACCTCTCGGGCCTTGATGCCCGGCGCACCCTCCTGCACCACCTGGATGGTATCCAGGGGAACCTCGGGCAGGGGCTGGGTTTTGGAATCGTAGGGAATGGGTTCCTGCTCCAGGAAGAGGGCTTCCCGCACCCGGACCGTCCGCACCGGCGTTTCGGGAGGCCAGGGGGCCTCTTCGTCCGGCAGCACCCGGTCCAGGCCCTGGGGGGCCAAGTGGTGCTGGGCCAGGGCTTCGCCGGTGAAGGACGCGGCGGCCCAGAGTTCGCGCGGGCCTTCCGCCCCCTGCCACAGGCCCCGGCGCAATGGGACTGGGCTTTCCACCGGCCCGGGCCAGGCCGCCGGGGGCAGCGCGGCCAGCGGCGCGCCCGCGGGCGGCGTGGGGAGCGGACGGGTTTCCACCCGCACCAACAAAGGTCCCTGCACCGGCAGGGGTTCCCCTTCCGCCCAGCGCCGACCGTTCACCCACACACCGTCCACCTCTTCGAGGCCGACCTGCTCCAGGAGTTCGCGCAAAGAATGCGCCGCGGTGCGCACCCGGCGATGAGGCCGCCCATCCACGTACACATATGCCCAGCGGGCCGGCGCGGGCGTAGGGCCAGGCGCGGTCCGGCGGCTTTGGGCATACAACCCGGCCATGAGGAGCAACCACAACGCCGCCAGCAATCCACCCAGGCCGAAAAGCCGACGAAAGAGCCGCTCGTTCATGGTTCCCAGACCAGGGTCAGGCCATCCCACGCCGCGGTCACGGGGCCGCCAAAGGCCCAGCGGGCCTCCTCCTCCAGGCGGTGGCGGGCGCGCGGGTCGGGGTCGGTGTGTACCAGGAACAAATGACGGACCCCGGCCCGGCGGGCCAGTTCACCGGCCTGGGTCGCCGACGTATGAATGCTGCCCGCGCCCGTGGCCTCGTGAAAGAGCCAGTCGGCACCGCGGGCCAGGTCCTCCACCGCGGGGCAGGGTGCGGTGTCGGCCGAGTAGGCCAGCACCCGGCCGCTTTCGGGGAAAGCGAAGCGTAAGCCCAACGTGGGCACGCTGTGCTTCACCTCCGCGGCGTACAGGTGCACGTCGGGTTCCCGAAGCAAAGGGAGCAAACCCGGACCTTCCACCGCGTGAAAATGCACAGAGTATTCCCGCTTCCAGCGGTGCCAGCGGAACAAATCCAGCAAGCGCCGCGCCCGGTCGAGGACGTCGGGCAGGCCGTGCAGGTGCAGCGGGCGGGTGCGGCCCACCAGCCACAGATTTTGCAAAAACAAGGCCAGGCCGGACACGTGGTCGGGATGGAAATGGGTGAGCACCAGGTCGGTGATTCGGTGCGGGGAAAGGTGGTAACGGGTCAGGTGGGGAAACACGGGGCCGGGACAGTCCACCAGGACGATGCGCCGCGTGGTGACCAGCGCGAAATGCGTATTGGCCGCGTGGGGCGCGGCGATGGAATGCGCGCTGCCCAGGACGATCCACCGAGACATGCTCTTCTCTCCCGAACGAAGGTGCACGGGGAGTCACGCGTTGCGGAACCCTCCCGGCCTGGTCTTCTGGCCACGATTCCATGTTACCAAAAAGGGGAAGCGGCTTCGCAGCGAGAACCGTCCACGCGGCGTTTTACATGTTCGAACAAATACGCACACAGAGCCACGGAGAACACGGAGTATTCGCCGGCCTTTCGCATTCGTGCAGGTCCCTCCGGGTACCGGGCCGCTGGTATAGAGTTCCATGGATGGGGCGGCTCCGCTGCTCCATTCATTTACTTCGCATGCATCCCTCCGGGTCCGCGGCCCAAACGCCGGAGCAACCGTCGAGAGATGAAATCGGTGAGGGCGGGGAAGGCGCGGTTCAACCAGATGAGGGGACGATACAGCCCGGGGATGACCCTTTCCCGGCGGGGACGCCGCACCAGCCCCCACACGGCCCGGGCCACCTGTTCCGGGGTCAGGGTCAGGGTCTCGGTGCCGTCCATTTTGAGTTGGCGCAGCGGCGATTTGGCATCCTTGACGAAATCCGTCTCCACACCGCCGGGGGAAATCACCGACACCCGGATGTTGTGTAAAGCCACGTCACGGCGCAGTCCTTCGCTGAAACCTCGCACGCCGAACTTGGTGGCCGCGTACACGCTGTAAGTGGGCGGGGCGATATGCCCGGCCACCGAAGCCATGTTGACAATGTGGCCGAAGCCCTGGCGCATCATGCCGGGGAGGAAGGCCCGGGTGACCCACATGGTACCCAACAGGTTGACCAGCACCTGCCGCGCGATGTCCGCATGGGGGTCCATGGCCTCGAACCAGTCCAGTTGGATGAAGCCCGCGTTGTTGAAGAGCACGTCCACCCGACCGAAGGCCTCCCAGGTGGTCCGGGCCAGGCTTTCCGCGTCTTCCCAGCGGGTGACGTCGGTGGGTACGGGGAGCACGCGCACGCCCAGGGTTTCCAGGTCGCGGGCCAGGGCCTCCAGCCGCTCCCGGCGCCGCGCGGCCAGCACCACCCACCAGCCTTCCCGGGCGAAGAGCCGGGCCGTGGCCTCCCCAATGCCCGAAGATGCGCCGGTAATCACGATGACGGAAGACGTCGCAGCATTGGACATACCGTCTCCTCCTTCACCCAAAAAACCTCACGCAGGGCCGGCAACCTCGGTCACCCAGGTGCGCGGGGCACCGGCTACGTACAGGGCCTTCCGCACGGTTTCCACAGCCTGGGGCGGCACCAGGGCAATCATGTTCCCACCGCCGCCACCGCCGGAAAGTTTCGCACCCAACGCGCCGGCGGCACGGGCGGCCTCGACCAACCGTTCCAGGGCGGGGTGGGACACGCCCAAGGCCTGCAGGAGGCGGTGGTTCTCGTCCATTAGATTTCCCAAAGTCCGCGCATCGCCCCGGGCCAAGGCTTCTCGAGCCTGCTCCACCAGGCGGCCAATGGCTTCGAACAGGGCCTCGTAGGTCGCCCGGTCTTGTTGCCAGCCCCGGCGAACCCGGCCCACCGTTTCCCGGGTGGACGCGGGCACACCAGTATCGCCAACGACCAAAACGAAGCGTCCCTGCACCTGCAATGGACGCGGGGGATGGCCTTTGCGGAAGTACACCGGACGGGCATAGGTGACCACGGTGTTGTCGATGCCCGAAGGGGTGCCGTGGTGAATTTTTTCCACTTCGTAGGCCATGGCGTTGACCACCTCCGGTGGCAGGGCATGACCCAACGCCCGGGCCAGGGCCCGCACCAGGGCCACGGTCACCGCCGCGCTGGAACCCAACCCCGCGGCCACGGGGATGGTGCTGGTTACCCGCACCAGCAAAGGGCGCTCGGGCTTCCCAGCCCGCTCCAGAACCTGTTCCACAGCCACACGCAAAGGATGCCCCCGGGGGAGCGCCTCGTGCGGCGTGGGGACCAGGTCCACTTGAGGGGCTTCCAGCCACACCTGCCCGGCCCGGCCTTTTGGATAAGGCCACACCCGAGCACGGGCCTGCACCCCAAACACCGGCATGGCCAGGGCGGGTTGCCCGTAGACCACCGCGTGCTCCCCCATGAGGATGACCTTACCCGGTGCTTCATCCTGTGCCAACAAGGGCAATTCGGTCATACACGTTCTCCAGGTTCAGGGAACCTTCGGCCAGGGGTTGCCCCTGAAGACCGAAAAACGTCCAGGAAACTCGCGGGGCAGGCTGCCACGAGACCCGCAAGCAGGCAAACTGCGGCCCGGACACGGAAGCCAACACCCGATGCCCTTGAAGCAGCGGGCTGACCGCCCGACCCACCGGACGCCAGGCCACCCGGGGCCATCGGCCGGGGCACACCCCCCCGACGCCGATTTCCCACAAACGGGCCGTGTGGCCATCGACCTGCACCTGGGCCTCCACCACCCGGCCCCATTCCAGGCCGTGGCTGAGGAAAATCAGGTTTCGCAGGCCCCGAGCCGCGACCATGTGCAACAAACGGCGCAAGGCGTCGGGAAAGCGTCCCCAATAATCGCCAGGGCCTCGGGAAAACACGGCCGCGGAAGTAACCACAAAGGTCAGAGGATACGCGTCGCGAGCCGTGGCCAGCCAGCCTTCCAGCACGCGCCACTGCTCCGGGTGCAAAAGACGCCGAACCAGGCCCGAACGGATGCGATGGGTATGGAGGTCCAGCACCAAGAAAGCCGCGGCACCATACGCAAACGCATACCCCAGGTGGCCCCGGTCGGCTGGCAGAATCAAAGGGCGATGCACATCCGCACCTTCGGGCGGCGCCGGCGGGTCCGCGGTCAACACACCCAGATGCTGCCAGTAAGCCTGCAGGGCGGCCACCACCCGCTGGCGCGACACCTCTCGGGAGGCAGGGGGGAAGCCCTGCCATCGCCGCCACCAACGCAACCAAAAGGGAAGTCGCGCCTGAGTGCGGTCCACGTCGGCCCAGGCCCACCCCCAATCCACCTCCCGATGGCCCCACATGGGAAAAATGGGGTGCTCTTGCAACGCCAGACCCCAGGAAGGCTGGGACCAGGCCGCCTGATACAAGCGGTGGTATTCCTCCAGGGTCACCGGGGGACGCTCCAGCCCGTTGTCGGGAACGGCATCGGCAGCCAGCAAAGGACCGGGTGTCAGGAAAAAGGCCGCGTCTTCCTTCCGGGCCTGCTCCCGCACCCGATGGAGCATGTCCGCGGCGTGATGGGCTTGCGGCAATAGGGTGCCCAGCATACAAAACGTGAAATCCCGCCGTTCGGTCAACCGGGGCGCGGTGCGGAACCCTCCACGCGCGACCTCCACCTCCTGGCCCGTCGCATCCACGAAAACCACGCTGTAGCGATAAGCCCTCTCGGGACGCAGGCCGAGCACGGAGAACAAAACCAGATGGCCGGCCTCCTCCTGGGTTCGGACCGGTTCCGACTCCCAGACCGCACGGCCGGCAACCTCGGAAACCCGCGCTTTCCACGTGGAAGGCCGCGAGGCTCGCAGCCAAAGGCGCGCCCGGTCCGAAGCCACACCACCTATCGCGGGACCCAGCAACAAAGGCACGGTCACCCCATTACACTCCGGCCTCGATGTCTTCCTGCACCTTGCGCAAAAAGGCTTCCAGGGTCATGGGACCCAGATTCTTGCCGGAACGCAGGCGAACGGCCACGGTTCCCTGCTCGACCTCTTTGTCACCCACCACCAGCATGTAGGGAATTTTCTGCAACTGGGCTTTACGAATCTTGGCCTGCATGCGTTCCGAGCCATCGTCCACTTCCACTCGCAACCCGGCCTCCCGAAGTTTGGCCGCCACCTCCCGGGCGTAGGCCACGTGGCGGTCGGTGATGGGAATGAGCACCGCCTGCACCGGTGCCAGCCACACAGGGAACGCGCCGGCGAAATGCTCGATGAGGATGCCCAGGAAGCGCTCCGTGGTGCCCGTGACCGCGCGGTGCAGCACCACCGGGGTGTGCTCCTGGCCGTCGGGACCCACGTAAGTCAAGCCCAGGCGCGCGGGCTGGATGAAGTCCACCTGAATGGTGGAGAGTTGCCATTCCCGGCCCAACACGTCGGTGGCCAGGAAATCGGCCTTGGGTCCGTAGAACGCGGCCTCGCCGGGAGCCTCGAAGTACTCCAGGCCCGCGGCGTCCAGCGCGGCCCGCAGCGCGGCCTCGGCCTTTTCCCATTTTTCCTCATCCTGGACGTACTTGCCGCCCTCTCCGCGCAGGGAAAGCCGCACCCGGTAGTCGGTGAAGCGATACCGACCCAGCACCTCCTGGATGATTTTCAAGGCCAGGGCGAATTCTTCCTGAATCTGCTCCGGCGTGCAGAAAATATGCGCGTCGTCTTGGGTCAGGGCCCGGACCCGGGTCAGGCCCAGGAGTTCGCCTTTCTTTTCGTAGCGGTACAGGGTGGCAAATTCCGCGAAGCGCAGGGGAAGTTCCTTGTACGAATGCTTCCCCATCTTCTTGTACAGGGTCATGTGGCTGGGGCAGTTCATGGGCTTGAGCCGGTATACGTCTTCGCCGTCCACCATGGGCGGGAACATGAATTCCGCGTAGTTGTCCAGGTGGCCCGATTGCCGGTACAGGTCTTCTTTCACCAGGTGAGCCGTCCATACGTGCTGGTAGCCGTACTTGGTCTGCACCTCGCGAACGAAGGATTCCATGAGGTGGCGGATGATTTCGCCTTTGGGAGCGAAGAGGGGGATGCCCGGCCCCACCTCGTCGGGGGCAAAGTAGAACAGACCCAGTTCGCGACCCAGGCGGCGATGGTCCCGCTTCTTGGCCTCTTCCAGCCAGTTCAGGTACTGGCGCAGTTCCTTGGGCGTGCGCCACGCGGTGCCGTAAATGCGGGTGAGCATAGGGCGTTTCTCGTCGCCCCGCCAGTACGCGCCGGCGATGCTCATCAGTTTGAAGGCTTTGGGATTGATCTGGCCCGTGTGCTCCACATGCGGACCCCGGCACAAATCCTCGAAGGTGTCGTGCTTGTAGGTGGTGAGGACCGGCTTTTCGCCCGGCGGCAGCGGTTCACCGTACTCGTCGGTGCCCCGCTGCAAGATGTCTTCGATGAGTTCCAGTTTGTACGGCTGGTCCTTGAAGAGTTCCCGGGCCTCCTCGGGAGAGACCACCCGCCGCACGAAGGGGTGCTTCCCCGCAATGATTTCCCGCATACGGGCTTCGATTTCTTCCAGGTCCTCCTCGGAGATGGGTCGGGGCAGGTCGAAGTCGTAGTAAAAGCCGTATTTGATGGGCGGACCGATGGCTATCTTGGCCCCGGGGAATTTCTCCAGCACGGCCTGGGCCATGATGTGCGCCAGGCTGTGCCGAATGCGATACAGGTCGCTGTTCTCGTAGGGTTCGGGTTCCGGCGGTGGCGTGATTTTCTGCTGAGGCATACGCACCTCCTTTGGTCAGTGGTTAGTGAACAGTGATCAGTGGTCAGGAGCAAGGGTTGCTACGGACATTCACCAACAACCGTCGGTCCACGACTGGCAATTGCATTTAACCCAAAACCGCGCCCGTCCCTCCGGGACGAGCGCGGTTGGCGCACGCGGTTCCACCCGGGTTGGCCGGCGCGCCAGGGCACGATAGGGCGCCGAAACGTCCGATGTGCCCGCAACGCCGGCCCACCTCGCGGGGCCGATATCGGGGCCCAACCGAACCCCTTACTGACCCGTTCCGGGCGTTGGGGGGCCTGCTCCCGGGGGGTCCCATCGGGCACCGCACCAGAGCGCCTTCCAGCCGGGATGCAAACCCGGGCGCTCCTCTCTGGGGTGGGTCCACCCCGATGAGGTGTCCCGGTCGACGCGTCCACAATTATCGGATGGATTTAACCGTTGAAACCAAACCTATTTCTTCCAGAACCACCCGGCGCAAAATGTCCGGATTCTTCAACCGACGAAGAGCATCCAAAATCTCAATGCCTGCGATGCGTCCTTCTGCATCATAATCAATAGCGACACCTTCGTCCACGATTTTCGTAGTCACGGTGGTGTCCAAAAATTGAATGTAAAGCACATCGACTTCGGAATCGTATGTAATCCGCATACCTCATCCTCGTTCTTCCGTCTTACCAAAAAAGCGTGTGTACACTGTTACGACCACAATGATGTCACCTTCTACAACAAAGATGGGTTTCACCTCTTTTTCTTGATACCACTTGCCATTCCATTCACGATGAAAAGGGAAAACCTTTCGACATGACCACCGTCCATACTGTTCGGTTTCCCATGCAGCCGAACGAATGGCCTCCACAACCTCGTCTTCCGTCGCACCACGTTGTTGGAGACGTTCACGAGCGTGGTGTGAAAAACGGATAAACTTCATGCAAAATCTCCCTGTATTCCGTTGCTCCTCCCTACTACTTCACCTCCTTAGAAACAACATTATTCGAGCGAGACCGGAACGAGATGCAAATAAAGAAAAAGTGGGCGGTACAGGACTCGAACCTGTGACCTCCTCCTTGTCGGGGAGGCGCTCTAACCATCTGAGCTAACCGCCCAGGCGGTCTCTATTATAGCCAAAGGCGTAGGGGTATGCAACGATGGCACACGTTTCGGACGCCGGGTTCGTTGACATTTTCGGTTCCCTCGCTACAATAAAAGCGCCGCTGGGGGCTCGTCTAAGTGGCAGGACAGCGGACTTTGGATCCGCCAGTGCTGGTTCGAGTCCAGCGCCCCCAGCCTGTGTTGGGCCCCTGCAGAAGGGGCCTTTCGCTTTTATCCGGCACCCGATGAGCGGGATTTGTTCGACGGTGTAAAAAGGCCAATGACGAAAGGACCTGGAAAGCCAGGAGACAAGCCCACTGTGGTCGTGGGTATGAGCGGCGGGGTAGACAGTTCCGTGGCCGCGGCCCTGCTGGTGCGGCAGGGGTATCGGGTTATTGGGGTGATGCTTCGCCTGTGGTCCGAACCGGGCAAGGAGCACGAAAACCGATGTTGCACGGTGGAATCCATGGTGCTGGCCCAACAGGTGGCTCAGAAGTTGGGCATTCCCTTTTACGTGTACGACGTGCGAGAGGTGTTCTACCGAACCGTGGTGCAGGCCTTCTTCGAGGGTTATGCCCGGGGCTGGACCCCCAATCCCTGCCTGGTGTGCAACGAGCGTATCCGTTGGGGCGTGCTTTTGGATTATGCCCGAACCCTGGGTGCGGATTACCTGGCTACAGGTCACTACGCTCGACTGCGACGGCTGGAGGATGGTCGGGTGCAGTTGCTGCGCGGGGTGGACCGGGCCAAGGACCAATCCTATGTGTTGAGCGTGCTCAAGCAGGCACAGTTGCAGCATACCCTGCTTCCCGTGGGGGAATACACCAAGGAGCAGGTGCGCCGCATGGCCGAAGAGTGGGGTCTGCCCGTGGCCCAACGCCGGGACAGTCAGGACCTGTGCTTCCTGGCCGGCGAGGATTATCGGGACTTCCTGGCCCGACACCGGCCGGACCTGGAACGTCCCGGCCCGATTTTGACCCCCGAGGGTCGCATGGTTGGCCTTCACCGGGGGCTGGCTTTCTACACCATTGGCCAGCGTCGCGGCTTGGGGTTGCGGGTGGGGAAGCCCATGTACGTGGTGGCCAAGGACGTGGAGCGCAATGCCCTCATCGTTGCGCCGAAAGAATATCGGGGCAAACGGGCTTTGCTGGCCCGGGATGTGAACTGGATTCTTGAGGAACCACCTTCGCAGGGCCCCCTCCAGGCCGAGGTGCAAATTCGTTACCGGGCCAAAGCCGTGCCCGCAACGGTGGAACCCCGGGAGGAAGGTCGGGCGTTTCGGGCCGTCTTCGACCAGCCCGTGTGGGACATCACCCCCGGACAGCGGGCAGTGGTCTACCAGGGGGAGGTCTGCCTGGGCGGGGGCACCATTGTAGCCGCGGAGGATGAGCCATGAACCTGCCGGGGTGGATTTTCGGTTTGCTTTGGGTGCCGACCTTGGGCCTGGGGTATTATGCCTGGAAAGGCCGTGGAGGCTGGTTGTGGATGCTGGCTTCGGTGCTCTTCGCCGGCTTGGGCTTTTTGGGCGGACATGTTCTGGCCCGTTACCTGGGCTGGGCCTGGGGACAGGTGGGCCCCTGGTATCTGGGTCCCGCGGTGGTCGGGAGCCTCGCGATGTTGATGGGAACCGACCTTTTGTTGCGTCCCCGTTCAGGTGAAACGCACCAACGTAATAAACGACGCCCCGCCCGTTCCCGCGAACCTTCCCCGAGAAAGCGCTAAGAGGGTGTTTGAGAAGGTGCGAAGCACCTTCTCAAAAGAAAGAATTTTGTAAAATACGCTCGTGGACTGCAGTTTGCGCTTTCGTCTGGTGGTAACTTCTTGTTGTAACGTAGAAGTTATTGAAAATTTGAAGGGTTTTCAAACACCCTCTAAAGGCGATAGGGCGGAAGGGTGGGGCCTCGCGGTGGAAGCAGGCGGAAGCACCGTCGTCTCCACACACGAACGCAAATGGGAGGGATTCATGGCCGACATGGTCTCAAGCACCGTGGCGGTGGCATGGGTGCCCCACGAAGGCACCCTCATGGTGGGCCGTGATTCGGGCGGGCGGCCTCTGGTGCTTTCCCAGGGGCGTCCCGAAGCCGATGACCAGAACTGGCACGGGCTGAAGGCCTCGGATTTGCTTCTGCTGGCCGCGGCTTCCTGCGCCACCTACGACCTGGTCACCATTTTGCGCAAACAGCGGGAGCCGGTACGGCACGTGGTGGTGCGTTGCCGCGGCGACCAGGAACCCGAACCGCCGTACCGTTTCCGGCACCTTCACCTGGAATACCACGTGTACGGCCCGGTGGCGCCGCAATCGGTGAAGCGGGCTGTGGACCTGCTGGAGACCAAATACTGCTCGGTAGTGGTCACCCTCAAGGATGCTGTGACCGTCACCAGCGAATGGCACATCCATCCAAAATGAAGAGGCGAAGCCTACCGCGGGGCTTCGCCTCTTTTGCGTTTACGCCTCTTCCAGCACCTTCCTGGCAATGACCAGGCGTTGAATTTCGCTGGTGCCTTCGCCGATGGTCATCAAGCGTACGTCCCGGTAAAAACGTTCGACCGGGTACTCCCGGCTGTACCCATACCCACCGTGAATTTGGATGGCATCTCGGCACACCTTCTCGGCCATTTCGCTGGCGAAGAGTTTGGCCATGGCCGCCGCTTTGGTGTAGGGCCGCCCCTGGTCCTTGAGCCAGGCTGCGTAGTAGGTCATCAGACGGGCGGCGTGAATGCTGGTGGCCATGTCGGCCAACATGAACCGGATGGCCTGGAAATCGGCCAGGGGTTTTTCGAAGGCTTTGCGTTCCAGGGCATAGCGCCGGGCCTCCTCGAACGCGGCCTGGGCCACCCCGACGGACAGGGCCGCGATGCCGATGCGCCCTCCGTCCAGCACCGCCAGGGTTTGCCGCAAGCCCGCGCCTACTTCGCCCAGGCGGAACTCGTCCGGGATGCGCACGTCTTCGAACATCAACGCGTGGCTGTGACTGGTGCCCAGCCCCATTTTCTTCTCCGGCGGCATGATGGTCAGACCGGGGGTGTCGGTGGGCACGATGAACATGGTGAAGGCTTTGGAGCCCCGTCCTTCGGCCGTGCGGGCCAGGACCACGATGTAGTCTGCGGCCGCGGCGTTGGTAATCCACATCTTCTGGCCTCGCAGTACCCAATGGTCGCCGTCTCGCTCCGCGCGGGTTTGAATCCCCCGCAGGTCGGAACCGGCCTGGGGTTCGGTCAGGGCCAGCGCGGCCAGACCTTTTTCCCCGATGGCCACCTGGGGCAAAAAGCGACGCTTTTGCGCTTCGGTGCCGAACAGCACCAGAGGCGCGCATCCCAGGCCGTTGTGCGCAGCCACGGTAAGCGCGGTGCCCGCGTCGGCCCAGCCCAGGGCCTCGATGGCCAGTACCATGCTCACCGTGTCCATTTCACTTCCCCCATAGGCTTCGGGCACGGTCATACCCAACAAACCCAAAGGTCCCATCTTCTTCAGGGCTTCCCAGTGCATCTCCCCTTTTTCCGCCAACTCGGCCGCTTTCGGGCGCACTTCCTTAGCCGCAAACTCCCACACCATGTCCTTCCACATGCGTTGTTCTTCCGTCAGGGAAAAATTCATGGCTCGCCTCCTCCTTCGAGGTGTGGTGCATCTGAGTGTGCCACCTTTCCGCGCCACGTCACCGCTTTACCGCCTTACCGCTTTACCGCCTTACCGCTTTACCGCCTTATCGCCCTATCGATTTTCCGCTTTATTTCATGTGTTCGGGAATGAGCACCATGACCGCGCGGCCTGTTACCGTGGGCTCCTCATGCCCTTCGGGGATGAGCACCGATTCCACCACCACCTTGCGCCGCCCGATTTCCACCGCCTTCCCCCGGACCACCAACATGGGTCCCAGGGGCGTGGGTTTCTTGAAATCCACCTGCAAGGACGCGGTCACGAAACGGGGCGCAGGCTCCCGGCTCAGGTCGATGCCTTTCTCGTGCACCCAAGCCCACGCGGCCACCCCCGCGCTGTGGCAATCGATGAGGGAGGCCACCAGGCCACCGTACACGAACCCAGGCACCGCGGTGTGCTCCGGCCTGGGGGTGAAGCGGGTCACACCTTCGCCCTCTTCCCAAAAGGTTTTGAATTGGTAGCCCTTGGGGTTCAGCCGACCACAGCCGTAGCAATGGGCAAAGTTCTCCGGGTACAAGTCTTGAATGGGGACCAGTTTGATGTCTACGTGGGCCATGCTCGTCCTCCGGTGCGGGATGGATTTCCATGTTATCCTACCACAAGGTGGCTTTTCGCTTGTGGAAGAGGGTATAATGCCTCCGAAATCGGGGTTTTGGAACAACCGGCCCTTGCAGGAGGTGGCCTTATGAGTCAAGTCAAACCTTTGTACTGGGAAGCGGTGCCGGATGTGGGTTACCACGTGGAACGCCGCGCGGATGGGGGAATGAACATCAAGGTGTGGCGCATCGACGAGCAAACCCTGGAACACTGGCGCCGTTTTGCCGAAACCCATGAGTTGTACTCCGACCGCCTGACCCGAAACCTGTACGACCTGCGAGAATTGGACGACCTGCCGGAAGAAGCGATTCAATACGCGGTGGAGGTGAACAGCGACCCCGCGGCCCGACGTTTGCGAGTGGCCGTGCTGGTTTCCAACGACCGGGTGAGGCAGGCCGTGGAGCGCATCGTGGCCCTGACCGCGCCCGAAGGCGGCGCGGAAATTCGCGTGTTCACCGACGAGGACGAGGCCGAAGCCTGGTTGGCCCGGCCCCTGGAAGAGATGCTTTAGCGGATGCGCCGGAGCCTTTTCCCGGCTTTGGCAACCCGCACGTGGCAGGCCCAGCCGAGACCTTCCGGGTCTCCAGCGTCTCCCTGTGAGGTGGACAGTCGCCTCGTCTCCTGGAGGAAGGCATGATGGTAAAGAAGCGGGATTTTCTGGCGCTGGCCGACTATACGCCCGAGGAAATTTGGGGAATCCTGCATCGCGCCGTGGAGTTGAAAGACGAGTGGCAGCGCACCGGCCGCAACACACCCCTCCTCAAAGACCAAAGCCTGGCCATGGTCTTCCAGAAGCCCAGTTTGCGCACTCGCGTTTCCTTCGAAATGGCCATGCAGCATTTGGGCGGTTATGCCTTTTACCTGGGCCCCCAAGAAATCGGCCTGGGGAAGCGGGAGGCCATCTCCGACGTGGCCCGGGTGCTGGCAGGGTACGTGGACGCCATCATGGCCCGGGTCTTCGACCATGCTCATGTGGAAGAACTGGCCCGCTGGGCCGAGGTGCCCGTCATCAACGGCCTGAGCGACTACAACCACCCCTGCCAGGCCCTGGCCGACGGCCTGACCATGTACGAGCATTTCGGTCGCATCCAGGGGTTGAAGGTGGTCTTCGTGGGCGATGGCAACAACGTGGCCGTTTCCCTGATGCATCTGTGCGCCAAATTGGGCGCGCATTTCGTCTTCTCCGGGCCGGAGGGCTATGACCCGCCGCGAAAAGCCTGGGAACTGGCCCAGGCGTTCGCCCAGGAAAGTGGCGCGACCCTGACCATCGAACGAGACCCCTACAAAGCGGTGGAGGACGCCGACGTCATCTACACCGATACCTGGGTGAGCATGGGCCAGGAAGAGGAAGCCGAGAAGCGGTTGCAGATCTTTCCTCCTTACCAGGTGAACGCCGCTCTGGTGGCCCGGGCCAAGCCCACAGCCATCGTCATGCACTGCCTGCCCGCTCACCGGGGATACGAGATCACCGACGAAGTGATGGACGGCCCGCAGTCCGTGGTTTTCCAACAGGCCCACAACCGGCTACACGCGCAGAAAGGGTTGCTGGCCGTTTTGTTGGGGGAGGGAGCCTGAGCCCCCTTGGGGGCCGGTTCCCCTCGGTATTCCGCGTTCCTCCGGGACGCCTACAGAAGGAGCAGGGAGATATGCCCGTTCAACGGCGAGTTTTGCGACGCACCAAAATCGTAGCCACCATCGGGCCGGCCAGCCGCTCGGAAAGCGTACTGCGCCAGTTGATATGGGCCGGTATGGATGTGGCTCGGCTCAACTTTTCCCACGGCACCCATGAAGAGCACGCGGAGGTCATCCGTACCGTGCGCTATCTCTCCAAGCGCATGGGCAAGCCGGTGACCATCTTGCAAGATTTGCAAGGCCCCAAAATCCGCCTGGGCGACCTCATTCAGCCCATCACGGTGGAGCAGGGACAGGTGGTGCGTTTCCAGGTGGCCGACGCGCAAACGGACCCCGAAGTGCTCCCCGTGGCCTTTCCGGCTTTCCTGGATTACGTGCACCCCGGCACCCGCATCGTGATGGACGACGGGTTGCTGGAATTCGAAGTGGTGGAAGTGGACGAAGGAGAAGTGAAAGCCCGGGTTTTGGTAGGGGGTGTGGTCAGTTCCCATAAGGGCATCAACCTGCCGGGCGTGGCCATCGACATTCCCGGTTTCACGGAAAAAGACGAGGACGACTTGAAATTCGGCCTGGACCACGACGTGGATGCGGTGGCCATTTCCTTCGTGCGCACCGCGGAGGACGTGGCCCGGGTGCGCCAGGCCATCGGCCAGCACGCGCCGGACAAAGTGGACATACCCCTCATTGCCAAGATGGAGCGCCGGGAAGCCCTGGAGAACTTGGAGGAAATCCTCACCGTAGCCGACGGCGTGATGGTGGCCCGGGGCGACCTGGGTGTGGAAATCCCCATTCAAGAGGTGCCCATCGCCCAAAAGCGCATCATCGAGATGGCCAATCGCTACGGCAAGGTGGTCATCACCGCCACGCAGATGCTGGAATCCATGATGCATCATCCCCGCCCCACCCGGGCCGAGGCTTCGGACGTGGCCAACGCGGTGTTCGACGGCACCGATGCCCTCATGCTTTCCGGTGAAACCGCCTCGGGGAAGTATCCGGTAGAAGCGGTGCGTACCATGGACGCCATCATCCGCACCGCGGAAATGCACCTGGGGCACATCAACCGCTGTCTACGCAATGGGGAAGAGTTCGCCCGCGAGTTGCAAGGGCTGCCCTTGAGCCTGGCCCTGGCCGCGCGCAAACTGGGCGATATGCCCGATATGGCCGCGCTGGCCGTTTTTACCCACACCGGACGCACGGCCATTTTGCTTTCCAAAACCCGCCCCAACGCCGCGATTCTGGCCTTCACCCCAGAAGAGCGCACCTACCGGCGGCTGAACATGTATTGGGGGGTGTACCCTCATACCACTCCCTTTGCCGAAAACGTGGAGAAGATGCTCAGTCACATCGAAAGCGCTATGAAAAGCACCGGCCTGGTCCGCCGGGGGCAAAAGGTGGTACTCATCGCCGGGTTCCCCGTGGATGCCATGCGTCCGGCCAATTTCCTCTTAGTGCATACCGTGGGGGCGTCGTTATAATGGAACCCAGAGGTGCATTTGTTGTTGAAAGGTGAGGGTAAATGGACGAGGAAACGTTTGTGGATGGCACCCCGGGGGAAACGGAACAGGAAAGTTCGCCCACATCTTTGGACATCCAACCCCCCGCTTCGCCCGAATCGCCTGTGCGACGTCGGGAATGGGTGGCTTTCTTGAAGGAAACCCTTTTCACGTTTCTCCTGGGCCTGCTTTTCTACTTTGTCATCAATCTGCTCACCGTGCGCACCACGGTGTGGGGATACAGCATGATGCCCACCTTCCGGGGCGGCGAATATCTGCTGGTCTGGCGGTGGGCGTATTGGAATCGCCTTCCCGAACGGGGGGACATCGTGGTCTATCGAGACGAAGAGGCCCAGGCCGAGTATGTGAAACGGGTCATCGGTCTGCCGGGGGAGGAAGTCCTCATCCAAAACGGTCGGGTTTTCATCAACGGAGAGCCGCTGACGGAGCCGTACGTCCAGGAGCGGCCACGGTATGAGGGCTACTGGAAAGTGCCCGAGGGCCATGTGTTCCTGTTGGGGGACAATCGCAACCACTCCACGGATTCCCACATCACCGGTCCGGTGCCTTTGAAGAACATCATCGGCAAGGTGGTGCTCATCTACTGGCCCCCGGAAGCCATCCGAGTGTTTCGGTGACGAGGAAGGCGGGAGAAACTCCCGCTCTGAACTTTGGCCTTATGTGGTGGGCGAAAGCCCACCACATAAAGATGGGGATCATCCATCAAAGCAAACCTTGTTTTGGCGGTGAGGTCGCCTTCACCCAGTCTCACAAAGCGATGCAGCGCGACAAACCCAGCCTTATTCTTGAAAAGGCCAAATCTGAGGGCGGGAGGAACTCCCGCTTTTTCATTGGAATTGGAAAAAGAAGAGGGAAGCCGCGGCCAGGAAGGCCAGGGCCCACATGAGGCCGCTCTCTCCCTCGAAGACGACGCTCAGGAAATAGAGGAAGCTTTCGACACCGGTTACCAGGCCTCGGTAAAGGGCGATTCCCTGCCCGGCGAAATAGCGCAGGGGGCGTTGCAGGGTCTGCTCCGAAACGTGGAATTGCCGGAGGCCACGTTCCAGAGCCAGGCCCAGAATAATGGCCGTGATCACGAGCAGAGGGCCAGGGAGCCACAAGGCCCATGTGGGAAGCCCTTGAGGTGCGGGCAGGCTCCAGCCCCAACGCCAAAGCCCCACCACCAGAACACCCAGCCCCAGGGGATAGAAAACCCGGACCCAACGAGGGTATTCATCCAGATGGCGGCCCTGAAAGGCACTCCGGCTCACCAGAAGCGGCAGGCTTGGGGCCAGAACCAATGCCGCCCACAGACCTATCCACCACGGCGCCTGCCCCCATAGGGCACTACCGGCTTGGCCCGGGGTCCAGGGCCACAGGGTAAGGGCCAGGCCCAGGGCTGCCCAGAGGGGAAGCAGGCGCTTGTCGGGGAGGCGGAAGAGGGCCACCGCAGCGCCCAACAGCCACGGCAGGCTGGCCCAAAAAAGGGCCGTTTGAGCCAGGCCGAACCAGGCGGCCATCAAGGCCGGCCATGCCCAAAGAGCGACCAGTCCGGTCAGCCCGGCCAGGCGGGTGGGCGCGCCGACCCAGCGAGCCAACCCAACCCACGCGGCCACGAAACCCAGGAACAGGAACAGGCCCAGCATCCAGCCCGGCTCCCCACCCGGGGGCCAGGAGGCCAACCCGTGCAGGGCAGGCAGTGTGCTGCCTGCTACCAGCCACAGGGGGAGCAAGCGCCCACCCCGACGCCAAAAATCCTTCCGGGACGTGCTAAAAACAGGGGCTGCCCACAGCAAACGCCACAGCACCAGCGTCAGCAACAGGCCCCGCAACAGGCCATCCTCCACAGGCTGGTGCAGGGGCGCATCGGCTACCTGAAGGCCCCAATACATGGCCCCTAACCAAGAAACCGACCGGGCCACCGTATGCCATTGCCAGGCCAAACGCGTCTCCTGGTCCGGCCACAGATGCAGGGCCAAGGCCAGGGCGATGAGGTCGCCCAGGACCCAGGCCCACCATAGCCCGGACGGGCTTTTGGGCGTCAGGGCCCACAGACTCGCGGCCACTCCCGGCCACCATATCAGCCAGCCCTGGGTGCGGGTGCGGGAATCCGGGTTTTCCGCATAGGGGGCTTCGGCCAGCAGGGCCGCGGCCATCCAGGTCAGGCCCACCAGGAGCATCGCCCATCGCACCGGAGACCATTCCCCCATCAAGCCCCAGGCACGTGCCCAGTCATCAAAGGAAACCAACAGCCAGGGCACTTCGATGGGGCCGGGAGGTCGCGCCACAAGAACCACCAGCCACAGGAGCATCCCCGCCGGAGCGGAGATGAACCAGCCCAGCCCCTCATGGGGCCAGCGCCACCGGATAAGAATCAGCCCCAAAACGGTGAGCAGGATGAGGACGTAGAGAAAGAAAAGCATTGTCATACTGCCCCAGATTCGAGTATGCTAAAAGCGAACCTCCGAACCGCTTCAGAGCGGGGTAGGAGGTGGTCCGAACACAGTTCGGAGTGCAGGAGCCGCCTTAGAGGCGGCTCTTTGTTTTTGGGGAATTTCACACCACCTCATACCCCGTGCGGTGCAGGAAGCGGCCCATCCCCGGCCGGCCCAGCCACCGGCCTTCGTCCACAATCAGGTGCCCCCGCAGGAACACCTGGATCGGAAAACCGGTGAGTTCCCAGCCCTCGTACAGGTTGTAATCCGTGCGGTGCTGGGCCACCTGCACGCCATAGGTCACCTTCAGGTCCGGGTCCCACACCACGATGTCCGCGTCCGCGCCGGGGACCAGCGCGCCCTTTTGGGGGTACAGGCCGAAAATCCGGGCCGGGTTGGTGCTGGTCAGGGCCACGAACTGGTTGGGCGTCAGGGGACCTTCCACCACCCCTTTGGTCCAGAGCACGGGGAGCCGGTCGCCCACGCCGGGAACGCCGTTGGGGATTTTCGTAAAATCGTCCTTCCCCAACTCCTTGCCCGGAATGGCCACGGGTTTGCCCTCGTACAGGATGGGGCGGGTGCCGTCGTAGAAGAAAGGACAGTGGTCGGTGCCCACGGTCTGGAGGATATCCAGGGCCAGGCCCTCCCACAGCGCCAGGTTGTCTTCCACCGAGCGCATGGGCGGGGAACACACCCATTTGGCGCCGTCGGGCCGAGCCAAGTGCTCCTCGGTGAAGAAAAGATACTGGGGGCAGGTCTCGCCCATGACGGGAAGCCCCTGCTCGCGCGCGTAGCGCAGCATGTCCACCTCGCCCGCCGCGTTCATGTGCACGATGTAGAGGGCTGCGTCGGCCTGTTGCGCCAGGGCCGCGCCCCGGAGCGTGGCTTCCACCGCGCCCCATTTGGGCCGGGTGCGCGCGTGCCACACCGGTTCGGTGTGGCCCTGGGCCAGGGCCTCCTGCACCAGAATCTCGATGACGTCGCCGTTTTCCGCGTGGAGCATGGTGAGCAGGCCCAATTCGCGCGCCCGGCGCATGGCCTGGAAGATTTCCCCATCCTGCAAGCGCAGCCGACCGTTGTACGCCATGAAGACCTTGATGCTGGCAATGCCCCATTCGGGCAGGCGAGCCATCTCCTCGTAAATGGCCTGGTCCCAGCGGGTAATGTTCATGTGCAGGCCGTAATCCACCGCGACCTTGGGGTCGGCTTTGGCCCGCCAGGCGCGAATGGATTCCTCCAGGGTGGGGTGGTCAAGGGGGACGAAATCCAGCACCGTGGTGGTCCCGCCGAAAGCCGCGGCCTTGGTGCCCGTGTAGTGGTCGTCGGAAGAGACGGTGCCGAACATGGGCAGGTCCAGATGCACGTGGGGGTCCACGCCGCCGGGGAGGAGGAGTTTCCCCGAAACATCCATCACTTCCGCATCGGGCACGGTGAGGTCCCGGCCAATGGCCGCGATGCGTTCCCCCACGATGAGTAGGTCGGCCTCGAAAGTGTCCGACGCGGTGATGATGGTGCCGCCTTTGAGCAAGAGTTTACGAGCCATACCGGGCCTCCTGCAGAAGGTGTACCAATCCATTACGGGGCCAGGGCAAGCCCTCGCGACCTTCCGACGCTGTGCGTCGTGTGCACGACTTGCAAGTCGGCACGCGTTCTGCTTTCATTCCAAAGTATACCTTCCCCTTTCGGTAGACGTTGGAAAACCTTCCCGTTTGAGGAGTTTGGGGGCTTTCCGAGTCAGAGCCGAAAAAACACGAATTCCATCTTCGCCTTTAGCGGTGTTCGTTCCCCAGGAAATTTCCCAGTTCGACGCGTTTGCGGCCAGCAAAATGTGACCTTTTGGGGTCCACGCGCGTCCAAAAGAACGAACCCGGTGAAAGGACCGAAACCCCTTTCGCCCGTAAGTTTCAAACCCAAATTTTCTGGAGGTGAATCATGACGAAGCGAATCTTTTGGCCTATCCTTATGGTGATGATGGCGCTGGGCATGGCCTTTGCGCCCACGGTGAAAGCCCAGGCCGCCTGGTGGGACGAACCCGACTGGCCGGAGGTGCAGGAAAAGGCACAGCAAATCGCCGCGCAGGCCCGCGCGTTGCAGGCTCAGGCGCAGACCATCCAGGAAGCCGCGAACACCCTGGCCGGGCTGAACCCGGAATGGAGCGACACCGCGAGCCAAATCATCGCCCTGGCCGCCCAGGTGGAGCAGGACGCCGCAGCCATTGCGGTCACCGCGGAGGACATCAACCAGCGCATCGACAACTCCGAAGCCACCACGTTACGCCTGTCCGACGACATCGGACGCATGGCCGACCGCATCGGTGAAATGGCCGACCGCATCCTGTGGACCGAGTTGCAAATCGGCGTCATGGCCGACCGCATCGTGGAAAGCGAGTACCTGATTAACACGGGTGCCCAGCAATCCGCCGACCAGGTGCAGGAAACCCTGGCCCTGTTGATGAACGGCCTGCAACAAAGCCAGACACTGACCCAGACCATCGCGGCGCTGAACGCCGAAATCCTGGACCAGGTGCGGTAACCCCAAGACGGGCCGTTGGAGCCCCGTCGGCTCCAGCGGCCCGCTGGTGGCCTTTCCTCGGAAGGACGCACCTGACCCAATGCGCCAACCAGGGCACCGCTCACCCGAGGCGGAGATTTCCCTTCCGCACTTTTCAAACACCCTGGCAAGGGAGGGAGCCGATGGACACCATGGACACCTTCGTGCAACGTTTGCAGGCCAACGACCCCCGGGCGTACGAAGAATTGCTGGAACGCTATGCCGACAAGGTGTATCGCATTGCCTACCGGGTCCTGGGAAACCCGCAAGATGCCGAAGATGCCACCCAAGAGACCTTTTTGGCCGTCTACCGAAACATCGCCACCTTTCGCGGGGATGCCAAATTTTCCAGTTGGCTGTACCGCATTGCCTATAACCAGGCCATTCAAATTTTGCGCCGCCGACATCCTCGCCTGGAATCGCTGTACGCCGACGACGAGGAAGAAGCCGACACCGTCGAAACCATACCCGACGACATCACCCCCCTTCCCGAAGAAGTGTTGCAAGCGCGCATGTTGGAAACCTGCCTTCAGGAATTGCTCATGGAACTTTCGCCCAGGTTGCGCGCGGCCTTCGTTTTGCACGAACTGGAAGGGTTGCCCTTGCGCGAGGTGGCCCATATCCTCAACATCGGCGAATCCGCGGTCAAAATGCGCATCCATCGGGCCCGTATGCAGTTGCAAAAGCGCCTGCTCGAACGGCGGGAGGGGCAACGGGAAGTCGTGCCTTGAGGAGTCGCAAAGCCATCCCGACCTGGTCGGGACGTTTGAGCACGTTGGAGAGCCACCCCGTGGAAAAGCCAAAACCCAAGGAGGAGAAAGCCATGAAAGCCCGAGAACATCTGGAACACTGGCTGGACCGTTTGATGGCCTATGTGGAAGGGACCCTGCCCAAGCCGGACGTAGACGAAGTACAACAACATCTGGCATCCTGCCATGCGTGCCAGGTGCTGCTGGAAAACATTCAGCGGCTACGCGAACAACTCCAGTCCCTGGAAAGCGAACTGCGCCTTTCCCCCGAAGCGCGCCTCCGTTTGTACCAGCGCCTCAACGAAGAACGCCGAAAACGAGGGGACGCGTTGCTCACCGTTCCCCAGGCCTTGTTGGAGGAAGTGCGCCGACGGGGCCTGGCCGCGACCGAAGCCGCGCTGGAGGTGGGGAGCACCGGCCTCAAAGCCGCGGCCGAAACCGCCCAGGCCGCGGGTGAGACCGCGAAAACCGTACTGGAAGCGGCCAAGGACGTGGCCCAAACCGCGGCCGAAAGCGCGGCCCGAACCGCGAAACCGGCGGCCAGGGGGGCCATGGAGCCTGTGCGCACCGCGGCCGATGTCGCCCGCCTGGCGGCCGAAAGCGTTTCGGAAACCGTAGAGGAGATGGGAGAAAGCCCGGTCAAAGGCGCGATGAAGGCACCCCTCAAGATGGCGGGCAAAGGGGCCCGAGCCGCCGCTCGGGTGGCCAAAGGGGCCGTGAAGAGCGCGGCCCACGGTGCCCAGGCTGGCGCGGAGGCGGCCAAAGGCTCCGTGCGCACCGCGGCCGAGGCCGCCAAAGGCGCGGTTCGCGTCGGGAAGGCGGGCGCCAAGACCGCACTGCGAGGGGCGAAAGCCGCGGCCGAAGTGGGACGCGCCGTGGCCAAAGGCGCCAAGAAAGTCCTCAAGCCCGAAGAGGAAGAAACCGAGGACCTCGAAAATCGGGGGTAAACGCAAAGGGAGCCGGGGCGCCATTTGAGCTCCTCGGCTCCCTTTTTTCCCTTCTGTCCTGCCAAAAGGCTTTTGCCCACACCCAAGGAAGGCGGACGAAAGGGGGTGTAGGCGCCTTCCTTGGGTTTTGGTCATCGCAGGCCGGTCAGGTTGTAGGGATAGCGCCGAAACGGTATGTCTCCGGGGATGCACCACACCCTTTCAGCGGGCGCTTTCCCACATGGCCAGCGCCAGCGCGATGGTGCGGAGGTGGATGTCCACCGTGTCTTTGATGTTTCGTCCGTATCCGCCCCCCATGACCAGAACCAAAGGCAGCCCACGCCGGCGGACCCAGGAGAACACCATGCGGTCGCGTTCCAGCAAACCATCTTTGGTCAGGGCCAGGCGGCCCAGGCGGTCGTCCCGGTACGGGTCCGCACCCGCAATGTAGAAGACCAGTTCGGGTTGAAAGCGGCGTTCCACCTCTTGCAGACCCCGGCGCAGGGCCTCCAGGTATTCCCGGTCGCCCGTATCGTCGGGCAGGCCGATGTCCAGGTCCCCTGGGATTTTACGAAAGGGAAAATTGCGCTGGCCGTGGATGCTAAAGGTGAAAAGCCGCGCCTCCTTGGCGGCAATGGCCGCGGTGCCATCCCCTTGATGCACGTCCAAATCCACCACGAGAACGCGACGCACCTTACCTTGGTTCAGCAACACCCGCGCGGCCACGGCCACGTCGTTGAACACGCAAAACCCCGCGCCCCAATCCGGCCCGGCGTGATGGGTGCCACCACCCAGGTTGATACCCAGGCCCCTTTCCAGGGCAGCCTGCGCCGCGGCCAGGGTACTGCCCACGGAGCGCCGCGCCCGCTCCACCAACTGCGGCGACCAGGGCAACCCCACGCGCCGTTCTTCCTGTCGCGTCCAGGCGCCCCTCAGGGTGCGGGTCACGTAGTCTTCGGTATGGGCCTGGGTCAGGGCTTCCAAGGAGGCCGCGGCGGCCAGGTACAGGGCTTTTTGGGGAAGCACGCCGCGCGTCAAAAGCCCTTCCCGTAACAGGCGATACTTCTCCTTGGGGAACCGGTGGCCTTCAGGAAGAGGAAAGTCGAACACATCGTGATAAAACACGCGGATGCTATCCATAACAGCGCGTTTTTCCAGATGCCCCATCGGTGCACGTCGGCACCCAAGGGCTTTGGAACCTCCTGGGCGTTCATCGCAACGCTTCACCCACCGGCCCGGGCCAGGTTTCCATGGGCTGGTCGGTGCGCACCCGGTGCATGCCGGCTTCCTCGAAAGAGGCGTAAATGCGGTTGGCGGTTTCGGTGAAATCCACCACGCCCGGCACCACCACCGGCGAAGTGGTGTCCTCCAGAAGGTAGATGCGGTCCAACAGATGCCCTTCCCCCCTTTCTCGCAGCAAGGTCATCAGGTCGCCCACGGTCCAGGCCACGCAGTGGCTCTTGGCCTGCCCGGTGATGATGACCGCGTCGTGTTCCCGCACCACTTCCAGCAGACGGGGGTTGAGACCCACCAGAAGCCGGCCCCGGTGGTCGTGGGTCACTTCGGGACGCAGGGCCGAATAGTGTTCGGTCAGGGGATGGTTGCCCTTGATGAGGATTTCCGGCTGGGCGTAGCGCGCGATGCTGTGGAAGAACACCGCCTCTTCCACCGCGGGCACCAGAGCATGACCGATACCCCCCAGCATGGCGTGGAAGGGCCACACCGTAAGTTGGTATTTGCCCTTTTCCTCCAGGGTGCGCACGTAATGCTCCAGATAGGCCTGCCCTTCTTCCGGCGTCAACCCCAGCACCGCGGCCACCGCGGGGTTGAAGCGCCAGCGTCCGTCACGCACGTCCTCGGCACGGACGATGGTGTAAGGCGCGGGATGTCGGCCCTGCTCATCCACCAGGAAGGGGGGATGGAAGATTTGGATGGGGAAATGCGTGTCCATGGTGGCCACGATGTGGGTGATGCGGTTCAGGTTTTGGTAAATGAAACGGCACAGCCGCACGTTGTCTTCCACCGCGCCCATGCCGCTGCGCCCGGCGACGAACAACTCGAAGTCAGGCAGGCAGAAGGTGTTCTGCACGTCCACCAGCACCAGAGCCACTCGGAAGGCGTCCTCGGCGGCAGGAGCAATGCCGTGGGCTTTGGCCCAGGCGCGGGCTTCCTCGGCCCGGGTTTGATAATCCACCTTCCACACCCGGCCCACCTTTTCCGGGTCGAAATAGGGCGGAATGGGCAACATGGTGCACCTCCTGTGCATCCGCAAGTAGAATCCTTCTGGCCTTTTTATTGTAGCCGGGGGGCAAGCGCGCTTCATCCTGAATGCTGACGATTCCTTGACGAAACCCAAGGATGCGCATAGACTTTTTTCACAGTTTTCATGCTCTTCTCACGCTTTCATCACTGTGTAGGAGGCTAAACATGTACGAGCAGACTTTGAGGAACCTCCAGACTCTGGTTGGATACCGAGACGAAGATTCCCAAATTCTTCAACGAGCGTATCCGGTCACTTCCACCTGGGCCGATGAGTTCGTTCGGCTTTTCTACGACACCCTCTTCGCCTATGAGCCTACGGCCAGAATCTTTCGTCCGGGGGAGCGTGCAGAGCGGGAAATCACCTTGAAGGAGTGGTACTTGCGCGTGGTTCGTGGGGAAATCGACGAGGATTTCTGGCGCTGGCAATGGCGGGTGGGGTTGGTTCACATTTACCGCAAGGTAACCAACGACTTCATGTTGGGCATGATGAGCCTGATTCAACAGGCCTTTCTGCAGAAATGCATGGAAGCCTGGCCGCCGGAAGAGGCCCTGGAAGTCTTCCTGGCCTTCAAACGGGTCACCGATGTGGTTTCCGGGCTGATTGCGGAAGGTTACATGCGGGGGTATCAACAGGCGATGAAGGAGTTTTTGGGATTTCGTACCGAACTCCTGGAACGTCTCCTGGCTATGGAATCGCGATCGTTGGTTCAGCGCCTGGAAAAACTCACCATGAGCACCGCGGGGGATTAGCCAATGGGTGAAAAGGGGTAGGATGCCCCTTTTCGCTCATCTTTCCTCCTCCAGCACGCGATGCAACCATGCCACAAACGTATCGTCCCAATCGAAGACGTAGGCCACCACGATTTGGTCTCGCAGGTAGATGTAGTCCTTCATGCCGCGCAGCAAGTCTTCAGGAGGCGATACGAAATTCGGCGTCAGGCCTTTTTGGAGCATGTAGGCCAGCAGGCAGAACAAGTTGTCCAGGTCCGAAGGTCGCAAGTTGGTTATGAAAGTGCCCTGCAGGGCCTGAACGATTTGGGGCAGGCGCAGCAGGGTCTTGGGGTCGCTCAGGCGCTTCAAAAGGCCCTGCAAAATCCAGGTCTGGCGTTCGATGCGGGCCAGGTCCCCGCCCTGGCGCCGGGAGCGGGCCAGGCGAATGACGTCGTTGCCATCCAGCACGTAATGGCCCGGCTCGAAACGGGCACGTGAAGCCGGGTCGTAGAGGGGGTAGGGAATATCCACGGGGATGCCACCCAAGGCGTTGACGAACTCCGCGACGCCATCCTTGCTGACCACCAGATAACGGTCGACACGGATGCCGAAGTTGTATTCGATGGTGGCCGCAAGCATGCGCGCGCCGCCGTCCTCGGGCGCGTTTTTCAAAAACACCGGCGTACCCAACAGGTAGGCCGAGGCCAGTTTGACCGGGCTGGGAAAGGGCGCGCCCCAGGGCAAATCCACCCGCAGGTCCCGCGGCAGCGCCACTACGACCACCCGGGGCGTGCGGAAGTCCACCTTGACAATGCGCACGGCATCGGCCAGGCCGTACAGGCGGGGGTATGCGCCTACCGCCAGGATGGTCATTTCCTCCACGCTACCGCACAAGGGGGAAGGCGTGGCCGTGGTCGGTTGCGGCGTTGCGCCTTCTTGGGTTGGGGCCGCGGTAGGCGTGGGCAGGATGGGCCCCGGTTGGGTGGCTTGATAGAAGAAGGTGGGCGTGGCCGGACTCGTTGCCCTTGCTAAAGGGGTTCGCGACGCAGGGTTGGAAGCGTTTCGACCGCATCCCCCTATCAGCCACCCCAAGAAAAGCACGGGTAGGAACCACCGAAGGCGTTGCATACCGTTTCACTCCCAAATCGAAGGGCTTCTTTTTCCATCTCCTGCCAGGTCGGATGGAGGAGCACGCCGTCATGGTGTAGGGGTGGCGGTGGTGGGTGTCGGCGTGGGGGTGGACGTCATTGGCGCCGGTGTGGGCG
>JALWJZ010000088.1 GCA_026996855.1 Anaerolineales bacterium
CTACCCCCGCGCCCTGCCCCAGGTGACCCCCGCGGACATCCACGCCGATCTGGCCCGCCGGGAGTTCACCATCCACGCCATGGCCTATCCCCTGAGCGGCCCCCAGGCCGGGCACCTGTTGGACCCTTTCCACGGCCTGGAGGACCTGCGAGTCGGACGGTTACGGGCGTTGCATCCCCGCTCCTTCGAGGAAGACCCCACCCGCATCGCCCGGGCGGCCCGGTACGCGGCCCGGTTCGGCTTCCACCTGGAGGAAGGCACGGCCCGCCAAATCCCCCCGGGCCTGGCCGTGGTTCCCCGCGTCTCCGGCGACCGCTGGCGGCGGGAACTGGACCACATTCTGGAGGAAGAGGCCGCGGCCCAGGCTCTGAGCCTGCTGGCCGAATGGGGCCTGCTCCCGGCGGTGCATCCCGCGCTGCCGACGGGGAAAGATGCATTGCGCCGAGTGGACCGCTGGCAACCGCCCCCACCCTTCTGGGGTCTGCCTGCAACATGGCAGGGCGAACCACTGAAACGCCTGGTGCGCTATGCCCTTTGGCTGCTGGAACGACCGCCGGACGACTTGCGGGCCGTGGACCGACGCCTCCATTTCCCCTGGCGCACCCGGCAGGTGCTGGAAAGCGCCGCGCACTTATGGGCCACCCGCGACCAATGGGGAAGCCTCTCCCCCGGCCCGCTGACCCTGGCCCTGGAAAAACACCCCCTGCCCGCGGTATACGCGGTGTTCTTGGCCGAGAAAGACCCCCTGCGACGGGCTGCACTGGCGCGTTTTGCCACCCGCTGGCGGCACGTCACCGCGCCCCTGGACGGCCACGACCTCCAGGCCCTGGGCCTGCCCCCCGGCCCGCTGTACGGACGCCTGCTTCGAGAACTGCGCATGGCGGCCATCGAGGGGCGGATTTCCAACGCCGAAGAAGCCCGGGCCTGGGTGCAACGACGGTTGTCCGAGGAACGTTCCCGTAGCCAGGGCGGAAAGCCCGAAGAGAACCCGGCTTGAAGGGGACTTCCCCCATGCGTGCGCCTCGATACGCGGAAGTGGCCGTTTTCTTCCCCCAGGTTGTGGGCACCTTTCACTATCACCTGCCCGAAGGTCTGAAAGTGGAAGCGGGCCAGTTGGTGGAGGTGCCCTTTGGCCGGGAAAACCGGCCCATGCAAGGGGTGGTGCTGGGGTTCGTCGCTCAACCCCAGGTGGACTACACGAAGCCCGTCCTCCGCATCATCGACCCCGAAGCCGTGCTCACCCCCTGGCAAATTCGCCTGGCGCGCGAACTCGCGCCCCAAATCCTCTGCACCCTGGCGGAAGCCGCAGCCCTCATGCTTCCCCCCGGCGTGACCCGGCTCACCGAAACGGAATACACCCTCACCGCCAACGCGCCGCCCTCGCCCCACTCCCTTTCCCCCCTGGAAAAGCGGGTGTGGCGGGCTCTGAAAAGCCGGGGGCCGTTGCGCACCGGGCAGTTGCGCAAAATCTTGGGGCCTGTACCGTGGGAAGCCCTTCTGGAACGCTGGGCCCGGCAGGGTTGGGTGCAGCGTCGCGCGGTGCTTCCCCCTCCCCGGGTTCGGCCCCGCACCGTGCGAGCCGTGGTCCTCACCGTTCCCCCCACCAAGGTGGCCGATCCCCACCTCCCTCTGGGCAGACCCGGCTCGGCCGCGTACCAACGTCGCCGGGCCGTGCTGCGACTCCTGGCCGCGCGCGCGCCCGAACCGGTGGAGGTGGGGGAAGTGTATGCGGAAACCGGGGCCACCTCCGCCGACCTGCGCTATCTGGAAGAGCACGGCCTCATCCGCCGGCTGGACCAGGCCACCTGGCGGGACCCGCTGGCCCCGATGGAAGCGACGCCCGATAAGCCCCCGCCCCTCACGCCTCACCAGCAAACCGCCTGGAAAGCCCTGCGCGCCGCGCTGGACCGGGCCTTCACCCGCCAAAGCAAAGAGGCGCCCTTCCTGCTGCACGGCGTGACCGGCTCAGGGAAGACGGAAATTTACCTGCGGGCCGTGGCCCACACCCTGGCCCAGGGCCGGCAGGCCCTGGTGCTGGTGCCGGAAATCGGCCTGGCCACCGCGTTGGTGCGGCGCTTCCTGGCCCGGTTCCCCGGCCAGGTGGGGGTGCTGCACTCCGGGCTTACCCTGGGCCAGCGCTACGACACCTGGCGCCGCGCCCGGCGGGGTCACATCCAGGTGCTCATCGGTGCGCGCAGCGCGGTGTTCGCGCCCCTGCCCCGGTTGGGCCTCATCGTGGTGGACGAATCCCACGCGGACGCCTACGCCAACACGGAACGGGGCCCCTACTACCACGCCCGGGAGGTGGCCGTGCTGTACGCCCGGGTGGTGCAGGGCGTGGCGTTGCTGGGCACGGCCACCCCCGACGTGGTCACGTACCACCGCGCGCGACAGGGCCGCTACCGCCTGCTCACCCTGCCGGAACGGGTGCGGCCCACACCCACGCAAGGCGCCGCACGCGCCCGCCTGCCCCAGGTGCAGGTGGTGGACATGCGCGCCGCGTGGAAAGCGGGTTACGGCGGTGTCTTGAGCGGCCCTTTGTTGGAAGCCTTGCAGGAGACCTTGCGTCGCGGCGAACAGGCGTTGCTCTTCCTCAACCGCCGGGGCACCAACACCCACGTCTTCTGCCGGGACTGCGGCTACACCTTCCAGTGCCCCCGGTGCCAGGTGCCCCTGGTGTACCACCGGGAACAAGAGGCCCTGGTGTGCCACCACTGCCATTACCAACGGCGCT
Source organism: Anaerolineales bacterium (assembly GCA_026996855.1). Classification (GTDB taxonomy): domain Bacteria; phylum Chloroflexota; class Anaerolineae; order Anaerolineales; family DRMV01; genus S139-71. The sequence continues at coordinate 2,735 of JALWJZ010000088.1, forward strand.
GGCCGCGCGCCTGCCCGGCATGCGGAAGCCGGGAAATTCAAGGCATAGGCTGGGGCACACAACGTCTGGAAGAAGAGTTGCGCAGACGCCTGCCCCAGGCCCGTATCTACCGCTGGGACCGGGACACGGCCACCACCCAGCCCGAGGTGGACCTGCTCCTGGAGCACTTCCGCCGCGGCCAGGCCGACGTGCTCATCGGTACCCAGGTGCTGACCAAGGGCCTGGATTTGCCCAAAGTCACCCTGGTGGGCGTGGTCCTGGCCGACATCGGCCTCACCCTGCCCGACTACCGGGCCGCGGAGCGCACCTTTCAAGTGCTGACCCAGGTGGTGGGTCGGGCTGGGCGCCGGGAGCGCCCCGGTCGTGCTATCATTCAAACCTACATGCCCGAGCACTACGCGGTCCGGGCTGCCGCGGCCCAGGATTACGCCCTGTTCTTCGAGGAAGAGATGCGTTACCGGCAGCGCCTGGGGTATCCGCCCTTTGCCCGGCTGGTGCGGCTGGAATACCGGGCTTTGAACGAAACCGAAGCGCGCCGGGCCGCGGAGGCCCTGGCCCAACACCTGCGGGTCCGACTCCGGGAAGCCGACGCCCGGGCCACTCACATCGTCGGACCCGCACCCTGTTTCTTCGCCCGGGTGGCCGGGTGGTATCGGTGGCACATCCTTTTGCGCGGCCCCGACCCCACCCGCTGGCTTCGGGACCTGCGCCTGCCCCCTGGATGGCGGGTGCAGGTGGACCCGGTGAGTTTGTTGTGATGGGAAAAGGCGCAAGAAGCGCCTTTTCTCCGACCATCTGCTGGCTTCGGGACCTGCGCCTGCCCCCTGGATGGCGGGTGCAGGTGGACCCGGTGGAGTTTGTTGTGAAGGGAAAAGGCGCAAGAAGCGCCTTTTCCCCCGACCATCTGCTGGCTTCGGGACCTGCGCCTGCCTTCTGGATGGCGGGTGCAGGTGGACCCGGTGAGTTTGTTGTGATGGGAAAAGGCGCAAGAAGCGCCTTTTCCCCCGACCATCTGCTGGCTTCGGGACCTGCGCCTGCCCCCTGGATGGCGGGTGCAGGTGGACCCGGTGAGTTTGTTGTGAAGGGAAAAGGCGCAAGAAGCGCCAGACGCTTTGTAAAATCGAACGGAAACGGCACATCGCTTTTTCTCACGGAGACACAGAGAACACAGAGGAATTTTTGGCCTTTCCCAACGGATATTTCATGTCCTCCGTGGCTCTGTGCAGCATGTTTGAAACATGGAAACAGTCTGGTAGGAGCGCCTTTTCCCTGAATGCCCGCTGGCTCCGGGGCCTGCGCCTGCCTTCCGGCTGGCGGGTGCAAAGGGGCCTTTCAATCCGCAGTAGGAACCGTCATCCATACCTTTCACGAGGAGGTTTCAAAATGCACAAACGTCCATGGTCCGCTCTGTTGGGTTTGTTCGCCCTGTTGGGGCTGTTCCTTCTGGTGGGGTGCGGAAGCGGGGCGAAAAGCGACGCCGAAGCCCAAATCCGCACCGTGGCGCCGGCCCAGGCCGCGGAGTTGCTCCAAAAGTATCAAAACGACCCCAACTTCGTGGTGCTGGACATCCGCACGCCCCAAGAGTTCCAGATGGGCCACCTGCCCGCCGCGGTGAACATCGATTTCTACGCGCCCGACTTCGAACAGCAACTGGCCCAACTGGACCGAGACAAGGTCTATCTGGTCTACTGCCGCACGGGGAACCGTAGCGGTCAGGCCATGCCCATCTTTCGCAAATTGGGCTTCAAGCAGGTGTACAACCTGCAAGGGGGCATCGTGGCCTGGGCCCAGGCGGGCCTGCCGGTGGTCAGGCCATAAGCAAAAGCAAGCCGGGGTGGCTACGTCCCACCCCGGCTTTCCCTCATTCGCCTTCTTCCAGCAGGGCGCTCAGGGCTTCCGGCTGTTTCACAATCAACCGACCCCGCTTCACGTCGATCCAGCCCTTCCGTTTCCACTTTTGCAAAATGCGGGAAACCGTTTCCCGGGTGGCGCCGATCCAACTGGCCAGTTCTTGCTGGGTCAGGTGGATTTCCATGGGTTGGTCCTTTTCCACCGCGCCCCATTGCTCCGCCTCGTGCCACAGCAGCCAGGCCAAACGCTGCTCCACCGTATAGTGCAGGGCCACGTTCAGCCGGTCCATGATGTGATGAATCTGCATGAGGCACTGCCGGTGCGCCCATTGCCAAAGGATGGGATACGAACGATAGGCTTCCATAAACCGGTCCTTGGGCGCGACCAGCACCACGCTATCCTCCCAGGCTCGGGCCGTACCCACATAACGCCCTTCGGTATCAAAGAGGGAGAGGGGGCAGATGAAGTCTTCTCGCGTGCGTACGCAAAGCAAACTGGCGTGTCCATAAGGGTCGGAGCGCTCCATGCCGATGCGTCCCCGAAGGATGTAGAAAATTTCCTGGGCCTCTTCCCCCTGCTGAAAAAGCACCTGGCCCTTCTTGACATGCCGTACGCAGAAAATCTCCTCCAGGGCCTTTTGGGCCAGCCCTTCACGCGCGGCCGCGGGAGGGTCCCCGGCCCGCGTACTGGTTGCACCGTTTTGGAGGATGGCCTGGCGGTGCAGTTCCTGGACGTTGACCTGTTCCATAACCAATGCCTCCCCACAACCGGGTGGTTATCAAAACCTGTTTCCACGACACTCGCCAACCCTCGCCGGGCCTCGGGCTCGCGAGTGCTAAGGGCCTTTGCCCTTGTTTTCAGTATAGAAACGAAGGTACATGAGCATTCTCACATATCGGTCCTCATCTCTGTCAGAAAAGCCACAAAACGACCCAGCAACCATGAAGGCACCCTCTCAAAAGAGGTTGTGGTGGAAAAGGGGGAATTTCGGTCTCGTCCTATGGTTCCGCCACCTGGGGCCGCACCATGCGCCAGGTCCGCCCGCCGTCATGGGTCAGGGTGAGCACCTGCTCTGTAGCGCCCTGGGCGATGGCCCACCCCCTTTCCTCGTTCAAAAAGTCGAACTGGGCCCACCAATTCACCCGGCGTACCAGGTGCCAGGTCTGCCCTCCATCGGTGGTGCGGTACAGGTAAGCCTGGGGAGGTCCTTCCACATCCTGGGCCTCTTCGGGCGGCCCCCAGGCCCACCCCACCTGGGCCGAAAGGAATTGCATGGCCTGCATAGGTTGCGGCATTTCCGTATAAGTCACCTCGCGACCGGAAACCCGCACCAGGTAGGAGCGACGCTCTTCCCCCCTATAACACGACATGAGAAAGACCCCTTCCTTGGGTTTCCATAAGTGGGGGTCGCGCGTGTCGCAAAGGGTCTCCGGTTCCGGCACCCCGGGCGGTGTAAATTGTAGCGCCCGCCAGTGCACGCCGGCGTCGGTGGTTTCCACCACGATGCCACCCGGGGCCACGCCGTTGGTCTTGGTGGCCCATCCGTAGCCCTCTGGCGTAAAGGCCAGGTCGTTGGTGTACAGGGTCATTAGGTCCGCGGCCTCCTCCTGCCAGGGGTCCGCCACCCGCCGCCAGGAACGGCCTCCATCGGTGCTGGCGAACAGGGCGGCATAATCGTGGTGCATACCCCCCTCCAGATGCACCAGGAACCAGAAGTGCGCCTCGTCCGCGGCCACCAGGGGGCCCGGGCGAAAGGCCCCGTCCTCCTCGGTCAAAGGCACGGGGGAAGCCTGCCAGGAAGCGCCTCCGTCCTGGGTCCACCACACCGCGGCCATTTCCCGGACGCGTCCCGGGTCTTCGGCCGGGTAAGCCACCCAGGCTTGGCGGGCATCCAGGAAAAGGGTGGCGGGATACAGCCCGTGGGTGCCCCCACGTGGGGGCGAAACGTCCACCCAGGTCAGGCCGCCATCCTGGGTGCGGAGGATGTGATGGGTCTTCCCTTGGGTGCCCACGGCCCAACCCTCGGTTTCGGTCTGCATCGCCAGGTGGAGGAGCGTCACCCGACCCGCCTGCAAGCGGGGCAGGGGGATGCCTGCGGGCACGAAGGTCGGCTCCAGCGCCACGGTGGGGGAAGGAGACGGCCAGGGGGAGGGGGTTTCCGTGGGCTGGGGAAGACCGGGGGTAAAGGTGGACGTAGGTGGAACCCTGGTCGCCGTGGGAGCGGCCCACACCGCGAGCGTCCCAAGGGGTTCCGATACGGGCGTCGTGGGGGTCCCCTTCCCCACGACGCATCCCGCCAAAACCGCCATCCACAACCAGAACAAACGTCGCATGTTCCCATCCTCCGGAGTTTGCAAACACCTTTCGTTTTCGCACCGAACACAGAACTCCCCGAGGACAAGGGCGTAGTCATGGGTTGCGCTGCTTCCAGGAACACGCCCTTTCCCGAAACGAAAGGCCGGAACGGCCACCACCGCTCCGGCCCTGACTCAATGGGGCAAGACCCAAAGATTCCTTGCAGAGAACAACACGACACCCCATCGCGAAGGGGTTTCCCACCTTCCCAAACGCGTTCTAAGCCGCCAGGGGTTGGGTGTCGGCGCTCGGTTGCTTCTGGAACACCACGAATTCCACCGCCAGGTATTCCACGAAGCGCCCCCGCTCGCCCTGACCGAATTGGACGTCCTGCACCCGCACGTGGGCGCGCAGGTTGGAGGTCTCCAGTTCCAGCGTCTGGCCGGGGCCTTCCAGCACCACCAAATCTCCCTTGTTGGCCAGTTGGCTGCGCAGGTCTTCGGGCAAATCGGGAACCACCAGCACCTTGGTGACGGTCTGGATGTCGCTCTTGTCGAAGAGCCACACCTCGAAGGCCGCGGCCTGACGCGGCGTGCCGGGGGCCAGGGCCTCGGTCAGGTTGATGCCGCATTCGCCCAGGAATTCGCCCGCGGCGGTCTCCACGGCAAAGGACTCGTCGAAATAGTCGTTGCCAAATTCATAGGTGGTGGTGTAATGGCTGAGCGCCTCCTCCCCCTCGTGGGCAGGGGCCGCTTCGACCGCTTCCTGGAATTTGGCTTCCTTCCGGGCCTGCCGCTTTTGCTCCTGACCGCGCTTGCGGCGCCGTACCAGGAAGAGGCTCAATCCCCCGGCTACCACCAGGGCCGCCAGCACCAGACACAGCATCATGGTCATCCCCAAGCCCTGGGGAAGGACCCTCGCCGGAGGCCCTTCAGGCGCTTCCGCAGCCGGCCCGGCCTCGGCCACAACCATGGCAAAGGCCTGGATGGCCTTGGGGTCCTGCGGGCCGGGATTGGCCTGAATTTCCGCCAGCAGCCGCGGCCCTTCCTCCCCCAGCGCCTCGAAACGCTGCCGGGCCAGCCCCGGGTTGCGGTTCACCTGATACGAATCGATGGCCATGCGCAGGTAGTCTTCTTGATAGGTGGGATGCAAATGTGCCGGCGCGGCGTTGGTCCACTTGACCGGCCACAGCCACCACCCCAAAACCACCAGACCGACCACAACGCCGACGACAAAGGCAAGGACCATTGCGGGAAGGCCGGAAAACTTCCATTTGTTCATCGCTGCTCTCCTTACAAACAACCTGAATCCACTCCCGAAGGGTGTAACGAAATTATAAAAGAGTCCCTCGAGAACCACAAGGGCAAATCCTTTCCCAAACGGGCGTTTTGCATGTTCGAACGAATACCCACACAGAGCCACGGAGAACACGGGGTATTCGCTGGAGCAGTTCAAAATTTCCTCTGTGCTCCCTGTGCCTCCGTGAGAAAAAGGGATGGATTTTGCCGCTTTTGTTGGATTTTGAAAAACGCGCGCTTTCCAAAGCCCGCCGCCTTTCGCGACAAAAGCAAGAGGAGGCTTGTCATACCTCCAGAGGGGCCGGGGGAAAAGCAATTTGCGGTATAATCCCTCTGACGTTCAAGGCTTCATGGAGGTCTCCTATGACAGTCCCGGTTACCTGGCAGGACGTGGCAGCCCTGCTCCCGGAGTTCTTCCTGGTGGTGTGGGCCAGTGCCCTCCTTTTACTCGACGTGTTTTGGATTCGTGAAAAGCGCACCACCGCCTGGCTGAGCGCACTGGGCTTCGTGGTGGCCCTGGTTCTGGCGGTGGGCCAAATGGGCCGAGCACCGTTGCTGGCCTTTCGGGGTATGGTGATTGCCGACGCGTTCAGCGTGTTCCTGGTGGCCCTGTTCGCGCTCAGCGGCCTGGTGGGCATCTTGCTGGCCCAGGATTACCTGGCCCGCAACGGCATCGAGCGGGGTGAGTTCTACGTGCTTTTGATGTTCTCCGTGGTCGGCATGATGCTCATGGCCCGGGTGGCCGACCTGGTCATGATTTTCCTGGCCCTGGAACTGTTTTCTCTGCCGCTGTACGTGATGACCGGATTTGCGCGGCCCCGGGCGGATTCGGAAGAGGCCGCGCTCAAGTACTTCCTGTTGGGCGCGTTCGCGTCGGGTTTCATGGCCTTCGGCATCGCCCTGGTGTACGGCGCCACCTCCACCACCTCCCTGCCCCACATGGTGGACGTCATCCAGGCGGGGGAAGCCGACCTGGCCCTGCTCACCGCCGGCGCGGCCCTGGTGCTCACCGGCCTGGGTTTCAAAATCGCGACGGTGCCTTTCCACATGTGGACCCCCGACGTGTACCACGGCGCGCCTTCGCCGGTGTCGGGTTTCATGGCCGCCACCGCGAAGATGGCCGGGTTCGCAGCCCTGTTGCGCCTCTTCGTGCTGGTCTTCCCCGTGGTGGCCGATTTGACCCCCGTGCTCTGGGCGCTGGCCGCGCTCAGCATGGTTTTGGGCAACGTGGCGGCCATTGCCCAGCGCAACATCAAACGCCTGCTGGCGTATTCCAGCATCGCCCACGCGGGATACATGCTCAGTGCCGCGGTGGCCTTCGCCGACCCCCACCTGGGACCCCAGGCCGTGGCCGCCATCCTCTTCTACCTGGTGGCGTACGTGCTGGCGACTTTCGGCGCCTGGGGCGTGGTCATCCTGCTGGAGCGCCGCATCGGCCAGGAGGGCCTGCTCCTGGAGGACTACGCGGGCCTCTCGCGGCAGTACCCCGGCCTGGCCGCGGCCATGGCCGTGTTCATGCTCTCCTTCATCGGCGTGCCCCCCACCCTGGGCTTCTTCGGCAAGTTCTACCTGTTCCGGGTGGTGCTGGATGCCGGCTTCGTGGGCCTGGCCCTCATCGGCGTGCTCACGTCTCTGGTGTCGGCTTACTACTACTTGCGGGTGGTCATGCTCATGTACATGAAACCGGGCGAACCCATCGTGCGCCGGGAGCCGCGCGTGCAGGCCACGGTGCTCGCGGCCGCGGCCCTCACCCTCTTCCTGGGCCTGACCGCGGCTTCTTCCCTGTACGCCTGGGCCACGGAGGCCATTTTGCGGTTCGGGTAGTCCTTCGCTTTCCTTCGTGAAAAGGCATGGACCCTCACCAAAAGGCCGGGTATCGGGAACTGGAGCACACCGCGGACTGGGCCCTGGAAGTGTGGGCGCCCACCCTGGAGGAACTGCTGGAACAGGCGGCCCGGGGCATGTACGCCCTGGCCGGTACCCGGCTGGCCCCGTCCCCCCGGGTGCGGCGCACCTTCACCCTGGAATTTCAGGACCCGGAAACCCTGCTGGTGGACTTCCTCAACGAGTTGCTCTACTACGGCGAGGTGGAAGGCGTGGCCTTCGACACCTTCGACTTGCGCATCCAGGAAGGACGCCTGCACGCCCACCTGGAAGGCGCGCCCCTGGCCGGATTGGTCAAGGTCATCAAGGCGGCCACCTTCCACGATTTGAACGTGGAAAAGACGCCGCAAGGGTGGCGGGCTACCGTGGTGTTTGATGTGTAGGGAATGGGCGGATGGGCGGTAAGGCGGTAAAGCGGTGAGGCGGTAAGGCGGTAAAGCGGTGAGGCGATAAGGCGGTAAAGCGGTGAGGCGGGAGGGCGGGGAGAAGGGCTGGACGGAGGTCCAGGCTCCGCACTCCAAAAGCGCAGTGAGGAAAGCACACGTTTTTCAAAATCCAACAAAGGCGGCAAAAGCCATCGCATTTTCTCACGGAGGCAGAACACAGAGGAATTTTTTCGATTTGTTCCAGCGCATACTCCGTGTTCTCCGTGGCTCTGTGTGGGTATTTGTTCGAACATGCAAAACGCGCAGGAGGGTAAGGACATGAAGCGGGATCCGAATTGCGTCTTCTGCAAAATCGTGGCCGGGGAAATCCCCGCCAAGAAGGTGTACGAGGACGACCTGGTGGTGGCCTTCAACGACATCCACCCCCGCACTCCGGTGCACGTGCTCATCGTGCCCAAGGAGCACATCCCCTCGGTGAACGCGGTGGCGCCGGAACACGAGACCATGCTGGGGCGCCTCTTCACCGCGGCCCGGCAGGTGGCCGAAACCACGGGAGTGGCGCAAACGGGCTACCGCCTGCTGGTGAACACCGGCCCCCACGCGGGGCAGGAGGTGTACCACATCCACATGCACCTGCTGGGCGGCCGCCCCCTGGGGCCTATGGTGGCGCGGTAGCAGTTGGCCGGTGGCCGCTCGCCGATGGCCGTTGGTCGGTGGTCGGTGGTTGTCAGCCGTTAGCCGTCAGCCGGTGACCGGCCTGTCGGACGGGCTCTCAGGCCCTGCCGTTGTACGGTCTACCGCCTCGTCGTTTCTATCATACAAGCCGGTAGCCGTTCGTCGGTGGTCGTTGGTCGATGGCTGTTAGCCGTTCGTTGATTCGCATATCCGCAAATTCGCACATTCGCTCATTCGCATATCCGCTCATTCGCATATTCGCACCGAGGTGCCGCACTCCCAAAGCAAGGGCGCACGGCCGTGCGCTCCTACCACCCATCCGCAAATCCGCAAATTCGCAAATTCGCCCATTCGCTCATCCGCATATCCGCCCCAAGGCGCCGCACTCCCAAAATCCGCCTTATCGCTTTACCGCCTTATCGCTTTACCGTTTTGCCGCCCCTCCGCTATAATTGAACTGACCCCACGGCCCGATGCACCTCACCTGTCTTACCGGAGGGGAGAACATGAACGTAAGAAAAGGTGAAGCCATCCTGCTGCTGGGTCTGGCGCTCCTGGCCCTGGCCCTCGCGGCCTGCGGCCAGGCCGCCCCCGCCACCCC
>JALWJZ010000089.1 GCA_026996855.1 Anaerolineales bacterium
GTGTGGGGCCGAAAAGGCGTGGCCGTGGCCGGGCCGAAGGGGGCGGTGAGGGGTTCGGGGGAAGATGGTCGGGCCCGGCACCCGGCCAGCAGGAGAAGAAGGCCCGCGACCCAACCCAGGAGCCGGAGGAGCCGGGTGGGACGCGAAGCGCGGGTGTGCTTGCCGGGATGTGGGAGGGACTTCATGGCATGACTCGGCGGGGAAAAGGGTTCACGAAGGCGGCCCGACGTCGAAGGCCCCTTGGTTACCCGGCCTGTGGATGTGGCCCAAGGGGCGTCTTCCTTTCAGCCCAGAAGCAAGCGGGCCAGCAGCCACCAACCATAAACCACGGCCAGCAGGGTGAGCAGGGTCAGCACCATCTGCGCCCGACGAAGCCGGGCTTCGGTCAGGCCCAGGTCCAGCAGGATGGCCCGCAGCCCCAATGCGGCGTGTACGCTCACCACCAGTAGGAAGAGGGCTTCCAGGGGCCATATCAAGGGGTGGCGCACATACGCCACGACTTGTTGATACGTGCGAAGGCCGCCTTCAGCGATGTAATGTTGGGCCACCCAGTGCAGCCCCAATAGAAACACCAAGGCCAGGCCGGTCACGGCCTGCAAAAACCACCAACGACGTTCATGCATGGCTCCCTTCCTTTGGCTTCAGTCGCCCTTTTCCTGAACCACGGAAAGCAGTTCTTGCAAAGCGCTCCAGCGGGGGTCGATGGGGGCCTGCTGGTGGGCGCAGGTTTCCACGTTGAGGTCGGCGCCGCATACCGGACACAGACCTTTGCAATCCGGGGAGCATAAGGGGCTGAAGGGAATGTCCAGAATCATGAATTCCCGGACCAGGGGCGCCAGATCCACGATGCCCGTAGGTGGGTACAGCAAGCCCGATTCGGTCATGTGCCGTTCCGAAAAGGCGTACAACTCTTCGAAATGGGCCTCCACGGGCTGTTGAATCGGCTTGAGACAGCGGGCGCACACCACCGGGGTGGTGGCTTTCAAATGGGTGCGAAACAGCAACCCCTGGGGCATTCGCACCACGGTCACAGTACCCCGGATGTCTCGCAGTTCCAGGTCCTCCAGGCGCACAAAGGCCAGGTTCTCGAAGACGAATTCCCGTTGGTACCCCACTTCCTCCGCGGCGATGAAGCCCACGTTCAAACGAAACGGCCGATACCCACTCATGGCGGACCTCCTGCTTTCGACGTTTGCATTATAGCATGGCCCTCGGGGAAGGGATGGGGGACAGCCTGGTGGATGTTCAGAAACGGTTGGCGAAGGCTTCGGTATACCCAGCGGGTATAGGCCAAACGACCTATGCAGAACTGCGGAAACGGCGGATGACCTTCGGCTGACAGGTTGGTTAGGATGAAGGCACCCACGAGCCGACGATGCGAACGGAACTCGAAAAACACTCCTTTGGAGGTCAACCATGACGCTGTTGGACATGTATGGACCTGAGCACCGAGGTTTGACCGAGTACTCAGAGGGTGGGATTCGCGAGGTATGCGGTCTGGGAAAAAGCCCGTGTCTCGCAAATTCTTGGTAACGCTGGAATCGGAGCATTCCCATTGCCGAATGCGCGTGTATCATAAGGGTACGGTGATGGGCAGCGCGTCGTTTAGGCGGTCGAACCGGTGAAGAGGTTTTGGGTTCCCTCGAAAGGGCGTCTTTCCACTTAGGAGGTTCTTGCATGCCCGAATCTTCGGGAAAAGTCATTCGCGTGTTGCTGGCCGACGACCATGCGGTGGTACGGGCTGGTATTCGCGAACTTCTGGAGCGGGATGCCCGGATTCAAGTGGTGGCCGAAGCCCAGAACGGCCTGGAAGCATGGACCAAGCTCCGTCATGCCCGCCCCGATGTTGCCGTGTTGGACATTCGCATGCCCGAAATGAACGGCATCGAATTGGCCCAACGGATACGGCAACACCATCCGGATGTGGGTGTTTTGATTCTCACCGCTTACGACGACGACCCGTACATTGTGGCGGCTTTGCAGGCCGGCGCGCACGGTTATGTCTTGAAAACCGCTTCTCCGAAGGAACTCGTTCACGCCGTGTACGAAGTGTATCAGGGCCGTTCGGTGTTGGACCCCGTGGTGGCCCAGAAATTGGTGACGCGCATGGCCTCAAAGGAACAAACGCCCAGCACGCCCATGTTGACGCCCAGGGAAAAGGAAATCCTCACCCTGGTGGCCAAGGGATACACCAACAAGGCCATTGCGGCCCAGTTGCACATCAGCGACCGTACGGTCCAGGGACATCTGGCCCACATTTATGAGAAACTTCAAGTTCAGAACCGCACCGAAGCCGTGATGAAAGCCTTGTCGCTGGGATGGATATCGTTGCATCCATGATGGGTCGGTTCCGAAAACTCGGCTGGGAAGGACGCCGCGGCTTCCTGGTTCAATTCACGCTGACCACCGTGGTACCCCTTGGGTTGGTGCTGGTTGCTTTTACGGTTGTGGCCACCGCCCAGCATCAGCAAGCCATGCGGGAATTGGTGGCCCGCCGGGATTTACGTACGGCCCGCCTGTTGGCCCGTCTGTGGGAGGTCCAATGGGCCGAGCGGGAACAAACCCTGTGGCAAATTGCTCTGGCGTTGCAAGAACATTCCGAAGTGCGCAACCAGCAGGGTCATCCCCTCCGATGGCTTCCTCTGTTTGCATCCGTTTTCGACCGCGGTTTGCTCCTCCTACAAGAAGAGGGAGAAAAGGCCTGGGCCTGGGATGGAGGAGGCTGGTACAGAACCACCTTTGCCTTACCTCCCGGACAGACCCTTCCGGTTGGTTCGGAATCCGCGTGGTTTTTGAAGGAGGGAGCGGAACCGGAAATCTGGATGATGGTCCCTGTGGATGCGTCCACCTGGCTGGCCGGTGGGTTTACCCTGTCCTCTCTGGGTACCTATGGCGCACTGGCCCTGGAACCGCCGGCCTTGTTGGCCGTTACGGATGCCAAAGGGCGGCCCTTGATGGTCCACATTGGCCCCTGGCCCCAGGGGTGGGACGAAGCCTTTGCCTTTTCCCAGGAGGGCGGCATTTCCATGCATGCTCTGGGGGATGAGGAGTACGTCATCGCTTACGTGCGCCTCTCGCCCCTGGAAGGGTATCTGGTGCTGGGGGACCCCTGGAACGCCACCTCCAGCCTTTGGCTGCAGGCCTCGGAATGGATTCCCCTCGCGCTCATCCCCGTGTTGTTGGTGAGTCTGGCGCTGTTATGGCTGGTCACCCGTAGCGTGGTTCGGCCCCTACAAGCCCTGGAAGCCCGGGCCAACGCGGTAACCTGGGGCGACGTGGACGCGCTGGCCGAGCCTGTGGGGGGTGTGGAAGAAATCCAACGCCTCCAGCGCACGTTGCATCATATGGCCGAGAAAATCTACCGGGCGCACCGGAACCTGCGCAGTTATTTGTCGGCCGTCACGGCAGGGCAGGAGGAGGAACGGCGCCGCCTGGCTCGCGAACTGCACGATGAAACTTTGCAGACCCTCATCGCATTGCAACAGCATTTGCAACTGGCTGCCCAGGATTTGCAGGGCCAGCCCGCAGTGGAAAACCGACTGCTGGAATTGCAATCCTTGGTGGCTCAGGCGGTGCAGGATTTGCGCCGCTTGATTCGCAACTTGCGCCCCCTGTATCTGGAGGAATTGGGCCTGATTCCCGCATTGGAAACCCTGGTGCGGGAAGTGAGCGACCAGGTCGAGGGGTTGCAGGTGGATTTTCTCCTCCAAGGCCGTCCCCGCCGTTTATCCCCCAACGAGGAACTGGCCCTTTATCGCATCGTTCAAGAGGCCCTCAACAACGTCGTGCGCCACGCCCAAGCCACACAAGCCCAGGTAGTCTTGGCTTTCGACCCCCACCAGGTGCGTCTGGAAATACGGGACAACGGTCGGGGCTTTCGCGTTCCCGAAACCCCCGCGGACCTGGCTCCCCTGGGCCATTACGGCCTGTTGGGTATGCAGGAGCGGGCAGAGCGGATCGGTGCCTCCCTGCGATTGCATTCCGAGCCCCTCCAGGGAACGTTGGTGGCCGTTACGTTGCCCTATGCCGAAACCCAGGGAAAGCCCGCATCGGGGGGAAACGAAGCCGGGGAACAGGCCATTTGGCCTATGCCATAACCGGCAAAAACCACCTTCAATGCCGCAAGGGCTGTCGTTAGGATGGGAATGCCCATAGCAGGCATTGGAACCCACCCAGAGGAGTTGCACGCCTATGAAAAGAGGACGATGGTTGCTTTCCGTGTTGCTTTTGTTGCTGAGCGGGCTGGCCTTGACCGCCTGCGCAAAGCAAGACGAAGCCCAAGGGCCTGCATCGGAGGCTGTGGTCACGGTGTACAAAACCGCCACCTGTGGCTGTTGCGGAAAATGGGCGGAACATCTCCAGGCGGCCGGCTTTGAGGTTCGGGAGGTCAACCTCTCACCTGGCGCGTTGATGCAGGTCAAACAGAAGTACGGGGTTCCGCAGCAACTTTATTCCTGCCATACGGCGGTGGTGGGAGATTATGTCATCGAAGGGCATGTGCCGGCCCAAGAGGTTCAGCGCCTGCTTGAGGAAGGGCCTGCGGTCAAAGGTATTGGCGTACCGGGGATGCCGCTGGGTTCGCCGGGAATGGAAACCCTGGATGGCACCGTCCAGCCCTATACCGTTTTCTCCTTTGAACCGGGCGGGAGCCTTCAGCCCTTTGCCCAGTATCCCTAAGAGGGCGTTTTGAAAACCGTCGGCCCTTGCCAAGGTGCTTCGTCTTTGCTCATGGCTTGCGTATCCGAGAGGGAAGGGGCACCGGTTTTGTTGAGGAACTGCCATGCCAGAAAATCGAAAACCTTCTTCCTTTGAACATGCAACCGGGAACCCTGCAAACCCTGAGATGGAGCGGCCCGTCCATCATCCGAATTCCTCGGCTGCCTTGTCGCCTGGGAGGGCTTCTTCCCACCTTACCGGCCATGAAGAAGTCGGCCTGGGGCATGGATCCCACGCCCATGCCGGAGGTCCGAAGCAGGGAGGCCATGCCCACGAGCCTCCCACACCCGCGCACTCGGAGCACCAGGGCCATGCGTCTGCGGACCATGTAGACCACACCGGTCATGAAGCGTTGTTTCGTCGCCGGTTTTGGGTCTGCCTGTTGCTGAGCATCCCGGTGCTCATGTACAGCCCCCTGGTGCAGCGCTTTTTAGGGTTCACCTCGCCGGCCTTCCCCGGGAGCCAGTGGCTTCCCTTCGGGCTTTCGGTGGTCATCTTCTTCTACGGTGGCCTGCCCTTCCTGCGAATGGCCCTTCCCGAGATCAAGCGACGCGCGCCGGGCATGATGAGCCTGATTTCCCTGGCCATCACCGTCGCTTTCATCTACAGCGTGCTGGCGCAATTCACCGGCCTGGGGGAGCCCTTTTACTGGGAACTGGTCACCCTGATCGACATCATGCTCCTGGGGCACTGGATGGAGATGCGCAGCGTACGTCAGGCTTCCCGGGCCCTGGACGAGTTGGCCCGGCTCATGCCCGATACGGCCGAGCGCCTGCGTCCCGATGGAACCGTGGAGGTCGTTCCTGTGCAGGCGTTGCAGGTGGGCGACGTGGTGCTGGTGCGTCCCGGCGCCAGCATTCCCGCGGATGGAGAAGTCATCGAAGGCACGTCCCACGTGAACGAAGCCATGATGACCGGCGAATCGGCGCCCGTGCTCAAGGAGCCGGGCAGCAAAGTCATTGCCGGGACCATCAACGGCGAGGGCAGCCTGCGGGTGCGGGTCACCGCGGTGGGGGACGATACCGCGCTGGCCGGCATCATGCGTCTGGTCCAAGAGGCGCAACGGTCCAAATCCCGCACCCAGGTGTTGGCGGACCGGGCTGCGGGCTGGCTTTTCTACATCGCCCTGGGCGTGGCCGCGCTCACCGGGGTGGCCTGGACCGTGGCCACGGGCTTTAACGTGGCCGTGCTCAAGCGGGTGGTCACCGTGTTGGTCATCGCCTGCCCACATGCCCTGGGCCTGGCCGTGCCCCTGGTGGTGGCGGTGACCACGGCCCTGGGGGCCAAGAACGGCATCCTGATTCGGGACCGGCTGGCCCTGGAGCGGGCCAAAGATGTGGACGTGGTCCTCTTCGACAAGACCGGCACCCTGACCGAGGGCCGTTTCGGCGTGGTCGGTGTGGGGCTGGCCGACCCTGAAGACGACCCGGACGCGGTCCTGGCCCTGGCCGCGGCCGTGGAAGGCGACTCCGAACACCTAATCGCCCAGGCCATACGCCAGGCAGCGGCGGAAAAGGGCCTGGACCTTCCTTCGGTGGAAGCCTTCGAGGCCCTGAAAGGTCGAGGGGTCAGGGCTCAGGTGGGTGGCCGTACGGTATACGTGGGCGGCCCTCGCTTGCTGGAGATGTTGGGCCTGCAGGTGCCACCTGGGTTGCAGGCTTTCGTGCGGCAGGCCGAAGAAAACGCCTACACCGTGGTCTACCTGGTGGAAGACCACCAGGTGCGGGCCGCCTTCGCCGTCGCGGACCGGATTCGCCCCGAAAGTTTCGAGGCGGTCCGTCGTCTCAGGGAGATGGGGAAACAGGTGGCCATGATCACCGGCGACAGCCACGCCGTGGCTCAGGCCGTGGCCCGGCGCCTGGGTATCGAGATGGTCTTCGCCCAGGTGCTCCCCGAGCACAAGGACCAGAAGGTGGCCGAACTTCAGGCCCGGGGCTACGTGGTCGCCATGGTGGGAGACGGCATCAACGACGCGCCGGCCTTGGTACGGGCCGATGTGGGCATTGCCATCGGCAGCGGCACCGACGTGGCCGTGGCTTCCGCCGGCATCATCCTGGTTCGCAGCAACCCGCTGGACGTGGTCAAGGTGCTCCTCCTCAGTCAGGCCAGTTACCGAAAAATGATGCAGAACCTGTGGTGGGCCGCGGGCTACAACATCGTGGCCCTGCCCCTGGCCGCCGGCGCCCTTGCCCCCTGGGGCGTGGACCTTTCCCCGGCGGTGGGGGCTTTGTTGATGTCCTTGAGCACCATCGTGGTCGCGGTGAACGCGCAGGGATTGCGTCGGTTGCCCTTGGGGGACGTGGATCGGCCCCTTTCTCCGCCCAAAGGACGCCGTCCGCTCCCGGTTTCCGGGTGATTTTCCGGGACGTGGTTTCATACCCTGAACAGGCCGCTTTTTCGCGAATCCTTTTCCCAAGAGGTGAAACAATGACAAGGTTATCTCGTCGTTCCTTTCTGCAATTGCTCGGTGTAGGTGGCTTGGGTTGGTTGGCAAGCCGTTGTGTCCCCCGCTCGCTACAACCCAACGACGTGGATGTCTTCGCCTGGCAAGGCCCAGGCACCAACACCACGGGGATGGGGGAAAGGGGATACCCAAGCCCTGCCCCGTCCCCCCTTTCGGAATCCGTAGACCTGGCCGTGCGCCTGACCGCGGTGGAGGATGAAGTGCCCCTTTTCCCCGGACCGCCCACGCGTGTTTGGCGATTTCGGGGAGAACTGCTTCAGGGTTCGGGGGAAGCCTTCCAAGCCCTGCCGGATTCCTACCTGGGCCCCACGTTCCGGGTGCGAAAAGGCCAACGGGTGCGGGTAACCTTCGAAAACCAAATCCCCGAGAAAAGTATCGTCCACTGGCATGGCCTGCATGTTCCGGACGTCTACGACGGCCACCCCCGCTTTGTGATTCCTCGCGGCGCGGTTTACGAATACGACCTCCAGATTGTGGACCGGGCGGGCACCTATTGGTACCACCCCCATCCACATGGGCGTACCGGCCCCCAAGTCTATTGGGGTATGGCCGGGCTGTTCATCGTGGACGATGACGAGGCCGATGCTTTGGGCCTGCCCGCGGGGGAATACGACATCCCCCTGGTCCTTCAAGATCGCCTGGTAGACGACCGGAACCAATTCGTTTACTTGAGCAACGGCATGATGGACGCCATGGTGGGCTTTCTGGGGAACCAGATTTTGGTGAACGGGCGCCCGGACTTCCGTTTGCAAGTGGCGACCCGCCCGTATCGTTTGCGCATCCTCAACGGCTCCAACGCCCGCATTTACAAACTGGCCTGGGAGGATGGCACGCCCCTGACGGTCATTGGAACGGACGGCGGGTTGCTGGAGCGACCTGTTCAACGGCCTTACGTGACCCTGGCCCCGGCCCAACGGGTGGAACTGTGGGTTGATTTCGCCCAATATCCCGTGGGCACCCAATTGCGCATGGTGAGCCTGCCCCACCCGGCGCCCGGCGGGCAGCAGGGGTTCACCGTGTACACGGTCGAGGTGGTTCGTCGAGAAAAGCACGACTTGCGTCTTCCCCAGCGCCTGACCCTTCTTTCCCGCTACCGAGCGGAGGAGGCGGTCAATCGGGACCGTCCCCGCACCTTTCATCTCGCCATGACCATGGGGCGGGGTTGGACCTTGAACGGGCGCACCTTTGAAATGACCCGGGTTGCCGATGACGAAGTGGTCCGCTTGGGGGATTTGGAAATCTGGTCTTTCGTCAATCAAGCCTTTGGAGGCATGGGCATGGGGCGGGGCCGGCGGGGCGGCATGGGCAGTGGTATGGGCATGATGGGCATGAGTTTGCCGCATCCCATGCACGTACATGGGCTTCAGTTTCAGATTTTACGCCGTGAAGTCGACCCCAATTGGCGAAGTTATTGGGAGGCCTTTTCCGCGGGGTTCGTGGACGAAGGCTGGCACGATACGGTGCTGGTATTGCCGGGGGAACGGGTGGACATCCTGTTGCGTTTCGAGGATTTCGAGGGCCTTTACCTGTACCACTGCCACAACCTGGAACACGAAGACATGGGTATGATGCGAAATTACCGGGTGGTCGCCGGGTAAAGCCATCGGCGTCCCTTCGCCCCCTTTCGGGGTCGGCAGCGAAGAAGCCCTGTTTCGCCCTTGGAAGCCCTCAAAAGCGGGAAGAGGCGGTGCGCATGGTTTCCCATTCTTGATGCGCACGCGGCAAAATCCACCAGGCCACACCCAGCCCGAAGAACAACCCCGAAAGAAGGCGCATCCACGAGTTAAAGGAACCCAGTGCATTCCCCCGATAGAAATGGGCGGGGAAGGCATCCCTGGTCAAACGCGCCAGCCACTCGTTGGTGTAGCGGAAGCCCTGATCCACACCGCCCACGAAATCGCTGAGAAAATGGGTGCCGCCATCCAGGGCCATGGGAAGGAGTAACAGAATCAACACCCCTAAAGGCAGCGGGCGAATTCGTTGGCGCAACGGCCACCAAAGCCAAGCGAAAAACAGCACCGAGGTGTACATGGCGACCATGCGGTCCGACCAGGCCACTTTCCATCCCATTTCCGGAGTCCCTATGAATTGGCGCAGGACGAACGGGTTTTGAGCAGGCCAAACGGTCTGAATTTCTTCCAGGGAATACATGACCTTCGGGCCGAACAAAAAGAAGGATCGTTGCGGAAGTTGATGACAGAAAAAGGCGTAGAAGGTGTAAATCCAACGGGCGGGCGTTTCCCAGCCCATTTTCATGAACACGGGGGCTAAAAAAGGCATCCCCACGAAGAGGCCATAAAGAAGGCTAAAGGCAAGGAACCAACGGCGTTCCAGCCAGGCAAAGAGCCGTTGCGAAAACGCGGAAGGAGCGTTTTTGCCAGCAGACGTCTTTCGCATGGTGGGCTCCCGGGAAGAGGCAAAGGGGCCTGTTCTTGGGAAAAGGTATCCCTATTATGGACCGGGATGCGATGCGTGCCTATAGGCCATTTGGCTGAAATCGGGCGCAAAGGGTTCCTTCGGGTTTCAAACCTCTTCGCCGGAAACCACGAAGGGTTCGGAGTTTACAAGCACCCTTATGGGGTTGTGGTCACTACCTGTGTACCCCGTTATGTCAAAGCGCTGGTGGGCAGGAAGCAGCGTGCGGGTAGGTAGGGTGGGGTTTTGGAGTTTGGCACCGTTTGTGGTGTAGGGGTCCTGGTGAATGCCTCCAACATATACAAACTGGGTGTCTTTTAGCGGGTTGGCGGGTTGGCTGTCAAAACCTGCGCCCTCGTAGGGGTTGCGGTCGTAGAGTTTTACAAGGTCTACCCGCGGGGGAGGGTAGTTTACGGTGATGGTTTTGCTGCAGGTGTTGGTGGCGCCATCTGGGTCTTGAATATGCACCACCACTTGCACATCACAAGAGTTGGTGCCGGTTAGGGTAGGGGTTACGCCCGTAACCTGGCCCTGGGGGGTTACGTACACATCGTTTCCCGCTCGGCGCGACGTCAAACAGTTTCGGTCCACCGTTACGTTGGTGACGCTTACGGCATCGCCATCGGGGTCAGAAAGAGAAAGGCTCAAGCGGTGCTCCGTAGGGTTTTGCGTACGTATGATTTTGTTGGCGTCCCAGTACTTTTTAGCGTCGTAGGTGATGCTGGTGGGTCCGTTGATGGTGCAGGTGGGTGGGTTGTTGCCCCCGCCTCCGCCAGGAAAACATCTCGAATAATTCCGAATGGCACTGCATCTGACGGATTTGGGATTCGTACAACAATAATAATTCCCATCTCGGCCAAGTTTACAGTCCCATTTTTTTGGGCACTCATTACTTCCACAAGTATCCCATCCTAAGCACCCATTGTATTCCCAGGTTCCCCAACATTCAGAGGGCAGTACACATCGTCCAGCATAAGTACAATCGGTCCAACTGCTGTTTGGACCGGTAGGAAACCCACAACACATATAATTGGGGTCGCCTCCACAGAGTGCAGAAACTGGTTTTGGTAAAACAAAAAACACTGCAAAGATTAGGAAGAAAAATCCTAAAAATCTAAAACTTTTTGGCCAGATGGTTCTTTTTTGTTGCATTAAGTGATTTTGTTTTATTTTTTATTTGTGTTTGGAAGAATCTGGTACCAAAACTCCCAATCCATAGGATCATATACTACATTTATAAGATCCTTCGCCGGGCCTTCCACGTCGGGTGTAAGTTTTGTGGGCGTATCCCAACCGATTCGAAACCATTCATTTGAAAGAGCACCATATGACAATGCGCAATACGGATCTTGCATTGGATAGTTTCTTTTTCCATTATATCCTATGAATATACCCCCTAGCCCTGTTTTATTATCTTCAAATCTGCGTCCATATCGAAAGGGACGCCAACTTTTGCGAAAATCAGGTATACCATCACGTGGGATACGAGCAAATCTTCCATCAAAAAACTCGCGGGGGCCAAACTTCAAACCTGAACCCAGGCTTAAGGCATAATATTCGGACTTGATACATACTAAACGAAAAAAGTAAGCATTTTGTTTTAACTGAGGGTTCTGCGAAACTGCTGCCGTAATTACCCCCATAATTCGATGAACCAATAGTCGTTGGGCGGCATCTCCTATATCCCCAGGTTCGGAACCGGGATACACTTCGGTTTTACCTCCTCGCTCAATATAAATTGTATCTTTTGCGATGGTAATGCGCATATCCATCTCTTCTTTGGGCCAGATGGTTTGCACCAGTTGTTCCAGCAGGGCAGGGTCGGGCTTGTAGGGGTTTTCAAGCAGTTGGCTCATAATCTCTACGGCTTCGTGAAATCGGGCAGGTTCCATCCCGTAGACCTCGCGGATGTACTGTTGCACCTCGGGGGTGTAGTATTCGGGCAACTCGGGCGTGGGTGTGGGAGTAGGCGTTTCGGTAGGCGTGGGCGTAGGGGTACGCGTTGGCGTAGGGGTATGGGTGGGTGTTGGGGTTTGGGTAGGGGTGCGGGTTACGG
>JALWJZ010000090.1 GCA_026996855.1 Anaerolineales bacterium
GAAGAAGGTGGGCGAGGGCCTGGGCAGGGAAGGGTGGGGCGTGGTCGTTGGCGTTCCGGTGAGCATCAGGGCCATTTGCGCGGTGCGGGTCGCCCGGAAGGCGGCCTGCCGGGTGGCCCGCACCTGGTTTACATAAGCGGTTTGGGTTAGAAAGAAAGGCGTGAGGTGCCCTCCTGAAGTAGCCTGGGGGTGGTCGCCGCCCCAGCATCCGGCCAGGGCGAGCAACATCAGGAGCCAGAAATACCATGTCCACCGGGCAGATTTCAAAGGCATGAGGTCTGCTCCCACTGGGGAAAAGGCGTCATTCGTAGCGCAGGGCTTCCACGGGTTCCAGATTGGCCGCGCGGTTGGCCGGGTAAAAACCGAAGAAGATGCCCACAGCCGCGGAGAACAGGGTAGCCAGCAGGATGGCTTGCAGGTCCACCACCGCGGGCAGGGTGGTATCGTACCGGGCCGCCAACCAGGTTACCCCTTCCGCGATGGCCCATCCCAGGCCGATGCCCAAAAGGCCGCCCACCAGGCTGAGCACGGTGGCTTCCACCAGGAACTGGATGAGGATGTCGCGCCTGCGCGCGCCCAGGGCTTTGCGAAGGCCGATTTCTCGGGTGCGCTCCGTCACGCTGACCAACATGATGTTCATGATGCCGATGCCCCCCACCAGCAGGGAGATGGCCGCGATACCCCCCAGGAACACCGTCAAGACTCCGGTGATGACCTGGAAGATGTTCAGGAATTCCTGTTGGGTGAAAATCATGAAATCGTCCTCTTCGTTGGGACGCAGGCGACGACGGAGGCGCAGAATCTGCCGGATTTCCTCCTTGGCCTCCTCGATGCGCTCCGGCGACACCGCGGATGCTATGACGCCATCCACCTTGCCCCGGTCTTCGGGGAAGAGGCGGGCGTACGCGGTGGTGAGGGGCAGGATGACCCGGTCGTCCTGGTCGCCGCCGAAGCCGGCGCTGCCTTTGTATTCCAGCACCCCGATGACCCGGAAGGGATACCCCTGGATGAGAATGGTGGTTCCGACCACGTCGTGGTCCCTTCCGAAAAGGATGTTGGCCAGTTCCGGGCCAACCAGGACCACAGGCGCGCGGCTCAGCAAATGCTCTTCGGTAAAGAAGGTTCCCTCTTTCACGTCGTAGTTGCGTACGATGCGGTATTCGGGCGTCACCGCGAAGGCCACGGTGTTGTGGCTCTTGTCGCCATAGCGAACCCGTACCAGGCGTTGCAGCACCGGCACCACGTATTGCAACGAAGGTGCGGCCTGGGGGTCCTGCAGGGCCTCCACGTCTGCCAGGGTCAGAGGTGGCACGTTGCGCTGCGAACGCGGGTCCCGACGGGGGTTCCCCGGCCCCACGAAGAGCAGGTTGGTGCCCAGCCCCTGAATGTTCTGGGTGATGATTTTTTGCGCGCCGCGGCCCAGGGCCAGCAGGGCAATGACCGCAGCCACACCGATGACGATGCCCAGCACCGTCAGGAACGAGCGCAACTTGTTGGCCAGCAGGCTCCGAAAGGCCTCGGTGACCGCCAGGTACAGGGTGCTCAGCATGTGGCCCTCCCGCGGACAAATGCTCTTTTCAGAAACAGAAACATCCCTCGAAAACCCTGCCTTCAGGATGCGCCACAGTCGCCGAACCTGTCGGACCGGTTCATCACAAGACCATTCCCTTGCAAGTATACTCCCAAGCGAAGAGCCTTTTGGTTGTCGTACGAAAACTCAAGACCCAAGGAAGGCGGCCCTGCCGCGCAGGTGCACGTCCCTTGATGAGACGGGGAAGGTGAAGGCGATGCGGAACCCGATGCCGAAGCGATGACCCTGCTCCATAAAAACGGGGGTGGAGGCGGCCATGCCCGCCTCCACCCCCGTGCATGCCGGGAAGGGCGTCGTTGCTCACTTCCATTCCCAGAGTTCGGCTCGTGTGTGCAATACGGTCAGCCACTTGGTGCCCGAGGCGTCTGCGGAAAGGCTCATCAAGAAACGTCCATCCTGTTTGCGTAATACCTCATACTTGTCCATTGGTTGGGAATAAAGGCGCACTTCACCACCCGAACCCAAAAGCCATCCTCGCCCGTTCAGCCAGGCCAAGCCCGTTACGGGATACTCTCGCGCCGTTACCGTCCAACGCACGTTGCCCGTCTGGGCGTCCATGAACACAATGGTGTACACATCACTGCTGGAAGCCGTCGCCGGGATGAGCATGACCGCCACTTCATCGCGTGGACCCCAAACCAGGTAGTCAAAGGCAGTATCGGCTCGATTGTAGGGAAGGCGCATCGTACGTCCTTGGGAGTTTCCGCCTTCCCAGACGATGAGATGGTAACGCTGGCTCCCATACCGTTCCCAGCCTATCGCTGCCACCCCCTGGGCATTCCAGGCCAGGGCATGCACCAGGCAACATCCCTGACGCTTTTCTTCGGGCATATACTGGCCCACGGGTTTCATTTCGGGGACTTGATAGGCCTGTAGGCCGATCTGGTTTCCTTCCCGAACCAACAGCACTTTCTGGAAGGGGTCATAACTCACATAATGCGCGGCAGGGTATTCGTAGAACGAGGCTTTCTCCCAGAGGACTTTCCCGTCGGTCGAGCGAATCAGGACAATCCGGGTGGTCGATTCCGTTTGCCCTACAAGGGCTATGTAAGGCGTGTCCGGAATCCACAGGATTTGGGAAACCCAGTCGATGCGGCCCTGCGTTTGCAAACGTCCCTTCCAGACCAGGCTCATGTCGCTTGTTTTCACCACATAGATGACGGGATCGAAGTTCACCATACGGGTGGCATCTTCGGGTTGTACGGGTTGGGAAACCAACACCATGAATTGGCCATCCGAGGATAGTTGGCCATTGTAAAATTCCCTCCCTTTTTCTGGGAGGTAGTAACCTGTGGCCTGCCAGGCGGGCGAAGGTGTTGGGGATATCGTCGGGGTAGGCAGAGGCGTAAAGGTCGGTGTTGGTATGGGCGTGGCGGTGCTGGTGGGCGTTGCCATTTGCATCAATCGATTCAAACCGCATCCCATTCCGAGACTGGAAAGCACCACGAGCAACAGGCCTGACGACAAGAAGGACCAAAGTTGCTTCATGGGAAAACCTCCTTTTCACGAATCTTCTTCGGCCATCTTTGGCCCTTATTGTCGGAAGAAGCGTCAGGAGAACGTCAAAACTCGAAAGCGGGAATTGAGCGGATTGCAACCCCAGACGTTTTTCATGTTTCAACGCGTACTCACACAGAGCCACAGAGGACGCGGAGTATTCGCTGGAGCAAATCGAAAATTTCTCTGTGTTCTCTGGGCCTCCGTAAGAAAGTGCCAAGGCTTTTGCCGCTTTTGTTGGGTTTTGAAAAAACGCGTGAACGGGAATCTTGCTTTGCGGAGAAGGTGGGAAGTTGTGTTAAAATCAAAAGGTCGGGCAACGTTTGAAAACCGAGCCGGCGCGTTCGCAGTCACCCAGGCCAGGGGTTGGGTTGATTGCGTTATTGGGTAGACGAATGCCTCCAGTACGTTTGGAAAACAAGGGGTGTTCCATGGGTACTTCAACGGCTCCTGCCCTGTACTACCTGGTGCTGGTCAGCGAAGATCCCCCCAAGACCTACGCGCTTACCCAGGATTACGTTCACATCGGACGCAGCCGCCAAAACGAAATCGTGGTGGACAATCCCCATGTTTCTCGGGTGCACGCGCGTATCATCCGTCAGAAAGAGGTTTTCATCCTGGAAGACCTGAATTCCACCAACGGCACATTCGTCAACGAACGGAGGGTCATGCACCCGGTGGTGCTGCAAGTGGGCGACCGCATTCGTTTGGGGCCTGAGGTCGTCTTCCAGTTCGTCGGACCGGAAACCGATCTGGAACCCACACGTGTGGTGCCCGTGGTAGGCACGCAAGCACCCCAGGAAACCGGCCGAGAGCGCCCCATGGAGGAGCGTCCTTTGCCCGTGGCCTCGGCACCGGTGCCGACACGTACCGGCCCTGTTGTGCCTCCTCCACCTGCCCACAGCCCAACCCCTTCGGGAGCCGAAACGAGGGACGATTCACTCCCATCCCCCACCCTTCAACCCCACGTCGCGACGCCCGCTTCCGGCCCGGCCCGATCTGGGAGCCCTTCGCCGGAGGCCGAGCCCACCATGCCCCGCCTTTCTCCCACGGAACGGGAGATTGTGTACACACCGCGGCGTCGGTTCCCCGCCTGGTTATGGGGCTTGCTGGCGCTGAGCGTTTTTGCCTGCGGCATGTGCATGGGCTGGCTGTGGTGGGTGGATGCCACCAATCAATGGTGCGCCTATACCCTGTTTCGCATGTTGCTGCCGGGTTGTCCGTGAAGGGTATGGCAACACGTCGAGGCGTCATGGCTTCCTTTCCCCAGGCCTGGACGGTTTCCCAACTGACCCGTTACCTGCAGGCCCTGGTCCAAAGCCAGGAGCCGCTGCAGGATTTGTGGGTACGGGGTGAGGTTTCTCGGGTGAATCGTTCGGCCGCGGGACACATGTATTTCACTCTCAAGGACGAACGCTCCCAGGTGGCCTGCGTGGTGTGGCAGGAAAGGGTGTTCCATCTTCAGGTGGAACCGGAACCCGGTATGGCCGTGGAGGTCCACGGCGCGCTGGACATTTATCCGGCCCGAGGGGTGTACCAGTTGTACGTAGACCAGGTGCGTCCTTTGGGGCAGGGGGCCTTGTTCCAGGCTTTTTTGCGCCTCAAGGCCCGTTTGGAGACGGAGGGCCTGTTCGACCCGGCACGGAAACGTGCGCTTCCCTTATTTCCTCGCGTCATCGGGGTGGTGACTTCCCTCATGGGCGCGGCGCTGCGGGACATTTTGAACACCTTGCATCGTCGCTATCCCCTGGTTGAGGTGTGGCTGGCGCCTTCTCTGGTGCAGGGCGAGGAGGCCCCCGAGCAACTGGTCCGGGCGTTGAAGACCATGTGCCAGGCCCGGCCCGATGTGGTCATCCTGGCCCGAGGCGGCGGCTCGTGGGAGGATTTGTGGGCCTTCAACGACGAGCGGGTGGTGCGCGCGGTGGCGGATTGTTCGGTGCCCGTGGTGACCGGTGTGGGCCACGAAACGGATTTCACCCTGGTGGATTTCGCCGCGGATCGCCGCGCGGCCACGCCCACCGCGGCCGCGGAACTGACCACGCCCCATCAGGAAGAGTTGCGGCGGGAGTTGGAGCACCTGGGTGCGCGTTTGGCACAGGCCTTGGAGGGGCGGTTGCGTCGTCTCGGCCAGAGCCTGGAAACCTGGCGTGCTCGTTTGGAGCGGGCCTCTCCTATCCACGCGTTGCGGTATGAGCGGCAGCGGTTGGACGAACTCTCGCGGCGGATGCACCAGGCGGTGCGCCATCGGCTGGAGCGGGAGGGGTTGGTGCTGGCGGGCCACGCCCGGCGTCTGCACGCCCTGGACCCGCGCGCACCCCTGCGCCGGGGCTACGCCTGGGTCATGGATCGCCAGGGACGGGTGGTGCGTCACGCTTCCCAGGTGCGGCCCGGTCAGGAATTGCAGGTGCAATTGCACCGGGGCCGCCTGAGCGTTCGGGTGGAAGCGGTGGAGGACGAAGTCCCGGCCAATCGTAAGGAAAGCGTAAAGGAAGCGTAGAGGAAAAAAGGTCGCGGTTGCGCTATAGTAGGAGCGCAGCAGGCGAGCATCTCTTCTCCTCCTTCCTCCGGGCGGGGAGCCGACCCCTATACAGGGTCGGCTCGTTGCTTTAACCCAACCAAGCAAAAAGCGAGCGGCTGAGCCGCTCGCTTTTTGTCTGCACATCGAAGTCTGGGGCGCGTGAGGTTACTCTTCCGCTTCCTTCTTGCCCTTTTCGATGACTTCGGGTTCCGCGCCTTCCACCATTTCGGCTTCTTCCTCGGGGGCTTCTTCCTCGGCTTCCACCGCGGCCACCACCACTTCGTCCGGCGGGTTGAGCACCTTTACCCCTTTGGGCAGCACCAAATCCGCCACGGTGATGGTGTCGCCCGGTTCCTTGAGTTGGGAGAGATCCACCGCCACGGACTCGGGAAGGTCGCCGGGCAGGGCTTCCACGTCCAGGGTTTCCATCTCTTGCACGATAGTGGCACCGTACAGTTTGGCTGCAGGGGCTTCACCCTGGAGCACGATGGAAACTTCCGCCTCCACGGTTTCCGTCATGGAGACGGCCTGGAAGTCTACGTGCAGCAATTTCCCCGTAATGACATCCCTCTGGCGTTCCCGGATGATGGTGGGGTAGGTTTCCCCTTCCACTTCCACGTCCACCAGAGCCGAAGGCCCCAGATGGCGGATGACCTTGAAGGTTTCGGTGTAATCCAGAACCAGGGGAATGGGTTCCTTCAGCGTGGGACCGTACAGGATGGCCGGCAACTTGCCTTCCCGGCGCAAACGACGCACCTTTTTGCCCAGCAGGGTGCGACGTTGGGCTTTGAGTTTCGGACGGGCCATGTTGCTTCCTCCCGGAGCGCCTCTCACCCGCCTGCGCGGGTTACCTTCGCTCCTTGTTGTGGGTTTTTTGCTTCTCCAAGGCCCACCCCCGGTGGGCCGAGCGTTATTGTACTCCCTCGGGGGAAAAGGTCAAGGAAATTGCTGGACGGCTGGATTGGTTTCGAGCATGGAAGGCCCTTATGGAGGGACCGAGTGCGCCGGGGGCTTTAATACATCCCTTACGTGCTGCTTGCACGATTTTTACCCCTCATCCTTACGCTCAAGAAAACCATTCCCCTCAAAACAGGAGGTGAGCCATGCGAGTGTTCCGCATTCTTCTCGTGGCCCTGGTTGGGCTTGTTTTGGGATACGCCGCTGGCGGTTATCTCGCCTTCCAGCGGGCATCCACGGCCTTCCAAACCGTGCCGGCTTCGCCCATCATCGTAGGGAGTTCGTATGACAAAGAAGCCCACCAGTTGGTGTATCTGGTCTTCAATCCCGGCGCTGTGCCGTTGAACGTGGTGCGGCATTCGTTGGTCTTCACGCCGGGGGAACAGACGCAAGAGGCCGCGTACCGTTTGATGAACGTGCCCACGCAGGTGCCCTTGCCGCCCTTTACCGTGGCCCAGGTGGTGCTCAATTTGAAAGCAGAAACCGAAGCCTTGCAACCGGGTGACGTCATCGGTGTGACGCTGCATTACACCCACCCCTATTCGCCGGATGAGTATGCCGTCTTCCACACCACCGTCATCACCGAGGCCTTTCTGGAAGAAGGGGAAGCCCAGGGCACGCCGACGCCTGGGGCGACGGTCACGCCATCTTCCCGATAGGAGGTGAACCATGAAGCGCGTGTTTTTCCCTCTGGCGGGTCTCTTCGTTTTGGTGTTGCTGCTCACCTGGTGGTTTCCGGCGCTGTTCCTGGCCTTGCTTCCCCATGAGGTGGCCTTTCTCGTCGGTCTTCTGGGCTTTTGGGTGCTGGGTGTATCGCTGTGGCAAAACCTGGGCTGGGGACTGACCTTGTGGTTCGCGCTGCTTCGCGGGCGTCTTTCCCAGGAGGATGCCCTGACGAGGGTGCGGGAACGATTGGCCCAGGATGGCGAATTCGAGTGGAAGCAGGCCTGGCTTTTATGGTGGCATGGCCTTTCGACGCAACGCGCCCTGTTTTACGGTCTGTTCTGGTTGGTCACGCTGGTGTTGTTGGTCCTGCACTTGGGCGTCCATCCGGCGTTGGTGTCCCTGCGAACGTTGTGGCAGGGCTTCTTCTGGGGGGCGGCGTCCACCGCCTTCCTTACCTGGGCACTGGAGATGGCCGTGCAGGATGCCCTGGCTGAGTTGTGACCGCGCGTTGCCGGCTGTTTCCTCTTCCCGCGTCGGGCGGTCAAGACCCCCCGACGCGCTTTGCTTTTTGCCCCTGATACCTTCTGTGGTAAACAGAAGGATGAGCCAATCGGCCTTGCGGAGCACTTCCATGTTCCCTCCCCCTGTGTCCGGTGCTTATGTGTTGGTCCTGCGCCTCGGGCGTGCCCTTGTGTTGTCGGTGGGGCGGTTGGGTCGGTTCCGGTTCCCCGCGGGGGTGTACGTGTACCTGGGGCAGGCCGGGGGCGCCGGCGGCCTGCGGGCGCGTCTGGGTCGCCATTTGCGAGGCCCCGCGCGGCCGCGATGGCATGTCGATTTTTTACGTCTCCACGCGCAGGTGACCGCCTGGGGATGGCGCACCGACACCCACGGGCCCGACGGGCCGTGGGAATGCATCTGGAGCCAGGCGCTGTTGCAACGACCGGAGGTTTTCCTGCCCGCGCCCGGTTTCGGCGCTTCGGATTGCCAAAAGGGATGCCCCGCCCATTTGGTTGGACTGCATACGGAGCAGGTGGAATGGCTGCCCCTTTATCTGGGCCTGGAGGAATGGGTCGTCGGGATGGGCGAAGGAGCGGATG
This sequence comes from Anaerolineales bacterium, assembly GCA_026996855.1. Lineage (GTDB taxonomy): Bacteria > Chloroflexota > Anaerolineae > Anaerolineales > DRMV01 > S139-71. The sequence continues at coordinate 8,327 of JALWJZ010000090.1, forward strand.
GGTGAAGTTGCGAATCGGCGAGTCTGCGGATTTGCGAAGGGGCGGGAGAGCGTTGCTCACGGCATGAAGGGAAGGCCCGCGAACAAGGCTTCCGGCCGGACCCGGTAGATGGTGGTTGCGCCATCGCGATAGACGGCGTCCCACAAATCTCCCTCCCAGGCGGGGAATTTGTGCAAGCCCGGACCGGGGTAGTAGGCTTTTTCCAACCGTCCCACCACGATGTAGGCTACCCGGTGGCGACGAAGGAAGTCTTCCACCCAGGCCCGGTCTTCGGTCAGGTAGAACTGCGCGACTTCGGCCACCCGTTGGGTCACCCATTCGGCCGGTGTTACCACGCCCCGTTGCTGGCGTTGGTGCCAGTTCCACCCCACTACGCCCGGCAGGCCGGTATAGATGGTGTAGCGGCTCCCCCAGCGGTATTCGGGGGTGTTGGCCTCGACGATGACCGGCGAGCCGTCCACGTGCTCACGCAGCCAGCGAATGGCTTGGTAATCCTCCGCCAGGGGGATGATTTGGCCCTGGTCGTGGTACACGGCCAGGGGCATGAAGGCCATACCGTCCAGTCCACGCGGGGCCTCGGGTATCCAGCGGTCCTTGATTTTGGCGCCAGTGGCCAGCACGGTGTAAGCCAGGCCGCCCACGGCCAGCACCCCCAAAGCGCCCCACCAGGCACGGCGCAGCCCTACGGGCCAGCGGGGCAGGCTCCCGGTGACGGTCCAGCCCAGCAGCGTGGACGAGGCCACGCCCAGCAACATCCAGGCCTGCAGGTAGAACTTGAACACCATGTTCATGCGGCCAATGTCGCCCCGGATGACCGCTACTTCCACCAGCAGAGTCAGGGCCAGGGCCGTGGAAGCCAGCAGGCCCACGAAGCGCACCGCACGCGGCAGGAAGGGCAGCACCACCAGAGAGGCCATCAGCCCCAGCAAAGGCAGGGCCACCAGGGCCACGTGGACGTCCATCCCCCATATCCACAACGGCAGGGAAACCAACAGCGCACCCCAGGCGGCCAGGTACCAGGGGCCGAAGCGCTTCCACCACTTCAGCACTGTTATGGCCGGCACGTCCTGCGCCCAGCGCACCAGGAGGGCCACCCCGCCCGTGGCGGCCAGGAACAGGAAGATTCCCCAATGCCACAGATAGGCGGAGATGGGGGTTTTGGAACCGTGCCAGAGGTCCACCTGGTTGTAGCCTTGCGCGTACCAGTCGATGTAGGGCTTCCACAAAAGGTGGGAAACCAAAACCAGCCCGCCTATGAGGCCCGCGGCATAAAACCCACGCCGCCATGCATTTCCCTTTCCCCCGACCCAAACGGCGTACCCCAGGGCCAAGGCGCCCAGGAGCAAATACGTGGGGAAGTCCCAGGTGTTCAGGGGGCGCAGGCTGCCCACCAACAACCCGCCCCAGAACAGGGTCCACAGTGCCCGGGGCCAGGCGGTGAGGCGCGTTGCGTCCCGGACCACCATCCAGGCCCAGGCCATGGCCAGGACCGTGACCGGAAAAGCGATGAGGTGAGGGTGCAGGTCGCCGTACAGGAAGGAGAAGAAGGGGAATTCGGTGATGGGCGGCACATCCCCCGGCGCGGGGATGATGCGGCTGGGGTTCCAGTACCACTCGCCCAGGTGGTAGGGGAGCCGGTCCCCGGCCAGCCACAGGCCCAAGCCCACGAAGGCGTAGAAAACGCGGGTCACGAAGGAGGCCTCTTCCGGCAGGTGGCCCGCGCCCAGACGTTGAAAACCGTGCCAGAACATCTGCACCGTGCCCAGGTTTCCCAAAAGCACGGTGAACACCCCCGCGGCCAGGCCCACCGCGGGTGCGTGGCGGCCCCGGCTCCATCGGGGCACGGAGCGGTACAGGGCCTGCACCAGGGCCATGACCCCCACCGCGGTGGCCGCGAACAGGGTGGGCAGGGCCAGGTTGAAGGCCACTTCGGTGCGCAGGCCCAGGGCTTTCATGGGAAGGCCTACCAATACGAAGCCCCAGTAGTAGTAGTTCATGTACCCCCCGGCGAACCAGGGGTCGTAAGGGGGAAAGCGGACGCTCTTGAGTACCGCGTGCAGGTAGGAGAGTTCCATGGGGCGTTCGCCCCCGCGCGCGGGGTGCCACAAATCGGGGTTCATCACTCGAATGAACAAATCCAGGACGAAGAAGAGCAGGAACCATCCCTCCCAGCGCAAAAGCAGGCCCCGGGAACCGCGCGCCCAATCGCGCCATGCTGCGTTCTGGCGTCGGGCCAGGGCCACCGCGACCAGGAGCATCCCCCCCAGGCCGGCCCAGAGCACGCTTCGGGTGACGGGCACCCCCAGGCTTCCTCCCAGCCAGGCCAGCCAGGCCCAGAGCATCATCCCGGCAACGCGCGCCCAGGGGTATCCCCGGTGGGGCAGGGAGCCGAACAGGGGGTACAGGTAGGGCAGGGCAACCCAGCCCAGCAGGAGCAAAAAAGCGTACCAAGCAGCCAGCCCCAGCATCGGCCATCGGTTCAAAAGGCTTTCCGGGGGGAAGAGGGTTCGCCAGGTGCCGGATTGGCGAGCCTCGTACCAGCGGTCCGGCGGCAACAGCAGGTTGGCGGGGTGGGGCGGTGCCTCGCCGGGGAGGACTCGCTGCACGTAACGCAGGTCCACCGCGGCCAGCCAGGCCCGTATACGGTCGGGGTCGTACCTGTGGGTTTTGCGAAAGACGAAGACCGCGGGATGGTCGTACACGGTGAAGGCTTCGTCCGCGGGCTGGTCGTTGATACGCCAGGGTCCCAGGGTAGGGTCCGAGCGGAACACGGCCACCAGTTGGAAGCCCAGGGGGCTTTCGTACATACCGGGCTGCAACGAGTTGAAGCAGGGTTCCAGGGGTTCGTCCAAGGGGCAGCCCGTCAACCCGTAGTAGTACTGGATGACCAGGGGGAACCGCTCCGGCAGGCGAGGCAGGCTTCCCCATTGGCGGCTGGAGGTAATCAAAATCACGTCGGTGCGGTCGAGGATGTCGTAAAACCGCTTCCGTTTGTCCTCGTTGTCGTCCCAGTAGAGTTCCAGGGTGAGGCCCTGATACAGTCCGCCAAAGGGGTCGTACCCGTCCACCCGCAGGGGCAGGCCGTCGTCCCAGGAGGTTTCGTTGGTCACCACCGTGCCCCGCAGGAACACCGCGCCCTGGGGCACCCGCAGGGTGAGCAGGTAGGTCCGCCCCCTTTCCAGGCGCACTTTGGGGTCCAGCGCCACGCGTGTGGGGAGGGGTGGGTAACGG
>JALWJZ010000091.1 GCA_026996855.1 Anaerolineales bacterium
TCCTGAGGGCCGGGAGTGAGCACGGCCTGGGGAACGGTGTCGGGGTTCAGGGGTGGATGGGCGAGCCAATCCAGATGGCGGGCGCGGTGCAAAGTCCAGCGCAACTCTGGCCGTTCCACCACGGTGCTGATTCCCTGGAGGGTGTGGGGCCAGCCGTGGACCCACAGGGACCACTGGTTCCAGGTTCGTTCCAAAAGGCGAATTTGGGGGGAGGTGACCACGGGGTGCCACAAACGCTGGGCGGGCGGCCCAACAACGCGCGCCCAGCCCGCGGCCTGCCCCAGGGCCAGAAGCAGCATCAGGGCCATGAGGCCGTGGCGCAAAGTGACGGGCCAGGGCAACAGGGTGCTCCAGGTGAGCAGGCTCAGGCCCACCAGGAGGAGGGCCAGGATGAGCAGGCCCACCCGCCAGAGGAGCATACTGCGGGGCAGGGCGCCAGCGTCGTACAGCCACAAGGCCGTTTGGGAAATCAGCAACAGGCCCAGGGCGAATTGCAACCCCGTCAACAACCAGGCCAGCAGAGCGCGCCGGCTCGCGGGGCGCAACCGCCATGCTGCCCACACCACGCTCGGCCACAGGCCCAGGTTGACCCATACGGCCCACTCCGGGCGATGTCCGGGAAACAGCCACCACAGCACCCCGGCCACACCGGCCACCCGCATGCCGAAACGGGCCGGTGAAGGCGCGGTTCGGGTCAGGCCCGTGGTGGCCAGGGCCAGGCAGGCCAGAATCAAAGGCAGTTGATACGCCGAAAACGCGGCCAGAGCCGTGCGTCCGGGGAAGCCCGCTTCCAGAACCTGCCGAACCAGGGCCACCAGGCTTTGGAACGGCGCGGCCCAGCCCGGCCCGTATTGGCCAAAGCCCAGAGCCAGGATCCACCCGAATCCCGCCAGCGCCAAAAACTGTCTTCGCGTCAGGCCGTTTTTGAGGGCCGTTGAAAAGGGCGCAAGCCAGGGGATGTGGCGATTCCGGGCTTCCCACCCCCAGGCGAGGCTCAGTACCAGGAGGCTCCACCATCCGGCCGGTCCGGCGCTCAGGGCCACCAGGGCGGCCAACAGGGCCGCCAGGGTCCAGCCCCGCATGGCCAGCGCGGCAGCCCCTATCGTCCAGGGTACGGCCCACATGGCGCCGTCCGCGGCCCGGGAGGCCATGACCAGGGGCGGGTCCAGGGCCAGCGCCAGGCCTAGGGCCACGCGGTAGCGCAACCGCGTTCGGGGGAAGAGCACCCAGGGGAAGAGGGCCAGCCCGCTCCCCAAAAGGGCGGGCCAGAACCGGGCCCAGAAAGCATTGGCTTCGTGTAGGAAGAAGAGCAGCCCGGTCCACCAGGGGTACAGGGGAACGGAAACCGCGCCCCAGGCTTCCCCGCGTACCCAGGCCAGGGCCTCCAAGGCCAGTTGGGCCTCGGAAGGGGTCAGCGGGTCGCGGCCCAGGGCGATGAAACGCGCCAACCCGGCCACGCCCAACACCAGGGCGGCGGCCACGGTATCGACGACGCGGGAAGGGGATGCAGGGCTTTGCGTTTCCATCGAGGGGAAATTGTATCATAGCCCGCCGTTGCCCGACCCCGCAGGAAAAGTCGCGAAGCGCGCCTTGCCCTATCTCGAGGGACCGTCTGGGGGTGTCACCGGAAGGGTTTTGGAGTACCGGGGAGGCGCTTTTCCTGGCCAAGAACTCAGCCAGGCCCAGCCGGTCCCGGTCGCAGCGCGAGGAGCATCCACGTGTCCCGTTGGCCGTCGTAGGCCAGGTGGAGGAGGGAACCAGGGGAAAGGTGCAGGGTCAGGTCCGAGGCCAGGGGAAGGCCGAAGCACACGCGAAACACCCCTTCCACCACTTGCGGGGCAACCACCCAGGCCACGGCGGGCTGGTCCTCGGCCATCCAGTCCGCGATCGCCTGGCCCCAGCGGGCCAGGGCGTTCAGGTATGCGGGCGTATTCTCGGCCGGGAGGGAGGCCAGGGACGGAAGGGCTTGCAAAGGCACGCTCAGGGCCTGGGCCAGGCCACGCGCGCCCTGGGCCTCGGGGTTCGAGGTCCAGACCTGGGAAGGGCGCGGTGCCTGGGCGGGCAGCCAGGCCCGCCAGCGTTCTGGGGCTTGGGGATCCCCGGTGGCACAGAACAGGAACAGATGGCGAGGTGCTTTCACGGGGTGCCTTCCTCCGGGGCCGGAGCGGCCAGTTGGGGTTTCCTTTTGACCCGAACCTGGAGAATGCGATGCCCCTGCACTTTTTCCACAATCATGGAAAGGCCCTCTTCTTCCACCTGGGCACCTTCTTCGGGGATGCGTCCCAGCCGGGTGAAGATGAACCCTCCCAGGGTATCGGCCACGTTGCGGTCCAGGTGCGTTCCCATGATGTCGTTGAAGTCGTCGATGTCGATGCGGCCGGTGAACAGGTACTCGTTTTCCGAGAGGCGCTGGTAGGCCTGTTCGGGCTGGTCGTACTCGTCGTGGATTTCGCCCACGATTTCTTCCATGATGTCTTCCAGGGTGACCAACCCGGCCACGCCGCCGTATTCGTCGATGACGATGGCCATGTGAATGCGGCGGGCCTGCATTTCCTGGAGCAGTTCGTCCAGCCGTTTGGCCTCGGGAACGAAGTACGGTTCACGAAGCAGGTCGCGGATAGAGGTTTTATCCCATGAGCCTTCCAGGCATAGGGGAAGCAGGTCTTTCCCGTACAGAACGCCCAGAATGCGGTCCACCTTGTTCTCATAGACCGGAAGGCGGGAGAACCCCGTCTCGATGAAAACGCGCAGGGCTTCTCGCAAGGGGGTTTCCACATGAATGGCCACCATGTCCACCCGCGGCACCATGATTTCCCGCACCAGGGTCTGGCGCAGTCGCAGGATGGCGTACATCATGCGCAACAGGGGGGAACGCAAGCGGGAATATCCCGCGGCTTCCAGTAGGGCGATGAAGGTCTCCTGGCTCAGGGTCAGGGGGACGGTTTCCTGTTGCATGGGAAAGAGGCGCAGGAGACCGGCCAGGGGCTGCGCGAAGCGCATCACCTGCACGGCCCAGGGTGCCAGGCGCACGGCCCAGGCTTGCCAATGGGCCTGGACGTACGCAGCGACGCCGGTTTCCACCAGGGCCAGCACAACCGTGGCCGCGGCCAGGAGGCCCAGGCGCTGCGGTGTGCTCCAGGGGAACGCAGGCAACCAGGCCAGCCAGAGCACGGCCCAAAGGCCATGCAGAAGCACCTGGTAGAAATGCACGGCCAGGCCCAGTAAGGAGCGTTTTTGGATCAACCGCTGGAACAAGGAGGCCCGTTCCTGATGGGAGCGTTTCAGGGCCAGCAAGTCACCGATGGGCGGCCGCAGCCACGCGGCCTGAATCGCCCCCAAAAACAGCAACAGGCCTGCATCCAGCAGAAGCAGCACCACAAACCAGGGGGTAGACAGCGGGTCTTCCATAGGCGGACGATTACTCCTTGCCTTTAGGCGAGGTTTTGGGAGGGGTCGAAGGGTCACGCGAGGACGCGTCTTCGGGTGGGGAAAGGCGGCGAATCACCCGTGCAGGCACCCCTACGGCCAGGGTGTAAGGCGGTACGTCCTTGGTGACCACCGCGCCCGCACCGGTGCGAGCGCCCCTGCCGATGCGCACCGGTGCCACCAGCATGGTATCGCTGCCGATGAACGCGTCGTCTTCGATGAAGGTGGGGTTCTTGCGCACGCCGTCGTAATTGCACGTGATGGTGCCCGCACCGATGTTGACGTTGCTTCCCACGGTGGCGTCGCCCAGGTAAGAGAAGTGATGCATCTTGACCCCCGGCCCCAGGCGGGATTTCTTGACTTCCGCGTAGTTGCCTAAAAACACGCCCCGGCCCAAATGGGCACCTCCCCGCACCCGGGCATAAGGCCCGATGTGGACCTCGGCCTCCAACGTGGAATCTTCCACCACCGAAGCCCACACGCGGCAACGGGGACCGATGTGCGCGTTCTTCAGGTAACTTTGGGGACCGATTTCGCTCTCCCCTTCCACCACGGTGTTCCCCATGAGGTACGTATCCGGCCAGAGGGTGACGTCGGGTGCCAACTGCACCGTGTCTTCGATGTACACCCGATGGGGGTCAATCATGGTCACCCCGGCCAACATCCAGTTTCGACGAATGCGGTCCAAAAGCGCGGCGGTGGCCTCGGCCAGGTGCACGCGCGTATTCACCCCGATGGCCTCCTGGGGGTCTTCCAGGGTCACGGCTCGCACCGGGAGGTCTTCGGCCACGGCCAAGGCCACGGTGTCCGTCAGGTAGTATTCGCCCTTTGGGGAAAGGGGAACGCGTTCCAGCGCGTGCCACAGCCATTGGGCATCGAAGGCGTACACCCCCACGTTGACTTCCCGGATGGCCTTTTGCTCCGGGGTGGCGTGGGCTTCCTCCACGATGCCGACGACCTTTCCCCGCTCGTCCCGCAAAATGCGGCCGAAACCCCGAGCGTTGTCGGTTTCCACTGTGAGCAGGGTGATGGCCGTGCCCGGGTGGGACAGGTGCTCTTCCAGGATGCGGCGAAAGGTCTCGGCCCGAAGGAGGGGCATATCGCCCGCGGCCACCAAAAGCACGTCCACCCGGCCTTCCAGCAGGGCGCGGGCTTGGGCCACCGCGTGGCCGGTGCCCAGGGGCGGGTCCTGAAAAACGTAGTCGGCCGCGTCCGGCCCCAACCCGGCTTTGACCGCTTCGGCCTGGTGGCCCACCACGACCACGGGTTTTTCGCCGGTGGCCTGGTGCAAAGCTCGCAAGGGGTAGGCGGCCATGGGGCGGCCCAGGAGGGGATGCAACACCTTGGGCAAACGGGATTTCATCCGGGTGCCTTTACCGGCAGCCAGCAGCACGCCGCGAATGCGAAGATTCGAGGGGTCCATGACCTGTCCTCACGAGGACGGATTTCAGCCTGTATTGTAGCACAGGCCGGATGAGGGTGCAGGTGTTGTGCGCTGACCGGCGCATGGCCGTGGTTTTTCGAGTTTTCATGGACTTTCTTGGGGGAAGAGCGGGTCCCAACGGCGGCGAAGATGGGCCGGTATGTTTTCGGGGTGGCGTTGTAGCCAGGCGTGTACGTGCGCGGGTGCGGGCAGCGTGTCGCCGGCACCGGTCACCGTGGTGGCCAGTGCACCCAACAGGTGGGCCAGCCAGCCGGTGGTTTCGCCCTCCCAACCCTGGAGCCAGCCCAAAATCAGCCCCGCGGTGAAGGCGTCGCCGGCACCGGTGGTGTCCTGGGGGCGAATGGGTAAAGGCGGGAAGCGGTGGATTTCCCCATGCCAGGCCAGCCATGCGCCTTCCCGGCCCATACGCAGGGCTACGATGGGTGCCCATTGGGTGAGGCGGTACAGCAGGGTTTCGGGGGGTTCATGAGGCGCCTTCAGTACCAGCCGGGCCTCTTCCACCGTGAGGCTGAGCAGCGTGGCCCGCTGCGCCCAGAGGCGTACCACCTCCGTGGCGTGTTGCGCCGGGTACAGGGCCACGTCCAGGGCCAGGGGCACCTGGGGGAAGCGTTCCAAAAAGGTTTCCACCACCCGTCGCGGCCCTGGGGTCAGCCCGCTGAAACCGGTGACGTGCAGGTAAGGTGGGGGCGAGGGAAAAGCCCTTTCCCAATTGGGGGCTTCCAGCCCGTCGTTCGCGGCCCGGTGGGTGAGGAAGGTGCGCTCCCCTTGGGGGTCTACCAGGACGAACACGGTGCCGGTAGGGCGTTCCGGGTCCTCTTGCAACAGACTCAGGTCCAGAAACGGCACCGTGGACAGCCGCTCCCGCAAGGCCCGGCCCCAGGGGTCGCGTCCCAGGCGGGCCAGGAGTCGCACCCGCTGCCCCCAGCGAGCCAGGGTCAGCGCGGTGTTGGTCGCGCTCCCGCCGGGGCACCAGGTTGCCTTTTCCAGCATCACCTCGTGGCCGGGATGAGGCCAGAGGGGAAGACGGAGGAACACGTCCACGTTGATGTCGCCAAGGTGCAGGCCAGGGGATGGGTGGGAAGGGACAACCATGGTGAAAGCCGCAGGGCCGGGTGCGCGCTCAGGATGCGCAAAAAGCCTCGAAGCGTTCAGGGAAGGGCACGGAGGGCTTGCAACAAAGAGTACAACATGCCAAAAATGGCTATCATTTGCGTTGCCCAGAACACGAAAGACCACTTCAAAAGATCGGCCTTGACCTTTTCGATTTGAAATTTGGTCTCGGCCCGGACTTGCTCGATTTCCTTGGTCAGGTCGGCCCGGACCTTTTGGATTTCGGCCATGAGTTCGAGGCGTACCTTCTCCACTTCCGCCCATACTTTCTCGACCTCAGCCCGAACCTTTTCGATTTCCGTCGAGAGTTCAGCCCGAACCTTTTCAATTTCCGTCAAGAGTTCAGCCCGAACCTTTTCGACTTCCGCCAAGAGTTCAGCCCGAACCTTTTCAACTTCCGCCAAGAGTTCGGCTCGAACTTTTTCCATTGCCGTCAAGAGTTCGGCCCGAATCTTTTCGATCTCTGCTTTCGTTTCACCTCGAATGCGTTCGCTTTCCACCAAAAATTCGCCGCGCAACTTTTCGATTTCGGCCCGAACCCGTTCGACTTCAAGGCGGATTTCTTCGACTTCTTTCCGAAGGGCTTCCACATCAACACGGCGTGCCACGTCATCGGGGATGATTTGGCTCCAGTATTCCATGAGCAAGAGCGCGTTCTCTTGCCCAAAGGTTTCTTTCAAAATTTCAAAAACGCGGTTTTGAAGCGAAGAGGAAGGTTGGCCGTACCGGTACATGGCCATCACCCGACTCCCTGGAGGATGTTTTCATTGTACCAAAAACTTCACGGCCATCGGGGGAACTTGTCGAAGCGCGGGGGACGTTTTTCGAGGAAGGCGTTGCGGCCTTCTTCGGCTTCTTCGGTCATGTAGGCCAGGCGGGTGGCTTCGCCGGCGAAAAGTTGTTGCCCCACCAGGCCGTCGTCCACCAGGTTGAAGGCGTACTTCAGGAAGCGAATGCTCATGGGGCTTTTGCTGTTGATGGTCTTGGCCCACTCCACGGCCACCACTTCCAGGTCTTTGTGGGGAACCACCGCGTTGACCATGCCCATTTGGTAAGCCTCTTCCGCGGTGTACACCTTTTCCAAAAAGAAGACCTCGCGAGCCCGTTTTTGTCCCACGATGCGGGCCAGGTAGGCCGAGCCGTACCCCGCGTCGAAACTGGCCACCCGGGCATCGGCCTGCTGGAACCGGGCGTGCTCCTTGCTGGCGATGGTCAGGTCGCACACCACGTGCAGGCTGTGCCCACCGCCCACGGCCCATCCGGGCACCACCGCGATGACAACCTTGGGCATGAATCGGATGATACGCTGCAATTCCAGCACGTGCAGGCGGGGGAGTTCGTAACCGCCCACGTAACCGCCTTTCCCCCGCACCCGCTGGTCGCCGCCCGCGGAGAAAGCCCAGCCGCCGTCTTTGGGCGACGGCCCCTCTCCGGTGAGCAGCACGGTGCCGATGGACGTATCCAGCCAGGCATCTCGAAAGGCCTCGATCATCTCGTCGATGGTTTCCGGGCGGAAGGCGTTGCGCACTTCCGGGCGGTTGAAGGCGATGCGGGCGATGCCTTCGGCTTTGTAGTAGGTGATGTCCCGATACGCTTTGACCGGTTGCCAATCCAGGGCCTTGCGGATGTGCTGCCAGGTTTGGGGTTGGGTCATGGCTTCCCTCCAAAAGGTGGGGGGTCATTTGGGTGGGTTGTAGAAGTTGTACACGGCTTCGGCCAGGTCGGCCATCAGCCCCGCGCCCTGTTCCCATATGATTTGCACGGGGTGGGTCATGTAACCGACCAGTACGAAGTTTCCGCCGGGGGTGTAGATGATGCCGGCATCTCCCAGGGTGCGAATGTAACCTCGGGCATCGGTCACCCAGCCGTGTTTGTGGTCGATGCGGGTGCCGTCGGGAATGCCGGCTTCGAAGAGCACGGCAATGCGGTTGGTGGTGAGCAGGTCCAGCATGTACCGGCATTCGTCCTGGGTGATTTCGCCCGGGAAAGCGGCCAGCAATGCGCCGCCGTTGTGGTACGCGCAGAAGTAGATGTCGGCCAGCAGCGCACCCATGTCCGCCGGCGACGTTTGGTTGTAGGGGTCGGGGTCGGTGTTCACATCGGGGCGTTGGTTCCCTGGGGTTTCAAAGCGCCGCAGTAAAGGCGCCCCCGGCCGAAAGAACCCGGCCAGGAAGGTGTTTTCCAAACCCAGGGTTTGCATGTCTTCGGTCACCAGCAGGGGACCTAAATTGGGGTCCAGCACGTTTTCCATCAACCAGTCCGCGGCTTCGTTGCCCGATTCGGCAATCATGTTTTCCATCTGGCGGAGCACTTCGGGGTTGGCCCGTTGCAAATCCACCCGGCGCAACACCGAGACCATGATGGGGATTTTGATGACGCTGGCCGCGGTGAAGGAAACGTCGGGAGGAATGGGGAGGGGGTCCTGGCCGTGGTAGGCAAAGTGAATCTCCCGGCCCGTGTCCAGGTCCAGAAAGTACACGCCCACCACGCCCTCGAAGTCGGCGAGCACCACGGTTTGTTCCAAAAGCACCTGTAAATTGGCGAAAGGCGGGCCTTGGGGGTCCACCTGGCGTACAGGCAGCACCGCGACCCGACGGGAAGGGGAAAACAGCGCCCGTTCGATACGAATCAGCGCCTCGTCGATTTGCAACACCGTGCCCGGCTGTCCGGGCTCCAACCGGGTGGTTCCCACGATGGGTTGGGGCGGGATGGGTGGCCGGTCGTATCGGGGTATCACTTCCCGTTCCAAAAACTCCCGCAAGCGGGTGCGGGAATAGTCGGCCACCAGGGGCACGCTTACACCTTGGGGGCGGCGTCCCCATAGGAAATCCCAGAATCCGGTCCAGAAGGACCGTTGCTCTTGCACCCGGGCCACGGCCGCCAGCATGGCCTGCACGTCCACGGTGAAGCCCACGACTTCGGGGTCCAACCAGATGCGGGCGTCCAGATAGCGCAACTCCACCGGCTGGCTGTACACCTGAAGAATCCGTTGCGCGGCTTCTTGGGGGAGCAGCCCACCGACGGGCACGCCTCCCATGACCGTGCCCAGGGGAAGCCGGGCGCGAAATTCGCTGTAGCGGGAAATCTCCAGTACCAGCAGCCCCAACCCCACGATGAGCACGAACAGGGAAGCCCATCGCAGAAGGGGAAAGCCCCGCGGGCGGGCCGGCGCATAAGCAACGCGATACATGGTGATTTTCCGGGTTCCTTTTGCCTGTGCAGGGTATCGAAAGCCAAAGACGGGCCACTCAACACCGGTCGAGCGCCCTGTGGGGCATTCTACCGAAAAACGGGGAGGCAGGCACAGCGGTTTTGGCCTTCAGCCCACGGCCACGTAGGTCATGCTGGCGACCTGGCGCACCAGCCCCTTCAGTTCCATGAGGGTGAGCAAGGCGCTGACTTGTGGGCTGGAAAGGCCGGTGCGTTCGCACAGGTCGTCGATATGGGTCGGTTCTTGGAGGTGTTCCCACAGGAGGCGTTCCAGTGGTTCCTGGGGAAGGCGGCGTCGGGCCTCCTGTTGCTGAGGGAGCAGGGACAGGTTCAGCGCCTGGGCCAGGTCTTCCGGGGTGCGCAACAGGTGCGCGCCCTGCTGAATGAGCCGCAGGGTGCCCTGGCTCTGGGCGGCGTAGATGGGACCCGGCACCGCGAAGACCTCCCGTCCCTGGTCCGCGGCAAAGGCCGCGGTGATGAGCGCGCCGCTGCGTTCGCCGGCTTCGACCACCACCACGGCCAGGCTGAGGCCGGAAATGAGCCGATTGCGCGCGGGGAAATGGGGCGCTTCGGGCCGGGTGCCGGGCGGGTAATCGCTGATGAGCGCACCGCGCTCCACAATGCGGCGGGCCAGCCTCCGGTGTTCGGGCGGGTAGATCCGGTCGGGGCCGTGGGCCAGCACGGCCAGGGTGCGACCGCCCGCGTCCAGGGCCGCGCGGTGGGCAACACCGTCGATGCCCCGGGCCAACCCGCTGACCACGGTCACCCGGTGCCGGGCCAGGAATTGGGCCACGTCTTCCGCTACCCGGCGGCCGTACGCGGTGGCCTTGCGGGTGCCCACCACGGCCACGGCCCAGTCGTCTTCGGGAAGCCACTGGCCCTGGACGTACAACACGGGCGGTGCCTGGGGAATGTGTCGCAAGCGAGGGGGATACTCAGGGTCTTCTTGAAGCACCACCCGAATGCCCTGTTTGGCCCATTGCTCCAGCAGTTTTTCGGGGTGCACGCGTTTGCGGGTCTGGGTCAGCGCTTCCACCACGTTTTCCGGCAGTCCAGCGGCTTGGAGTTCGCGGATTGGTGCCTGCCAGGCGGCCCGGGCCGAACCGAAGTGTTGCACCAGCCGGGCGAACCGCCCGGGGCCGATGCCCGGCGTGAGATGCAAGCCTACCCAGGCCGCGCGTTCTTCCGGTGAAAGGGCCATGCCCCTGCTCCCGCAACGGGAAAGGATGGCGGATGGGTCCCGTGCTTTTCGGCTTACGTTCAAGGGGCGGTTCGAACCGCCTCTGCCCATAAGTGTACCGCATCCATGGCCGAACCCAGGCTGTACAGGTACACCGAGGCTTCCCCGGTGGCCTCCGCTTCCCAGGGGCCTTCCCACGTCCAGCCTCGGGCCGCCACCACCTGCCCTGTTTCCCCCACGCCCCAGGCCACCAATCGTACCCAGGCCGCAGGATCTTCTACCTGCCAGCGCACCTCCAGCCGGACCCATCGCTGGTACGGCCCCCATTCCCGCGCCACCTCTTCGACCAGCACCGGTACGAAGCGGGCTTCTCGGGTTTGTTCGCTCAAGGGAAAGACGCGTTCCAGTACGGCTCGGGCCTGCCAGGAGCCCGGCCAGGGGGAATCCAGGTAAGCCACCAGGGGAAGCCGCCCGCCCGGGGGGACGTGCATGGCCAGGGCCTGCATGGGGGTTTGGCGTATCCCAGGGGTGGCGGTGTCGCCCCAGGTCAGGAGTTCCAGTCGGGCCAGGGGGTGCATCCAGGCCTGTTCGGTCCGGTTTTCCAGCAGGGTGAAGCACCAGGCACCGCCGTCGCCCGCGGCGTAGCAAGCCACCGGTCCCAGTTCCAGCCCGGCGGGCGGCGTTGGCGTGGGCGGACCGGGCATGTAGGTGGGGTCCAGGGGGACCACCAGGGTCGCGCCTACGGGCATGGCATGGGGGTTGAGATGGGGATTGGCCCGTTGCAACACCTCCACAGGTACACCGAAGCGCAAAGCCAGTTCCGACAGGGTGTCGCCCGGACGAATGGTGTACACCAGGGGGGTGGGAGTG
>JALWJZ010000092.1 GCA_026996855.1 Anaerolineales bacterium
CGTCAGGGGGGCTTCGGGGTGGGCCAGCACCCAGGCCCGGAAACGCTTCATCAGACGGGCCAGCGCGGCCTGGGCGTCCAGGGCCGCGGTCTCGGAGTGGGGCTGCAAAGCCGTATGGAGAAGACGGAGGGCATCGCGCACGCGCATGGTCCCGGAGCAAGGAAGAAAAACAAAGGGGTGCTTTGGAAGGCACCCCTGCATTGCCCTGTCGGGGCGGGCGGATTTGAACCGCCGACCTCACGGACCCGAACCGTGCGCTCTCTCCGGGCTGAGCTACGCCCCGACAAAAATGGGCGCGGAGGGACTCGAACCCCCAACCAACGGCTTAAAAGGCCGCTGCTCTGCCAGTTGAGCTACGCGCCCGTGCGGCGTCCCCATTGTAGCATGGGCCGGGGGCCTTCGCAAGCCTGGATGGCCGTTTCGCCCTGGTCACCCCCTTTGTACCACGCCCGCTCCTACCGGGCCACCTCCTACCCCCGGTCTTGGGTACTCGGCCAGATGGCGTTGCCACTCACTTCCACCTGCCACAGCAAACCCACCCCCTGCCACGCCTGTTTGGAAGGCAACGCTGCACCCTTCACGTCCCAGAACCACTTTCCCAAAGTGGGTCCATCAAGCGCCATGTTCGCTCCGTCCTCCCGCCATCCAATGCAAAGGCTCCCAGGGGGGAATCAGGGCGGCGTGGGGGTCCCAGTGGCACCGCAGGTCTTCCCACCACCGCACCGCCGCGCAGGGCCACGCGCCGGCCGCGGCTTTTGCGGCCTCCCTCGGCACCCGCAACGGGTAGACATAGCCCCCCAGGTCGGCCAGGCCCATCGCCAGTTGGGTCAGCGCCTCGGGTCCGGCACCCTTCGGGGGTGTGGTCACGTACAGGAGGCCGTGTAAGACGTCCAGCACCCAGGCCCCACGCCGCCAGGAGCGACTCGCCCGCCAGCCCGCTTGCCAGCGGTCCAGGGGAAGGCCCACCCGAAGCAACCAGGCCCCCTTATGGGCCAGCACCGCGCGCCACGCCGCTTCCCCCGGGTTGTCTTCTTCGTGGGGATGGCCCCAGCCCAGTTCGTGAGCAGCCTGCAAAACCTGCCGTGCTTCTGCCTCCACGTCATCATCCCAACCTTCCGCGGTGTACACCAGGCGCAGTCCACCTTCCGCGGGCAGGAGCAGCCAGGCCGAAGCCAGCCGCATCCGCCTGGCCAACCCCAAAGCCTGGGAAAGGAGGGCCTCGTCTTCCCCATCCACCCACCACGACCAGGTGCGTCGCGATCGGGGTCGAGGGTGCACTTTCAGGGTCACCTGGGTGACCAGGCCCAGCGCACCCCGCAAACCGACGAAGGCTCGGGGCAGCGCGTATCCGGCCACGTCCTTGACCACGGGACGACCCAAACGCAAAACCCGACCATCGGCCAGGACGGCCTCCAGGGCCAGCAGGTGCTCTCGCCATCCGCCATAGCGGGAGCGGGACGGTGGATTCACGTTCATGGAAAGCAGCGCGCCAACGGAAGCCTCCGGCCAGGGGGAGGCCAAGGGCAGGAAAAAAGGCGTATCTTGCAGGGCCTGGTGAATTTGGGCCAGGGGTGTTCCTGCCGGCACGGTGAGGAACAAATCCTCCAGAGCCAGGCGCTTTTCCCCTGGCAAAGGGGCCTCCAACAGGCAGATGTTTTCCAATGTGGGGGGCGCGTCTGCTTTCTCCACAATGCGCACTCGCTTCCCTCCCTCCCCGCACGCGCGCAACCAACCCGCGGCTTCTTCAGGGGTTTCCGGGTGCAAGATGCCCCCTGGGGGCAGCGGCCGAGATGAAACCGGTTGGGCTTGGGGCAAAGGTTCGGGCAGTACTTTGCCGGGGTTGAGGATGTTTTGGGGGTCGAACACGGCTTTCACCTGGGCCATGGCCTGCAATTCGTTCCCGCCGTACATCCAGGCCAGGGCTTTGCGCTTTTCCAGGCCCACCCCGTGTTCTGCCGTGATGGTGCCTTCCGCCTCCAGCACCTGACGCAACCAGGCGTGGCTGGTTTCCCAAACCCGTTGCCACAGGGTGTCATCGTCCGGTCGGGGCACGGCGATGCGCGCGTGCAAGTTGCCGTCCCCGGCATGGGCCAGGTAAGCCACGGTCAGGCCCTGGCGTTGGGCCAAACGGTCCATGGCCGCGAACATAGCGGCCATGCGGGTGCGGGGCACGGCCACATCGGCCAGGTAAAAGGCCGGGGCCAGGCGGGCGAAGGCCCCTGCGGCGCTTTTCCGGGCCTTCCACAGGGCCGCGCGCTCGGCCTCGGAACGGGCCAGGCGCAGGTCGTATCCGCGGTGGCGGAGCAGCAAGGGTATTACCGCTTCGATTTGCGGCTCCAGGGCCGGTTCGGCCCCGTCCACCTCCAGCAGGAGCAACGCGCCGGCATCGGTGGGCAGCCCCAGGTGATAAGCCGCTTCCACCATATTCACCATCTGCCGGTCCATGACCTCCAGGGCCGCCGGCACCAGCCCCGCGGCCACCACCGCGGATACCGCCCGGCCCGCGTCCTCCAGCGACGGGAAGGCCACCCGCAAAGTGCGTACCGCGGGGGGGCGGGGAACCAGACGCAGCCAGACCCGCGTGACAATCCCCAGGGTGCCCTCACTACCTATCCACAAATCGGCCAGGGCCAAGTCGGGCGCGTCGTACACCGGGCCGCCAAAGCGCACCACCTCACCCCTTCCGGCCACGCCTTCCAGGCCCAGCACGTACGCGGCGGTGACGCCGTATTTGAAGCAACGGGGACCACCCGCATTGGTGGCCAGGTTTCCCCCAATGAGGGAAACGCGTTGGCTGGAAGGGTCGGGCGGATAGTGCAGGCCGTAACGGGCAGCCAATCGGTCGATTTCCAGGTTGGTCAGGCCTATGTCGGCTTCCAGGAAACGCGTCTTGGGATGCAATTGATGGACCCGACGCCAGCGTGTCATGGCCACCACCACGCCCCCGGTGTGGGGCACCGCGCCCCCGGCCAAGCCGGTACCGGCCCCGCGCGGAACAAGAGGAACCCGGTGTTTCCCGGCCCATTGCACCAGACGCTGGATTTCCTCCAGCGTCCGGGGAAAGACCACGGCCTGGACTTCGCCTTGCAAAGGTGAGGCATCGAAGCCGTAGACCAGGCGCCGGGCCGGGTCGGTATACACTTCCAGACCCAGGTCTTGCAAGGCCTGCTCCATGGAGAAGCCGTCTTTCATGAGGCCTCGTCCTCGCCTCGTTGCAACGTCAGCGCCGCGAGCAGGGCCCACACCTCGGGCGGCGGCTCTTCAGGAAGGGCCCGGTAAGCGGTTGACTCCCGAGCCCGCTCCCGCAAGGTGCGCCACACCGTGCGCCGTTCCCCGCCCTGGAGGACCAGGTCGTTGAGGGTGCGCGCCTGCCGCATGCGTTCCCCGGTAGTGTAGAAAAAGGTGACCCGACGCCAGCGCCCGGCCACGATGGGCTGGGGAAGTTGTTCCAGCGGCCCCAATTGCAGT
The DNA here is from genome assembly GCA_026996855.1 of Anaerolineales bacterium. GTDB lineage: Bacteria > Chloroflexota > Anaerolineae > Anaerolineales > DRMV01 > S139-71. The sequence continues at coordinate 3,469 of JALWJZ010000092.1, forward strand.
TTGTAATACCACTCCTCGGCTCGCGGGTGGTGGGGTTCATCTCGAAACAGTTCCTTTCGAGTGACCAGTTCATGGCCCAAAAGGGGAGCCGTGTACTCGATGCGCCATCGCCGTTCGGGGCCAAAGGAGGCGGGCTGGTAAAAGGCCAGGTAGTCCACGGTGAGCAAACGGGGAGCGGTGGCCACAGGAATACGATACCAGCCCAGCGCGCGAGCGATTGCCAGGTCACGCGGCCGGGGGAGCAGGGCCACCAAAACCAGGGCTTCGGGAGGGGGCCAACGCTTTATCATGGTGCGTATTATACTCTTTCATCTAATTTTCATCTTTGGTCTCCTCCGCGCTTCCGAATTTTTGCTACAATTACCAATGAAAGTTTGATTTCGAACTTTTTGAGTTGGGGTTCTTCCCATGAAGCGTTTTCCCAACGGCCTTTGGGCGTTGGTGTTGCTTTTCCTTGGTATCACGTGCATGCTGTACTGTGGCCTTGCCACAGTCGGGGGGGTCGTGTTTTTTGTCAACCAGAGGGAAACCGCCAGCGCAACCACAGGACCTCCCCTATCCCCCACCTTCACACCGAACGCGGAAGCGACGTTTCCACCCGCACGGCCCACCGCCACGCCGGCCAAGACGTCTACACCCGAGACCTCCGAAATCCCCCTCTCGCCGCGATTGTTGAAACGCATGGAAGAAATCGAACAAGAGGTGGCCGAAATCCGAAGTCTGCCGCCCAAGCGTCCGGTGGAACGGGAATTTTTGACTCAGGAAGAGTTACGCAAAATCGTGGAAGAAGATTTCTTTGAAGACATGACTCCGGAAAGTGCGCAAGAGGACGTACTGGAACTGTGGTTGTTGGGCTTGCTGAATCGGGATTTCGACCTGTACAACTTCTATCTGGATTTGTACACCGACGTCATCGCCGGCTTCTACGACGATGAGGAAGAGAAAATGTACATCGTCGCCGAACAGGGGTTCCCACCCCACGCCCGCCTGACCTACGCCCACGAGTACATGCACGCTTTGCAAGACCAGTACTGGGATTTGGACCAGGGGTTGAAACTCGACGAAGAAACGTGCAAAAAGGACACCGAATACTGCGCGGGCGTGAAGGCTCTGGTGGAAGGGGAAGCCTCCTTTGTGGAACTGGCCTGGTTCTGGACCAAAGCCACCCCCAAGGAGCAGGCAGCCATCCGCAAATACTATCAGAATTTGGAGAATCCGGTTTTGGACGAGGCCCCTGCGTTCTTCAAGGAAGATTTGTTCTTCCCTTACGAAAAGGGACTGGCCTTCGTGGAACACCTGTACGACCAGGGTGGTTGGGAGGCCATCAACCAGGCTTATGCCAATCCTCCGGTTTCCACGGAACAAATTCTGCATCCGGAGCGTTATCCCCACGACAAACCGCGCAAAGTGGACCTGCCCGACCTGCCGCAACTGCTGGGTGAGGGATGGGAACCCGTGGTGGAATACAACGCTTTGGGCGAACTCTGGATTTACCTGGTCCTCCGGTATGGGCAGGAACCCAATTGGCGTTTACGCAAGGCAGTGGCCCAAGATGCTGCCGAGGGATGGGGAGGCGACGCTTATGCCATTTATCGCCATCCCCAAACCGAGGAAACGGTTTTCTTCATGGACATCCGTTGGGATACCCCCCAAGACGGCGAGGAATTCGGGGATGCCTTTTTGACCTATGCGCAAGCCCGCTTTGGCCCGCCAAGCACCGAATCCCGAGGCGAATATCGGTGGGACGACACCCCGTATGGAACCGTGTTGGTTCGCGTTTCCCGGGAACGCACATTGTGGGTGATGGTGCCGGAACGTTTGATCCCGCTTTTGTGGAACGGAGTGGAACATGGTATGCCATAAACGTTTCCTGATGTTCTTGGTCGTCTTGGTTGGGCTTGTGATGGGGTTGGCGGCGTGCGCTGCTCCCGAGGTCACGCCGGTGTATACACCGCCTCGCGGTGAAATTACCGCGGAAGCCGCGGAGGAAGCCTTTCGACAGTTTGCCCAGAGCCTCCCCGATCCGCAATTCCTCTTAGGAGAGCCGTTGGGCGCGGTGGTGAAATCGGGTGAGGGATGGAAGAAGTACTATACCCACATGGTGTTGCGCATGGATTCCGGCGGTCGGATTCGACCGGAAGCGCTGGGGTACTATTTCCGAATGCGGGGGAAGCCTTACTTGGAACAGGCCCAGACTTGGGAATGCAAGCAAGTGGGCGAGCACCTTGTTTGCTATGCCTTTTTAGATGTGTTCGAGAAATTCGGCGGCGTGCAGATTTTTGGAAATCCCCTGGGGCCCATCGAGACCGATGGGTTGCGGGTGTACCAAGACTTCGAAAACGCTCGTATGTTGTTCGATTACCAGGCTCGGTACCGTATCATCCTGGATGACTGGGGGCGTACTGCGTGGGCGCAAGTCCAGAAGAACGCGCCTCAAGCCGGGCCGGACACGGAATTCGCAAACCAGGTTCCTTTGCGCCTCAAGGTGGTGGTCGAGAAGCCGGTGCTGACCGCCCGAGACACCCAACACATTACCATTTTGGTCACCGATACCCAATACAAACCCCTGGCCAACGTACCGGTTCAAATCGTGTTGTCCGATGAATCCGGGGAAGCCCTGGACTCCCTGTCCAGGGCTTCCAACGAGATGGGCCTAATCCGGTTCCCCTATCGGCTCCCGGAGGGCTACACCGGCAAGATTTTCATCGAGGCCGTGGCGGAGCACGAAGGTCAGAAAATCGTGGCCCGGCGAAGTTTTCGCGTGGTCGGGCCGTAAAAACGCCCAGCCATCTCGGGGAACCCGGGATTGGGCTCTTCCTGCACGTTGTTTGTCTCGAGGGCTTGAGAAACGTTTTCTCAAGCCCTCGTTGCGTCTTCCGCACGGGCCGCGGCGATGCGGTCTCGAATGCGGGCCACGATGACTTCCAGGGCCACGGTGTTCAGGCCTCCCTCGGGCACGATGAGGTCGGCATAGCGTTTGGAGGGTTCCACGAATTCCAGATGCATGGGTCGCACCGTGCGCATGTACTGCTCGATGACCATCTCCGGCGTACGACCGCGTTCGCGCACGTCCCGCTGTAACCGGCGGATGAAGCGGATATCCGGGTCGGTATCCACGTACAGTTTCAAGTCGAACAGGCGACGTAGCGCGGGTTCGGCCAGCACCAAAATACCTTCCACCAGCAAGATGGGGCGGGGTTCCACCCGAACCGTTTCGGGCCGTCGGGCGTGGGTCGTGAAGTCGTACAGGGGGCGGTCCACCGCTTTCCCTGCTTGCAGAGCTCGAATGTGCTCGATGAGGAGTTCCGTCTCCAGGGTGTTGGGATGGTCGTAATTGACCTGCAGGCGTTCTTCCGGTGGCAGGTGGGAGAAATCCCGGTAATAGGCGTCGTGGGGGAGGAAGGCGATGGACTCCGGCCCGATGCGCTCCATGATGAGCCGGGCCAGGGTGGTCTTGCCCGAACCGCTTCCCCCGGCAATGCCGATGACGAAACGGGTCCTCATGCCTTCATGCATTGTGCCTTCTCCCTGGAAACATCATCACCTGGGTGGAAGAGGATGTTTTGCCCGACGCGACCGATAACGCAGGGGGCTTTGAGGTGCCTTGCCCGTCTTCTCCGGGGAAAAACCCGGTACCCGCTTCCCGGCCGTCTCAAGAAACGCCACCGGGGAGCCAGGGCACCGGCGAAGCCGTCTGCTGAATCCAGGCCCGCCATTCCTGCCGCAGGTTGAGGTCCTCACGAAAGACGCCCCGCACCACTTGGGTGACCATGCGAGCCTGTTCTTTCCGCACCCCCCGCATGATGGCACACAGATGGGCCGCGTCGATGGCCACGGCCACCCCTTTGGGTTCCAGCACTTCCTCCAGGAAGTTGGCAATCTGCTCGGTCAGTCGTTCCTGCACCTGGAGCCGGCGGGCGAACATGTCCACGATGCGGGGGATTTTGGAAAGCCCGATGATTTTGCCGTTGGGCACATAGGCCACATGCACCGTGCCGAAAAAGGGCAGGAGATGGTGCTCGCACAGGCTGTAAAACTCCATGGACCGCACCAGCACCATGCCGTCGTAATCGCTGGTGAAGAGGGCCTCGTTAATCAGTTTCTCCGGATCGACCCGGTACCCGGAGGTCAACTCGGCGAACATGCGCGCCACCCGGATCGGGGTTTCCTGAAGACCTTCCCGGGTGGGGTCTTCGCCTAACAGGCTCAGCAGAGCCTGGATGTGTTCGGCAATGGCCTCGACCGGCCATTCGGCATCCACATGGGCGCGTTCCCAGGCCATACAAATCCTCCTGCGGAGAAAGATGGACCTTGTTTGTGATGCCGCGATTTTGCCGAAGTCGAAGGCGCAAATCAAGGGGTGCGAGGCGCTTGCGGCAATGGATTTCACATCGCGCCACGGTGTTTGGAAGTTGCCGTCGGCGGGTCAGGGTCTCCCCGCCGACGGCAACGTTTTCCAATTCGGCCCACCTGCTTGAGGGGAGCGGATGCACGTGCGTCCTTCACGTACCGGATGCGTCTCGAGCCGCGCCTTCCACCCAGCGGAGAAGGAGGGCGTGCACTTCGGGACGCAAGCGGAAGCCCCGGGCCTGAGTTTGGAAGCGCCGCGCCCAGTCCCGCAAAGGCCTGCCCTGGAAGGGCCAGTCGGGCACCACCTCGGCCACGGGGATGGCGGTGTGGGCGTATTGCAAGAGGTCCCGCATGGCCAGCACCCGAACGGGTGCGTCGGCCGCGTCTCGCCACAGCACCGGGTCCAGGTCGATGGTGCGGGGTGCGTTGGGGTCCTGGGTGCGCACCCGGCCCAGACGGCTTTCCAGGCGGCGCAGGGCCATGCGCACGGCAGAGAGGCTCCTGTCCGTTTCCAGCAGCACCGCGGCGTTCAGAAACCAGGGCGTTCCCGGTGCGCCCACCGGCGGGGTTTCGTAGACCCGAGAAACCCGTAACGGGCGGCCCACCGTTTCCTTCAAACCTCGCATGGCTTGGGGCAGGTGGTGTTCCGCCGCGATGTTGGAACCCATGACGACGACGACCAGAGGCATCGGGGTTCGTCCTGTTTGGTGCGGATTACCCGGTCCCGGTGCCGGATGCAGGGGACGCTTCCTCGGCATCCTCCGCGAAATCCGCGGCCCGACGCCGGATACGCACCCCCACGGAGCGAGCAAAACGCAAGGCTCCCGGCTTTTCCACCGAAACCTCCACTTCCTCCACGCCGAACTCCTGCACGCAGAGGCGCGCGATTTCCTCGGCCAGTTTCTCCACCAGGAAGAACCGGGAGCCTTCCACCAGCGCGATGACCCGTTTGGTCAGGGTGCGGTAATTGAGCGCATCCTCGATGCGGTCGGTACGCCCGGGCTTTCGCGTATCGGTGAAGAGGCGCAGGTTGATGAGCACGTCCTGCCGGTCTTTACGCTCCCAGTCGTTGACGCCGATGATGGTGCGCAGGAGCAGGTCGCGAATCTCGATGACATCCCGCATGGCGGTTCAAACCCCGTCTTTGCATTGGCCGGTGACCACCCTCGGAAAGGGGGTAGCGGTTTTCACAACATGCGCAGGCCCGTTTCCAGCCGCGCAATGACCAGCCGCTGGATTTCGCTGGTGCCTTCGTAGATTTCGGTGATTTTGGCGTCCCGGAAGTAACGTTCCACCGGCAATTCCTTGGAATAGCCCATGCCGCCGTGGATTTGCACCGCGGCCCAGGCGCAGAACATGGCCGTTTCCGATGCGAACAGTTTGGCCATGGAGGCCTCCAGGGTGTACCGCTCGCCCGTGGTCTTGGCTCGTTCCTTGGCCAGAGCCGCGTTGTACATCAAGGCCCGCGCGGCTTCGATGCGCATCTTCATGTCGGAAATCTTGAACCCCGTACCCTGGAACTCGCCGATGGGGCGACCAAAGGCCTGACGTTCCTGCACGTATTGCCGGCTGGCCTCGTACGCGGCTTCGGCAATGCCCAGGGCCTGGGCGGCAATACCGATGCGCCCGGCGTCCAGCACGGTCATGGCGATCTTGAAGCCCTGGCCCTCCTCGCCCAGGCGGTTTTCCACCGGAATTTCCAGGTCTTCAAAGGAAATTTCGCACGTGGCCGAAGCCCGAATGCCCAACTTCTCTTCCTGTTTACCACGAAGGAGACCGGGCCGGTCGCCTTCCACGATGAACGCGGTGATGCCCCTGTGCTTCTTCTCCGGGTCGGTCATAGCAAAGACGATGAAATAGTCGGCCACCGTGCCGTTGGTGATCCAGGCCTTGCGTCCGTTCAGGACGTACACGTCGCCCTTGCGCACGGCTCGGGTGCGCATGTTGGCCGCGTCGGAGCCGGAGGATGGTTCGGTCAACGCGTAAGCGCCAATGGCCTCGCCCGAGGCCACGGGGGTTACGTACTTACGCTTCTGCTCCTCGGTGCCAAAGGTCATGATGGCGAAGTTGAACAGGGAGTTGTTCACGGACATGATGGTGCCATGGGAAGCATCCACCTTGGATATTTCCTCCAGGGCCAGTACGTAGGCCAGGGTGTCCATGCCCGCGCCCCCGTATTCCTCGGGCACTTCGATGCCCATGAAACCCATTTCGCCCATCTTGCGCACCGTTTCCAGAGGGAAGCGCTCCTCCGCGTCGTACTTGGCCGCCACCGGGGCAATGACTTCCTGCGCGAATTCACGCGCGGCATCGCGAATCATGCGGTGTTCCTCACCCAACAAGTGCTCGAAGGCAAAGCGCCCCATGGTTCCGCCTCCTTTCGTGCAAAACTTCGTTGACCGGTGTCTCCAAGTATACCGTATCCTCCCTGTCCGCCCCGAAGAGGGCGGTACCCATAGGAGAATTTTCCCCTTGTCTCGAGCGTTGGTATACTTGCTTCAACCCCAACACAGGAAACGGGAGGCAACCGTGGAAATCACCCCGGACGCACTGGTGGCCCTGCTCACCCTCACCGTGCTGGAGGTGGTGCTGGGCATCGACAACATCATTTTCATCACCATTCTGGCCTCACGACTTCCGGCCCGGCAGCAAGGACTGGGCCAAAAACTGGGCATCGGCATCGCCGTGGTCAGCCGCTTGATTCTCCTCACCGTCCTTAGTTGGATTCAACGCCTGCGTCATACCGTGGCTTTCACAGTGTTTGGGCACGCCCTCACCTACCGCTCCTTGGTGCTGTTGGGCGGAGGCCTCTTTCTGCTGGCCAAAGCCACCCATGAAATTCACGCCAAACTGGAAGGGGAAAACAACCAGCACGGCCATGGGCCACCGACCCACCTTTCCCTGAGGAGCATGTTGGTTCAGGTAGCCCTGATCGACCTGGTTTTCTCTTTGGATTCGGTCATCACCGCGGTGGGCATCGCCAAACAGTACTGGGTCATGGTCACGGCCATTCTCGTGGCCGCGGGCATCATGGTGGTAGCGGTGGACGCCATCAACCGCTTCCTGGAGCGACATCCCAGCATGAAAATGCTGGCCCTGTCCTTCCTGGTACTCATTGGCGCGCTGCTCATCATCGAAGGCTGGATACCGGAAAAGGCCGAAGAACTGCACCTGAAGAATTACGCCTATTTTGCCATGGCCTTTTCTTTCTTCGTGGAGTTGCTTAATATCCGGGTCAGCCGTCGAACCCGTCCGGTGAAACTGCGCAAGACACCACATCTTTCGGGAAAGGAAAACACCTCGACATGAAGGTTCGCTCCTTTCTGGTGG
>JALWJZ010000093.1 GCA_026996855.1 Anaerolineales bacterium
CGCCCACCCCGCCCCCGCAGGTGGTGGAACGGCCCGACCTGGCCCAGGGCGTGATGGCCGCCATCAACTCTTACCGTCAGCAAAATGGCCTGCCGCCTCTGAACGCTCATTCGGCTTTGGTGAACGCGGCCCGGGAGCAGGCCCTGTGTATGGCGCGAACAGGGCGGGTCACCCATACCGGGTGCGATGGTTCTTCACCGGCCGACCGGGCGGCCCGGTACGGCTACTCCGCGTCCATATTGGCTGAAAATGTAGGCAACGGGCCCGCGAATACGGGCATCGTGGGTCGCTGGATGGGAAGCGAGGGACATCGAAGCAACATTCTGCACGAAGCCATGAAGCACGTGGGGGCGGGTGCGGCCTGTGCCGCCGGGGTTTGCTACTTCGTGGCCCTGTTCGGAGCGCCTTAGCGGGTGGCTTCACACCTTTCCAGAAATCGCCTTCGCTCCCATCCAACTTTTGCCGGAATCAAACCGGGGTATCCGACCCTCACCGGTGGGATACCCCGGCCATTTGTCACGCGGGTTTATCTTTCCAAAGCGTGGTGGATATGCTACCATCAAAATGGACGTTCCTTGCCACGATGTCGGGGAACTACGTTTCGCATCACTCCATTCCCGAAGGGAGAGGACGACATGACCGGATACCGACCCTTTCGACGTGTGGCCGTGTTGGGTGCTGGCGTGATGGGCGCGCAAATCGCGGCTCTGCTGGCCGGCGCGGGCTTGCAGGTGGATTTGCTGGACATCGCGGCCGAAGGTGAGAACAAGAACGCCATTGTGGAGGCCAACTTCAAACGCATGTTGAAGTTGCAGCCCAATCCGCTGTATACCCAAAAAGCCGCCCGGAGAATTCGCCTGGGCAACTTCGACGAACACTTCGACCGCCTGCGGGAGGCCGACTGGATTATCGAGGCGGTCGTCGAACGGCTGGACATCAAACAGCAACTCATGGCTCGGGTGGAGAAGGTGGCCCGCCGCGACGCGGTGGTGTCCACCAACACCAGCGGCCTGCCTGTGCACAAAATCGTGGAAGGTCGGCGCCTGCCCTTCCGCCGTCGCTTCCTGGGCACCCACTTCTTCAACCCACCCCGCTACCTGAAACTCCTGGAACTCATCCCCACCAAGGACACCCGCCAGGACGTGCTGGAACGTATGATGTGGTTCGGCCGGGTGCTCCTGGGCAAGGGCATCGTCATCGCCAAGGACACGCCCAACTTCATCGCCAACCGCATCGGTCTGTACGGCATGCTCCAGGCCCTGCATTTGGCGGTGGAAGGTAAATACACCATCGAGGAAATCGACGCGCTCACCGGTCGGCTTTTGGGCCGTCCTCGCAGCGCCACCTTCCGCACCGCGGACCTGGTGGGCCTGGACACCCTCATCCACGTGGCCGACAACCTTTACGAAAACGTGCCCCACGACGAAAAGCGGGAGATGTTCCGCATCCCCGAAGTGGTGCGCAAAATGGTGGAAAAGGGCCTGCTGGGTGAAAAGACCAAGGCCGGCTTCTACAAGAAGATGCCCAACGGCGAAATCTGGTCCATCAACTTCCAGACATTGGAGTACGAGCCGCCCAAAGAAAAGGACCTGCCCGGTCTGGAAAAGTACGAGGCCATCAAGGACCTGGACGAGCGCCTCAAGGCCCTGTACGCGGACGAAGGGCGCATCGGCGAGTTCGTGCGGAGCCACTTCCTCTCCCTCCTGGCCTATTCGGCCCGGCGCATCCCCGAAATCACCGAGAAGCCCGCGGACGTGGACCGGGCCATGATGTGGGGCTTCGGCTGGACCTACGGCCCCTTCAAGACCTGGGACATCCTGGGCTTCGAGCGGGTCATCCAGGATGCCGAGGCCGCGGGCGAGCCCATGCCCGAATGGGTGAAAGAAGAAATGCCCGCGAAGGGCGCCAAATCCTTCTACCTGGGCTTTGGGCCGGAGCAAAAGACCTACGTCTACGGCGCGGGCTATCAGGAAGACCCGCCCCCGGCCGACGAAATCCCCCTGGCCTACTTCTTGAAGCAAAAGGACCGGGTCCTCTGGCAGAACCCGGACACCACCCTGGTGGACATGGGCGACGGCGTGGCCCTGTTGGAGTTCCACTCCCGGGGGAACACCCTGGGCCGCAGCGTGATCGAGGGCATCCACAAGGCCCTGGACATGGTGGGCGATGGCGACTTCCGCGGGCTGGTCATCGCCAACGACGGCCGCAACTTCAGCAACGGTGCCAACTTGCTGGAAATCATCCAGTCCATGGAAAACCTGGACGAGGTGGTGCGGGAATTCCAGAAGACCATGCAACGCATCTACTACTTCCACAAGCCCGTGGTGGTCGCAGTGCACGGCCGGGTGCTGGGCGGCGGTGTGGAACTCATGATGGCTTCCCCCAACCCCGTGGCCGCGGTGGAGAGTTACATCGGGCTGGTGGAAATGGGCGTGGGTCTTATTCCCGCGGGCGGTGGCTGCATGCGCATGGTGGCCTGGGCCGCGGAAAGCGCGGCCAACGAGCATCCCTCGGAGGTGCTGCCTTTCCTGGCCAAAGCCTTTGAGCAAATCGGCACCGCCAAGGTGGCCCTGAGCGCGCTGGAAGCCAAGGAGTTCGGCTACCTGTACCCCCATGCGCCGGTGGTCATGAACGCAGAGCGCCGCTTCCACGTGGCCAAGCAAGAGGTCATCCGGCTGTACGAGGAAGGGTACATGCCGCCGCCTTACAAGAACGCCATCTACGTGCTGGGCCCCGACGCGCGCGCGGCCTTGATTTCCATGGCCTACAACATGAAAGAGGGCCGGTACATCACCGAATACGAGTACTATCTGGCCCAGAAACTGGCCTATGTGCTCACTGGCGGCGACCGGGTCACCGGCCCCTCGTACCTGACCGAGGACGACCTGCTGGACCTGGAGCGGGAAGTCTTCCTGGAACTGGCCCAACAACCCAAGACCCAGGAGCGCATGTGGCACATCCTGAAGCACCGCAAGCCGTTGCGGAATTGAACGAAACCGGGGGTAGGGGAAGGCACGGCCTTCCCCTACCCAAAAATAACGCCTGGAAGGGCAAGCATGGTGGAAAGGACGCATCTACGTGAACGCAGGAAAGCCTTGGATCGGGAACTTCGTCGCTATATGGATTTGCTGGTGCGTCACTATCGTCCGGAACGCATCATTTTGTTCGGTTCTCTGGCACAAGGGCGCTTCCACGAAGATTCGGACATTGACCTTTTGGTTGTGGCCGATTCGGACAAGCCTTTCCTGGATCGCTTGGAAGAAGCCTATGTCTTGCTGGACCCGCGGGAGAGTCTCGATCTTTTCATTTACACCCCGCGAGAATTTCAACGGCTCATTCGTTCACGGCCTTTCTTTCGAGAAGAGGTCTTGAAAAAAGCAAAGTGCTTTATGAGCGAAAAGAAAAACGCGTTCGCGTGGTTGCGTAAAGATCGACGGATTTGGAGGTTCGGATGACTCTGGCCCAACCCGAAGTACAGGTCCAACAGCCGAAAGCCAAAACCCGACGCAAGAAGGTGCCCCGCGCGCTGGTCTACGAGATGCGTCGCGGTCGGCCCATCTATTACCGAGACTACGAAAAGGTCCTGCGCGGGGAACTGCCCCTGGAGGCGGTTATGGGAAGCAGCGTATTGCAAGCCCTGCTCATCGACCTGATTGTGCGCTTTTTCCATAAGATGCTGGACGTGACTCGCTATTTAGTTCTGTACAACGAAATCGGCTTCCAGATTGCACCGCGTACGTGGCGCAACCTGGATATTGCGGTCTTCGAACGCCGGGCACTGGAGGCCGAAGGCCTGCCCGACCGTATGACCACGGTTCCGCCCCTGCTGGTGGTTGAAGTGGACACCAAGGCGGACCTGAGCCGGTATGAGGGGCAGATGGAATGGTACATCCGAGAGAAGGTGGACGACCTTTTGGCCGCGGGGGTGCGGCAGGTGGTCTGGTTCACCACCCGGGACCGGCGGGTACTGGATGCCCGACCCGACCAGCCCTGGGTGCTGGACCGCTGGATCCGGCCCGTGCCCCTGGTGGTGGAAGACCTGACCCTGCACCTGCCCACCCTTTTGGAGGAGGCGGGCGTGACGCTGGAATGAGCGTTCAGCGGTGAGCCGTCAGCCGCCAGCCGACCGCTGACTTGCTGACCGCTGACGTACTGACCACTGACCACTTATCCCAAGGAGGTCCTCTCATGACTCGCAAAACCGATGTGTACATCGTCAGCGCGGTACGCACCGCGGTGGGACGGGCGAAAAAGGGCACCCTGCGCAACTATCGACCGGAAGACATGGCCGCTGCGGTGGTCAAGGAAGCCATCCGCCGCGTGCCGGGACTGGAGCCGGAAATGATCGACGACGTCATCATGGGCTGCGCCTTTCCCGAGGGGCCTCAGGGCCTCAACGTAGGTCGGCTCATCGTGCTCCGGGCCGGGCTGCCCGTTTCCGTGCCCGGGGCTACCTTCAACCGCTTTTGCTCCTCCGGCCTCCAGGCCATTGCCACCGCGGCCCATGCCATTGCCTTCGGCGATGCCGACGTCATCGTGGCTGGGGGCGTGGAGAGCATGAGCCTGGTTCCCATGACGGGTTTTTATTACGACCCCCATCGGGAGATGATTTTCGAAATGCCCGAGGCCTACATCAGCATGGGCAACACCGCGGAGAACGTGGCCGAGAAGTTCGGCATCTCCCGGGAAGACCAGGACGCGTTCGCGCTGCGCTCCCATCAAAAGGCCATTGCCGCCATCGACGCGGGCAAATTCGAGGAGGAAATCGTCCCCCTGCACGTGAAAGAGCGTTTCGTGGACGAGTACGGCAACGAAATCGTCATCGACAAGGTGTTCAAAGTGGACGAAAGCCCGCGACGGGACACCAGCATGGAGGCTCTGGCCCGGCTCAAGCCCGTGTTCCGGGTCAACGGCACGGTGACCGCGGGCAACTCCTCGCCCATGAACGACGGCGCGGCCGCGGCCGTGGTCATGAGCGGGGAGATGGTGCGCAAATTGGGCCTGGAGCCTATGGCCCGCTTCGTGGGCTTTGCGGTGGCCGGGGTTCCGCCGGAAATCATGGGCATCGGCCCGGTGGAAGCCATCCCTAAGGTTCTCAAGCGTACGGGCCTGAAACTGGAGGATATCGACCTGATTGAACTAAACGAAGCCTTTGCCGCGCAGAGCCTGGCCGTCATCCGGCAACTGGGCATGGATGAAGACCGGGTCAACGTGAACGGCGGGGCCATCGCGCTGGGGCATCCCCTGGGCGCGACGGGCGCGAAACTCACCGCGACCCTGCTCCACGAAATGGCCCGGCGCAAGGCCCGCTACGGCATGGTCACCATGTGCATCGGCGGCGGCATGGGCGCGGCCGGCATCTTCGAGAATTTGCGGCGGTAACCCAAGGAGCCGGGAACATGCCTACCAGGGAGCAGGACGCGGCGCGACGGCCCAAAGACTCCTGGCAGCGATGGGCCGCGTGGGAGGCGGAATGGGCCCGGTCCCAGTGCCTTTCCCCGGACGAAGCATTGCGCATCCTGGACGCGATGCTCATGCAGGCCCGCGCGGCCCGGACCTGGCCACTCCAGGATCCCTGGGAAGGCCTGGACGTGGACATCCGCCTGGCCCGGGCCCTCAACGCCCCGGAGGCGCAGGATGACCCAGACGCTCCGGCACCTGCTCGGGAGGGCTTATGACCACCACCATAACCCGTGAACGGCTGACCTTCCAGGAATTCCTGAACCAATACGGGGATGAAGACGTATGGGCCGAACTGGAACGCGGGGAGGTGTACGTGATGTCCCCGGCTTCGTTGCGCCATCAAGACCTTGTGAACTTCCTGACCGCGCTTCTGCGTTTCTTCGCCGAGTATTTTGGCCTGGGCCGGGTGCTTTCTGCCCCCTTCCTCATGCGCCTGGGCCCGGACACCGCCCGAGAGCCGGACATCCTCTTCGTGGCCCGGGAGCACCTGGAGCGCCTCAAAGCCACGTACCTGGACGGCCCTGCAGACCTGGTGGTGGAGGTGGTTTCCCCAGAAAGCCGGTTGCGGGACCGGGGCATCAAATTCGCGGAATATGAAATGGCCGGCGTACCGGAATACTGGCTCATTGACCCCGAACTGGAGCGGGCCGACTTCTACGTTTTGGCTTCCGATGGCCGCTATGAGCGCCGTTCCGCGGACGAACAGGGTTGGTATACGTCCCAGGCCCTGCCCGGATTCCGGCTTTTCGTGCCCTGGTTGTGGCAGGACCCCCTGCCGTCCCTGGCCGAGGCCCTGCGCACCCTGGGCCTGCTCGCGTGACGTTGTCCGTTGTCGTCGGCCGTTGGTCGATGGTCGTCGGTCGTTAGTCGACAGTTAACTGCCAACCATCGACTGACCGACCACCGACGCACTGACCACTGACCACTGTCCACTGTCCACTGTTCACTGACCACTGACAACTGACCCCTTCCCAAAGGAGGCACACCATGATCGGCTTTGAACTTTCCCAAGAACAACGCATGTTGCGGGATTTGGCCCACGAATTCGCGGAGAAAGAGGTCAAACCCGTGGCCGAGCACTACGACGAAACCGGGGAATTCCCCTGGCCCATCATCGAAAAGGCCATTGACTATGGCCTGTTCAGTCCCAACATCCCCGAAGAATATGGCGGCCCGGGCATGAGCCTGCTGGAAGAATCCATCCTGGCGGAGGAACTGGGCTGGGCCTGCACCGGCATCGGCACCGCGCTGGGGGTGAATTCCCTGGCCGCCCTGCCCATCATCCTCTTCGGCACCGAGGAGCAAAAGCAGAAATACCTGACCCGCATGGCCGAGGGCACCCTGGCCGCGTACGCCATCACCGAACCCGACGCGGGCTCCGACGTGGCCGCAATTCGGACCACCGCGGAAAAGAAGGGGGACGTGTACGTGCTTAACGGCACCAAGATGTGGATCAGCAACGCGCCCGTCGCGGAAATCTTCGTGGTTTTCGCCCGCACCGACCAAGACCGGTATGCGGGCATCTCTGCCTTCATCGTGGAGAAGGAATGGGGCGTCAAGGTGGGCAATCCCATTCCCAAGATGGGGCAAAAGGCCTCGCCCGCGGCCGAAGTGGTGCTGGAAAACGTGGAAGTGCCCGCGGAGAACCTGCTGGGCCAGGAAGGGCAGGGCTTCCTCATCGCCATGCAGGTCTTCGACCATTCCCGGGTGCCCGTGGCCGCGGCCGCGGTGGGCCTGGCCCGGCGGGCTTTTGAGGAAGCGCTGAACTACGCCCGTACCCGCACCACCTTCGGCAAGCCCATCATCGAGCACCAGGCCATCGGCTTCAAACTGGCGGACATGGCCATGGAAATCGAGGCCGCGCGGCTGCTTACCTGGAAGGCCGCATGGCTCAAGGACCAGGGCAAGCGCAACACCATGTACGCGGCCTATGCCAAGGCCTACGCCGCGGACCTGGCCATGCGGGCCGCGACGGAAGCCGTCCAGATTTTCGGCGGCTACGGCTACAGCAAGGAGTATCCCGTGGAAAAACTCATGCGGGATGCCAAACTCTTCCAGATTTACGAGGGGACCAGCGAAATCCAGCGCTACATCATCGCGCGGGAACTCTCTCGCGGGTAAACCGAACAGCCCTGCGAGGGCCTGGCACTCCCTGGAGCGCGCAAAAGCGGACGGTCTGGCTGGGACCGTCCGCTTTTCGTATACGACCCGAACCGTCCGAGAGGACGCCACGCGCCCGCGCGCGGCCTCCCGGGCTCCAGAAGCCCGCCCACCCCCGCCAAGGGGCCGGGCGCCTTCAGGAGGCCTGCTGTTGCATCCGGCTCACGATATACTGCACCGCCTCACCCACCGTGGTGATGCTCTGGGCCTCTTCGTCGGAAATCTCCGCGCCGAACACCGATTCCAGTTCCATGATGAGTTCCACCAAGTCCAGGGAATCGGCCTCCAGGTCCTCGCGGAAACGAGCGTCCATGGTCACCTTGGATTCGTCCACGCCCAGCAATTCCACGACGATTTCCTTGATTTTCTCGAAGACTTCCTGTTCGGTCATCGGTACCTCTCCTCGAAGGGGGAATTTGACACCGCGCGGCTTTCCCTGATAAGATGCTGCCGTATTCAGGAAACACCGAGCCATGACAAAAGTTACGCCTCTTTCCGAACGGAAATCCGACCACATCCGCATCAACCTGGAAGCGGATGTGCGTTCCGGGCTGACCACGGGCCTGGAGCGTTATCGCTTCGAGCATCAGGCCCTGCCGGAACTGAACCTGGAGGACGTGGACACCCGGATATCCGTGTTCGGCCACGTGTTGCAAGTGCCCCTTCTGATTTCCTCCATGACGGGGGGCACGCCCGAAGCCCAGCGGGTGAACCGGCATCTGGCCGAGGCCGCGCAGGAAGTGGGCGTGGCCATGGGCGTGGGTTCCCAGCGGGTGGCCCTGGAGCACCCCGAACGCGCGGCCTCCTTCCAGGTGCGGCGCTGGGCACCGGACATCCTGCTCTTCGCCAACCTGGGCGCGGTGCAGTTGAACTACGGTTACACCGTGGACCATTGCCGCCGGGCCGTGGACATGATCGAGGCCGACGGCTTGATTTTGCATCTGAACCCTTTGCAAGAGGCCCTGCAGCCCGAGGGCGAGACCCGGTTCGCCGGGCTTTTGAAGAAAATCGAGGCGGTGTGCCGGGCGCTGGAGGTGCCCGTCGTCGTGAAAGAAGTGGGGTGGGGCATCTCAGCCCGGGTGGCCCGGATGCTGGCCGACGCCGGCGTGGCCGCCATCGACGTGGCCGGTGCCGGCGGCACCTCGTGGAGCCAGGTGGAAATGCACCGTGCGCCCACCGAATGGCACCGCCGCCTGGCCGAAGTGTTCGTCGATTGGGGCATCCCTACCGCGGAAAGCCTGGTGCAGGTGAAACAGGCGGTGCCCCACCTGCCCGTTTTCGCCTCGGGCGGCCTGCGCACCGGGGTGGACCTGGCCAAAGTCCTGGCCCTGGGCGCAGACCTGGGCGGCTTTGCCGGGCCTTTGTTGCGGCCGGCCACCCTGTCCACCGAAGCCGTGGTCCGGGAATTGCGCCTGCTGGAAGCCCAACTTCGCGTCACTATGTTTTCGGTGGCCGCGGCCAACCTCGCGGCCCTTCGCCAGGCCCCCCTGAAACGGGTTTGACCTGTTCACCACACCTTCGCTATGGAAAGGAAACCATGAGCACCACGCGCCCTCCCCTGGCTGTGTTTCGCAAAATCATCCTGCCCGAACTGGAAAAAGGGCTGCAAGAGGCCCTCGCCCCCTGGAAGGAACACCCGGCCACCTTGCTGGCCGAGATGGTGGCGCATCATTTCGGCTGGAAAGCCGAAAACGGCAAGCCGGGAAAGCGGGTCCGGCCCCTGGTGTTGCTGTTGGTGCACGAAGCCGCGGGAGGCTGGTGGCACCAGGCCCTGCCCGCGGCCGTGGCCGTGGAACTGGTCCACAACTTCTCCCTCATCCACGACGACATCCAGGACCAAAGCCGCACCCGGCGGGGCCGCCCCACCGTATGGTCCCTGTGGGGTCCGGCCCAGGCCATCAACGCCGGCGATGCCCTCTTCGCCCAGGCCTTTGCCGTGCTGGCGCCCTTGCAGGAAACCTTCGGCCCGGCCCGCAGCCTGGAAGCCGTGCAGGTGCTGGCCCGGGCGTGCGTGGCCCTGGTCCAGGGGCAGGTGCTGGACCTGAGTTTCGAAGTCCGGGACCGGGTCACCGTGGAGGACTACCTGACCATGATTCGGGGTAAGACGGCCGCGCTCCTGGCCGCGGCCGCGGACATCGGCGCATTGCTGACCGGGGTGGAAGAAACGCGACGCCGGGCCTTCCGGGAGTTTGGGGAAGCCCTGGGCCTGGCCTTCCAGGTATGGGACGATTACCTGGGGGTATGGGGCGACCCCGAGCAAACGGGCAAATCCACCGCGGACGACCTGGTGGCCGGGAAGAAGACCCTGCCCGTGCTGTACGGCCTGAGCCAGCCCGAATCCGCCTTCGCCCGGCGTTGGCGGCAAGGCAGCATTTCGCCCGAGGAGGCCCCTGAAGTGGCCCGCCTGCTGGCCGAAACCGGCGCGCAGGACTATACGCGCGAGCAGGCCCGGCGCTTCACCCAGCAGGCCCTGGACGCGCTCCAGGCCGCGCAGCCCCTGAACGTGCCCTACGAAGCCCTTCGGTCCCTGACCGAGGAACTTTTGGGCCGCGCGTCTTGAAAGGGCAGGGAAAGGTGCTCAGGCGCCTCTTTCTCGTAAGAGGGCATGGCCATGCCGCTCCCTCCCTGGTTTCTCCTTTGCGGGCTGGTTTTCCTGGTCTTCCTGGCTTTCCTGTTGGGCTGGTTGGGGTCCCGGTGGTGGCTGCTGCGCCGGGGCCTGTACGTTCCGTGGGAGCGGGTCACACCGGAGGAGGCGCGGCGTGAAATGCGGGCCTGGGTCCCGGCTTTCCGGGCAGAAGGGGCCCGCGCGCATCCCGCGGAAACCGGCTGGGAAATCCACCTGACCCTGCGCCAAGCGCAGCCCCTGCCCCGGCCAGGGGTGCGGCTCCCCCGGTGGGCTGTTTTCCAAAAGATGCGTCATAGGTTGGTCCGCCTGCCGCGGGAGGCCCTGCTCTGGGCCGGGGTGCTGACGTTCCTCCTGGCCTTGCGTTTCGTCGGCCTGTACCGCTTTCCCCTCTCCTTCCACGCGGATGAAGCCAACCAAACTTTGCTGGCCGAGGCCCTGGTGCAAAACGGCTTTCGCGGGGACCGGGGGGAACTCTTCCCCACCTTCTTCCGCAACGTGTACTTTTACAACCTGAGCGTGAGCGTGTACCTCCAGGTGCTGCCCTACCTGCTTTTGGGGAAACGCATTTGGGTCACCCGCGGGGTGAGCATCCTGGTAGGGTTGGGCGTTCCCCTGTTCACCGGCCTGTACGTGAAACATGGGTGGAAAAAGCCCTTCTGGCTGGGGGCGCTGGTGGCCTCGGGCCTCCCGGTGTGGTTCCTGCACTCGCGCACCGCCTTCGAGACCGTGGAGGCCACCGCGTTCTTCGCGGCCACGGTGTACGCGTACATGCGCTATTTGCAAGGCCGGACCCGCTGGTTGTACGCGGCCGTGCTAGCCGCGGGGCTGACCTTTTACACCTACGCGGCCGCGCGGGCCGTGGTGCTGACCTTTGCCCTGCTCGCGGCGGTGCTGGACTTTCCCCACCACCGCCGCCATCGGCCCGCCTCGCTCAAAGCCCTGGCCCTGGCCGGGGTGCTGAGCCTGCCGCTGCTGCGCTTCCTCCACCTGTACCCCGAGGCCCTTTCGGAACACTTGCGTATGCTGGGCAGTTACATCGCGGACCCGGCCCTTTCCCCTTCGGAAAAGGCCCTGCGCTTCGTGCGGGAATACGCGTACGCGGTCTCGCCGTGGACCTGGTTCCGCCCCTATCCGCCCATGCTGATTCGGCACGTGCTGCCGCCCTTTGGGCACCTGTTTTGGGCCGCGCTGCCCTTCTGGCTGGGGGGCCTGGCCGTGACCCTGCGCCGCTGGCGGGACGCGGCCGCCCGACCTTTGCTATGGGCCTGGCTGGCCATGCCCATGGGTTCGGCCCTGTACGAGTTCGGCGTGACCCGCTCCCTGACCGCGGTGGTGCCCGCGGCCGTGTGGGTCACCCTGGGCCTGGAGGAAGCCGCGCGCTTCCTGGCGTGGCGTCCGGCCTGGATGCCCCACCTCCGCCACGGCCTGGCGGGCGGGCTGGTGGCGGGGCACCTACTTCTGCTGGGCTATGGCCTGTACGCATACCCCCGGGCCACCGATGATTATGGCCTGTACGGTTTTCAATACGGCTCGCCCCAACTGTTTTGGGCCATGAAAGCCTGGCTTCACGAAGGACGCGCCCGGTCCATTTTCTACTCTCCCACCTGGGCCAATTCGGTGGACGTGCTGGCCGCTTATTTCCTCACCCCGGAAGAGCGGGAGCACATCCGCGCGGCCGGGCCGGAGCGCTTGGCCCAGGGGGAACTGCCGGAAGGCCCCGAGGTATGGTACGTGCTTTCCGCGGGCGACTTCCCCACCTTCGAGCAACGCATCCGCCCCAAACTCCGGGAGGTTCACCCGACCGCCTCCCTGCCGTATCCCAACGGCCAGGTGGGGTTCCAGGCTTTCTGGTACCGTTACCGGCCCGACCTGGCGCAGATTTTGGAAGCCGAGCGCCGGGCCTTGCTGGCCCCCAAAACCACCACCCTCCCTCTGCTGGGCATGCCCGTGCGCGTCACCTACCCGCCCCTGGACATGGGACGCATCGAGAACATCGTGGACGGCCACCCCTGGACCCTGGTCCGCACCGCGCGGGCCAATCCCTTGCGGTTGCGCTTCCGTTTCCCGGATCCCGTGCTTCTCCAGGGCCTGGAGTTGCTCAAGGGGAAATCCCCCGTGGCCGTGGCGGTGCAGGTGCACACCGCGGAAGATGACACCTGGGCAATGGAAATCCGCCCTGAACCCCATCAGGAGTGGGTCGCCCTCTCCTTCCCCCGGCCCATGCAGGTGGTGGAACTGGAATTGCGTGTGCAAGATTTGAGTTGGCCCGAAGACGAAGGCCACGTCCACCTGTGGGAAGTACGCTTCCTCGCGCCGTAGCCGCCTCGGTGTTGGAGAAATCTTGGAATTCCCGACCTGCGGGTTTTGTCGGTTGAAGCCCGCGAGTTTTCCGCATATGATGAAAACGCCAAATCACTTCGACGAAGGAGTCGGCCATGATGCTGGACGACCTGGGCCGATGGTTGGTGTTCCTGGGCCTGTTCCTGGTGCTGGTGGGCGGAGTGCTCATGCTGGCGTCCCGGTTTTCCCTGCCCCTGGGCCGCCTGCCGGGGGACATCGTGATTCACCGGGACGGTTTCACCTGCATGTTCCCCATCGCGACCTCGATTTTGCTTTCGATCCTGCTCACCATCGTGCTCAACCTGATTGTGCGCCTCTGGAGCCGCGGACCATGACCGCTGCAACGCGCGTTGTGCAAGCCCTGCGCACCGAAGACTTCGACTACGACCTGCCGCCGGAATTCATCGCACAAAAGCCGGTGGAACCCCGGGACAGCGCCAAACTCATGGTGCTGGACCGCAACACCGGCACCATCACCCACGCGATTTTCCGGGGCCTGGGTCGGTTCCTGCGGCCCGGAGATGTGCTGGTGGTCAACCGTACCCGGGTGCTCCCGGCCCGGATTTGGGCCCGCAAGATACCCACCGGCGGCCGGGTGGAACTGCTGCTGCTGAAGCAGGAAACGCCCACGGTGTGGCAGGCCATGGTGCGGGGCCGGGGGCTGGTGCCTGGTAAGCGTTTGCAAATCCAAGGAGGGCCGGAGGCGGAAATCGTGGAGGTGCTGGAAGGGCCGGTGCGCCGGGTGCGCTTCCAGCGGCCCGTGCACCAGTGGCTGCCCCAGGCAGGCCAGGTTCCCCTGCCGCCCTACATTCGGGAAAAACTGGAGGACCCGGAACGCTACCAGACCATCTTCGCCCGAGAACCGGGCTCGGTGGCCGCACCCACGGCCAGCCTGCACTTCACCCCCCAACTGGTGAAGCGCCTTCAAGGGCAGGGCATCCGCTTCGCGGAGGTCACCCTGCACATCGGCCTGGACACCTTCGCACCTGTGAAGGAAGAGGACCCGCGACGGCACAAGATGCACCGGGAATGGTGCCGCCTGAGCCCGGAAACCGCAGACCTGCTCAACCGGGTGCGGGAAGAAGGCGGGCGCATCGTGGCCGTGGGCACCACCGCGGTGCGCACCCTGGAAACCGCGGCCCTGCACGCGCCCCCGGGCCGGGTGGTCGCGCCCTTCGAGGGCGAAACCGACCTCTTCATCCTCCCCGGCCACGAATTCAAAGCCGTGGACGCTTTGATTACCAACTTCCACCTGCCCCGCTCCACCCTGCTCATGCTGGTCAGCGCCTTCGCGGGGCGGGAGTTCATCCTGCGTGCCTACGAAGAAGCCAAGCGTCACGGCTATCGTTTCTTCTCCTTTGGCGATGCCATGCTGATTTTGTAGCGAGTTTTCTCCGGTTTATCATCTTTTGAAACTCTTGTTGTGGTATACTCAAAATCTGAAATAAACTGACTCGGGAGGTGTCCGATGGCCAAATCGCAAACCCCTACTGAAACCGACGAGCAGGTCCTCCAACAGGAAGGTACGATATCCGAACCCCACGCCCCGGAACCGGAAGCAGCCGTTGCCCAGACTTCGGACCAAGAGGCGGCCGAGAAGGAGGAAACCAAGCCGCGTCCTCGTCGCAGACGGCGCAAGAAGACCAAGAAGGCAGAAGCCGCGGAAGAGCAGCCGCGCGTAGAAGCCGCCGAAACGGCCCAGGTCGCGGTTCAGGGGGAACCTGCCGGGGAAGCCGCGACGGAAACCGCCCTGACCGCGGAAGCCGCGATGGAAGTCCCTTCGCCCGAGGCCGCGGAAGAAGCGGGGGCAAAGCCTGCGCCTGAGACCCCTGAAGCCCCCGAAGCGGCGACCGCCCCCGCAGTCGAGGCCGCGGCTTCCGAAACGCCCGAAGCCGAAGCCCCGGCCCCGGAAGCAGCCCCCGTGGCCGAAGAAAGCGCAGGTATACCCAAGGAAGAGGCGGCCCCTGAGCAGGCCGAGAAGGAAGCCCCCTCGCCCGAAACCGTTGCGGCTCCTGCGCCGGCTCCTCAACCCACGGCAGAGGCCCCGCGCCCGCCTTCGCCGTGGCCGGCTGCGCTCCTCAGCGGGCTGGTGGGCATGATGGTGGCCGTGCTGGTCACCCTGGGCATCCTGACGGCCATCAACGGCGGCCTCATCTATGCCCGGCCCGGCGATGTGGCACCCCTGGCCCAGGACGTGCGCCAGTTGCAAAGCCAGGTGGCCCAGGTGGAAAACCAGGTCGCCCAACTTCGCCGACAGGTGCAGGATTTGCAAAGCCTGGGGGACCAAATCGAAACGCTGAGCCGGACCACGGAAACCCTGGCCCAGGACGTAGAAGACCTGGCCATGCAAATCGAAAACATGGACGACGAAGTGCAACGCTTAGGTCGGCGGCAGGACACCATGCTCTCCTTCTTCGAGGAATTGCGGGAACTCCTCAATGCCTTCTTTGGCGAGGCGGAAAGCCCGACACCTGCGGAGACGACGCCCGAACCCCTGCCTTCGCCGACGCCAACACCCACACCTGCGGAAGGCACGGGGGATTGAGCGGAGCATCGAACCCCGATGGCTGTTGGCTGCTCGCCGGTCCGACGCCATTTCACCTGAGCCTGGAGGGAACCCATGACGGAACAACCCCAACAGGAAGGCCGTTTTCGCCGTTTCGTGCGCGGCGTGGTGCGCTTCGTGGTGCGCCTGGTGCTCTTGTTGTTGATTTTCGGGTTGGTGGGCCTGGCCGTGTACTTTGGCCTGCCCTGGCTGCACCGTACCTACGTACAACCCTTGTTCGATTTGCAGGTCCGGGTCCAACAACTGGAAGGCCGCGTCGAGCGGGTGGAATCTCAAACCGCGGCGGTGTTGAAAGAGTGGCAACAAGCCCTACAAGACCTGCAAGAGGCCCAGGTCCAATTGCAGCGTACCATGCAGGAAATCCAGCAGGAACTGGATAGCGTGGACGAAACGAACCGGGAGCACCAACGCCGCATCGAGGACCTGGAGCAACGCCTGGAACAGCTGGGCCAGGCCCAGGAGAAACTGCAAGCCACCCTCTCGGCCCTGGATGTGCGTCTGAGCGACCTGGAAGCCCAGTGGGACAGCCAGTGGCCCGTGTGGAACCGCATTCGCAGTGAGGCCCTGGCCACCCGGCTTTTGGCCCAGGTGTTGCGGGCCCAGATGTTGCTGGCCCAGGACAACTATGCCGCGGCCCGGGGAGAACTGGCGCTGCTCATCGAAACCGTGGTGCAGCGGCTCCCTGCCATGCCGCCGGAACAGGCCGCCGAGTGGAACGAAGTGCTTCGGCATCTGGAGGAGGCCCAGGAGAAATTGCCGGAACAGCCGGTACAGGCTCAGGACCATCTGGACGCGGTCTGGAACCTGCTTTTGACCATGCAACCCGAGCCACCCCCATCTTTGCAGGTCAATCCGTTCGAGGGTTTATTCGAGCCTGAAGAAGGAACCCCTACGCCCACCCCAGAAGCCGGGGAAGGCGGGGAGTGACGAAGCATCCCTGAGGCAATGGAGGATGGTAGCCATGACGGAAGAACAAAAGCAGCCCCAGGCGTCCTCAGCGCCCCAGGAGGGCGCGCTTCCCACGCCGGAGGAGCCCCAAGCGGCACCCGAGGCCCAACCCAAAGCCTCGGAACCCCCTTCTCCGGAGGCAAAGCCTCAGCCCTCCGAGACCCCGAAGCCACAACCCTCGCCCTGGAAGCGGCGCCTGCGTCGCGCCTTTTGGTTCCTGGCGCTGCTGGTGGTGGTCTTCTTGGGTGGCTTCATCACCGCGGTGGTGACCATCGTCAACCCGCTGGAAGCCTCTTTGAACCAGAAGCGGAGGGAAATCTTTGAACTGCAAAACCAGGTAACCACCCTGGAGAAGGACCTTCAGGCCAAAGAGCAAAAAATCCGGGACCTGCAGAGCCAGATTGAAAAACTCGAGCAACGTCTGAAGGATTTGGAAGAGGAGCACCTTCGGGCCCTTCGGCAGGCGGCCTTGATTCAGGCCCAGCGTAACGTGTACAAAGCCGTGGTGGCCTTGCACGAACGGGATACCCAGGGCGCCCGCCTCGCTTTGACCGCGGCCCTGGAGGATTTGACCTTTCTGCAGGACCACGCGCCGAAGGATTTGCAGCCCTTCGTGGAAGATATGGTGGACGCTCTGGAAGACGTCAAGGCCCAGTTGACCCCCACGGACAAAACCATC
The DNA here is from genome assembly GCA_026996855.1 of Anaerolineales bacterium. Lineage (GTDB taxonomy): Bacteria > Chloroflexota > Anaerolineae > Anaerolineales > DRMV01 > S139-71. The sequence goes on from JALWJZ010000093.1 coordinate 16,783, forward strand.
CGCCGGTTGCAACGCTTGGCCGACAACCTGGAAGATTTGCTGGACCTGCTGGAACGTTGAGGGCCTGCTTTCTGGAGGAGCCGATGCCGCAAGTGCGCGTCCTGTTCTTTGCCACCTATCGCGAACGCCTGGGCCGCCGTGACCTGACCGTGACCCTGCCCCAGGGCGCACGCGTGCGCGACCTGGTGGCCCACCTCCGGGAGCGCTTCCCCGAGGTGGACGACCTGTGGGACCATGCCTTGATTGCCGTGGACCACAATTACGCCGCGCTTGAGGACCCTCTGCAGGATGGCGCGGAGGTGGCCTTCTTTCCCCCGGTGAGCGGTGGGGACGAGTCCCCTACCATCGTCCTGGTTACCGAAGAGGTGCTGAGCCTGGATGACCTGGTGGCCCGTATTGTCGCGCCCAGTACGGGCGCGGTGTGCCTGTTCACCGGCGTGGTGCGGGGCCGCACCGAGCGAGGCCCCATCCGGGAGACTTCGTACCTGGAATACGAAGCCTACGTGCCCATGGCCGAGGAAAAGATGCGCCAGGTGGCCCGGGAAATTCGCGAGCGCTGGCCCCAGGTGGAAGGCATCGTCATGGTGCAGCGCATCGGGCGACTGGAGCCGGGTACGCCCACGGTGCTCATCGCCTGCGCGGGCCCTCATCGGGATAGCGGCGTCTTCGAGGCCGCGCGATACGGCATCGACCGCTTGAAGGAAATCGTGCCCATCTGGAAGAAGGAGGTCGGCCCCCAGGGTGCCATGTGGGTAGAGGGCGATTATCGCCCCCGTCCTGGGGAATGAAATGCGAATCCTGTGTGAAGGGGCGAAGGCTCCCTCTCAAAACGGGAAAACCCAGGTTTCTGTGTGTAACTTTGGCTCGATTGTCGGGTTTAACCTTTCGGATGAGGAGCCTTTTCGGAAAGTGCCGCGGACTTGGTCAGAGTGATGGGCACGTGAAATCCTTTCCCTGGATGAAGGCTCCTGGTATTTTCAATCCCACAAGGAGGAGATGCGATGCGCGGGCGTATTTTCAAAACGGTCATCGGCATGTTGGTGGCCTTGCTGGTGTTGTTCTTCATTGGCGATTTCTTGGCCAATGTGCGCTCCGGTGGCGAAGCCTGGGGTTTGGGTCCTCAATCGGAATGGGGCTTTGGCGGTTGGGTGACCTGGACCATCATCGGCATCATTTTCGTGGGCCTCATCGGGGCCTTTTTCGCCCAAAAGGAAGAACTGTGGCAGGTGGGCACCCGGGAGGTGGTCTTCATGGCCATCGGTGCGGTGCTTTATGGCGTGCTCTCGTGGGTGACCAATGTGACCACCATTCTGGTTCCCGCGGTCAGCCTGGTGGCCCTGCGGCCCGCCGTGGTCATTCCGCCCCTGTTTGGCTACCTCTTCGGCCCGGTGGTGGGCTTCTTCGTGGGCGCGTTTGGTAACGTGCTGGGCGACGCCATCACCGGCTGGGGCGTGTTCCCTGCGTGGGACATTGGCAACGGCTTGATGGGCATGATTCCCGGTTTGATTCACGCTTTCGAGGACCGCAAACAGGCGACCAAGATGGCGGGCATCCTGACCGTGGTGCTCCTGGTGGTACTGACCCTGCTCACCCTGTTCTCCCCCGAAAAGGTGTTCGCCAACCCCATCATGGGCGGCGACCCCACCGACCACTCGGTCTTCTGGTGGGTGTTGGCCCTGGGCGCGGTGCTGCTCGGCCTCATGCTCTACTTCGTGGAGAAACGCTTCAACGACGCTTTGGCCCTGGCCATTTGGGGCGCGCTGGGCACCGTGGTGGGCATTGGTTTTGCAGCGATTGCCGATATCTGGATTAACGGTTACACCTTCTTCGTGGCCATCTTGGGCGAGTTCGTGCCCGCAGCAGGCCCCAACATCCTGTTCATCGCCGTCTTGGGTCCGGTACTGCTCCAGGCCTATCAGGAGGCCGTGGGGCGCACCGGCCGCTGAGATGGTTTTTCGGTCACCTTAGGGGGCGGGCGCGGCGTTTTGCCCGCCCCTTTTTCCTATGGTAAGATGAGGGCCGACCCTTTCCAAAATTCTCCTGGGAGAAGCGTTCTGTCATGCTGGTCACCTGGCGTTACCGTGACCGGGGAACTCTGCTCTACAAATTCGACCCGCGTGCCCGTTTGCTGTTCATTCTGGGTGCGATGCTGGCCACGTACCTGGTGTGGGATTTGCGCATCGTGGCCTTATGGTTTGGTCTGGCGCTGGCTCAATACCTGTGGGCGCGCATCCCCTTTCGGCAGACCCGTCGCTTTTGGATGGTCATCGGCGTTCTGGCCCTGGCCCTTTCGTTGCTCACCTTGCTCACCCGTGGACGGCTCACGGGTTACGTGGAAACCGAACACATCTTTTGGACCGGGCCCCATCTGGCCCTGGGCCCCTGGACGTTGAAGCCCGCACTGAGCGTGGAACAGGTGATGTTTCTGGTCACCCAGGTGCTACGCATCGTGACCTTTGCCCTGTTGGCCGTGGTCATTCCCTACACCTTCCACCCCGGTCTGTACGGGGCCATGTTCCACGGCCTGGGTTTTTCCGATAGCGTGGCCTTCGCCATGGACCTGGCCTTTCGCCTGGTACCCTCGGTAGGGCGGGATTTTCAAGTCATCGTGGACGCCCAACGTTCGCGCGGGTACGAACTGGAAAAGGTGCGCGGTGGCCTCATTGGCCGTATCCGTCGCCTGGCGCCCTTGATGGTGCCCCTGGTGGTGGGGACCCTGGTCAGCGGGGAGGAAATCATCGATGCCATGGACCTGCGGGCCTTCGGCGTGGGGAAGCGTACCTGGCTCCACGAGTTGAAGTACGCCCCCCGGGATTACGTCTTGCTGGCCTTCACCGTTCTGGTCGTTGTGGCGGGGTTCTATTTCCGCATGTCCGGCTATGGGGATTTGTGGGTGCCGGAAGCCTTGCTCGCCTGGGCGCAGGCCCGCTGAGTTGGTGCTTCAACGCTCGAAATTGGAAGGCATCTCACCGAGTTTCGTTTTTTTGGGAAAAGGCACGCCCCCTTGCGCGCCCACGCACGGTGCAAGGGGGCGTTTTTTGTCTTCTACCGGCATTCCGCGTGTTCCAGGGCCTGTTGCAAAATCCGATATACGTGTTCGTCTTTCAGACGGTAGAAAACGTGCTTTCCCTGCCGCCGCGCCTGAACCAATCCTTGGTGCCGTAGCAGTCGTAATTGATGGGATACAGCGGAAGGGGTCATGTTCAGGAGATGAGCCAGGTCGTGTACGCAGGTTTCCCCCTGGGCCAGCAGTGCGATGAGCCGTGCCCGGTTGGGGTCGGAAAGGATTTTGAACACTTCGGCCGCGCGGTGGATGGCCTCCTCGTCGGGGAGGGTGCGTTCCTGGGGTGTGCAAAAGGTGAGGGCGGTAGGGGTTCCGGTCATTCGAGACCTCCTCGAGCCAGGCGCAACGCGTTGCCCACGGCCAGGAATTCGGAGAGTTCATGCACCAGTACGGCCAGGGGCAGGGAGATGCTGCCCGCCAGGGCCAGGGTGCTCAGGCCTACCACAATGGCCAGGGCGAGGATGGCGATTTGCCAGACCGCTGCCCGGGTGCGCCGGGCCAAACGGATGAGGCCGGGTACGCGGCTCAGGTCGTCGGCCAGCAGGACCACGTCCGCGGTCTCCATGGCGATGTCGCTGCCGATGGCACCCATGGCGATGCCGACGGTGGCTTCGGCCAGGGCCGGTGCGTCGTTGATGCCATCCCCTATCATAACCACGTAACGGGCCTCCTTTCGCAGTTCGCGGATTTTGGCTACCTTGTCCTCGGGGCGCAGGCCGGCGTAGACTTCCTCCAGGCCCAGTTCTTGGGCGATGGCTCGCGCGGTCTCGGGGTGGTCACCGGTGAGCATGACCACCCGCAGCCCCAAGGCCTTGAACGCGGCCACGGCCTGACGCACCTCTTCCCGCGGTTCGTCGCGGAAGACCAGCGCGCCCAGCACCTCCGCCCTCTCGAAGGTGCCATCGGGCGAACGGCCCACCAGCACTACGGTACGGCCCCGGCCCTGCCATTGTACCAATTGGGCTTCCAGGGAACCGCCGCGCGCAGCGGGGAAGGCCTCCGGCCGGCCCACCAGAATGTACACGCCGTCCTGCCGGCCGCGGATGCCCTTACCAGGCCATTCGGTGATGTCCTGGGCTGGGGAAATGGACAGGCCGGCTTCTTCCGCGGCCTCCACCACGGCTGCGGCCAGGGGGTGCTGGCTCCCCTTTTCCACAGCCGCGGCCAGGGCCAGCACCGCGTCGGCGTCCGCGCCGTTCAGCGCCACCACCTGCACCATGCGGGGCCGACCTCGGGTCAGGGTGCCGGTTTTGTCCAGGGCCACCACGCGCGTTCGGGCCAGGTTTTCCAGATGCACCGCGCCTTTCACCAGAATTCCATGCCGCGCGGCCTTCCCCAGGCTGACCACGTAGGCCAGGGGTACGCCAATGACCAGCGCGCATGGTGCGGCTGCCACGATGAACACCGCGGCCCGGTGGACCCAGAGGTTCCAGGGCCCCATGCCCAGAAGGGGGGGTACCAGGGCCACCAGGCCGCCGCCCAGCAATACCAGGGGGCTGTAGCGAAGGCCGAACCGTTCCACGAAACGCTGCATCTGGCCTTTGCGTTCTTGGGCGGCCTCCACCAGGGCAATCATGCGGGCCAGGGTGTTGTCCTGGGCTGTGCGGGTGGCCCGAACTTGTAGCACACCGTGGGTGAGCAGGCTCCCTGCATATACCGGGTCGCCGGGGCCTTTGTACACCGGCAGGCTTTCGCCGGTGATGGGCGATTCGTCCACGTACCCCCGGCCTTCCACGATTTCGCCGTCGGTGGGTATTTGCTGGCCGGTCTTCACCACGAAGAGGTCGCCCACCTGCACCTCTTCCACCGGCACGGGGGTTTCGCGCCCATCGCGAAGCAGATAGGCCGTGCGGGGGGCCAGGTCCAGCAAATAGCGCAGGGCTGCACGGGTTCGATCCGCGGTGTAGCCTTCCAAAGCCTCGGCCAGGCCGTACAGGAAGGCCAGGGTCGCGGCTTCGCTCCAGTAACCGGTAACTGCCGCGGCTACCGCGGCTACCGCCATGAGCAGTTCGATGCCCACCTGGCGGCGGTGTATCAGTTTTTCCACGGCCTCCCGGGTGAAGGCATATCCGGCTACCAGGGTCGCAGCCAGATACAAAACCCACATGTGGGGCGTACCGGCGCGTTCCAGGATCCATCCCGCGGCCAGCAACAGGCCGGCGACCAATACGGCCAACAATTCCCGGTTTTCCCACGGACGAGGCGGACGTGGCAGCGCGTTCCGGGAAACGGGTGGAAAACCCAGTTCTCTCAATTGGGCTTCCAGTTCTTGAGGCGAAATCCGGGACGGGTCGTAAATGACCGACACTCGGGCCGAACGGGGGAAGGCTTCCACCCGCTCCACTCCCGGCAGGCTTCGCAACTGCCGTTCGATGACCTGGGCATCGTGTTCGCAATCCAAATTGTGAACGCGGGTGAGCCATGTAGACGGCATCGTCGCTCCTCCGAGAGAAACTTCAACAATTGAACAATTGCTCAAATGAGAGTATATCCTGAGGTTCGCCTGCGGTCAAGGGGGGGGTGGGACGAAAATCGGGGCGCAAGAATGCGCCCCGAGGGTGCAACAGGTCAATACACCTTGATGCCCGCCTCCGGCCCCGATTTCGTATCGGCGTTTTGGTTGTCTTCTCGAAAGAATGCGAGGCGCCAAAGGCGCCTCAAGAAGAGAGCGCAACACTTCGGGTGGCTTCCCGTTGGAATTGGTTTGTGGCGGTACCCCAACCGGAGGCCGAGAGGACGGGTTTGCGCCGTAAAATACGGGCTATTCGAGGCGAGTTGGGCCGCCTCGAATAGCCCGCGTCCACGCCACACGCCGTATAGAATCAGTTGGCGGCCTCTTCGTCCTCGATGAGGGATTCGGTTTCGGGGTCGAACAGGGGAATGCGGGGTACGGGCATGTGGCCGCAGGTTTGGTGTAGCCGCCGCAGCAGGAACAGGGTAGAGATGGGGTTGGTGTGTCCCAGGGCCTGCTGGATGAGTTCGCGCGGGGTGCCCAGTTTCCACAGGCGGAAGGCCGCGGTGTTGCGCAGCACGCGCGGGGTCAGGGAGAAGGGGAACCCTACCATGGTGCCCCATGCGCCCAGGCTTTGCCATACGCTCTGACGGCTCAGGGGCCGACCCAGTTGGCTGATGAACAGGTGCGTTTCACCTTCCGACAGGTGGTACTGGTAGCGCACCTTTTCCACGTAGTAAGCCAGCGGCCCCAGGGAGTATTGAAGGGGGAACCACATTTCCACCCCGCCCTGGTTGCGTACCCGGATGCGCTTCCCTTCCAGGTCCAGGTCGTCCATCTGCAAACGGATGAGCCGGTCCGTGGGAAAGCCCCATTCCACCAGCAAAGCCACCAGGGCCAGGTCGCGCCAGCCGCGACGGGTGCGGGCGGCGATGAGGGCCTTCCACAGTCGTTTCAGGTCTTCACTGCTCAGGCACGGCGTCGGTCGGCCTTCTTCGCTCTTTTCCATCAGGGTGCGAAGTTCCTCCGAGGAGGGAAGAAAGTCCCAATCCACCAGCCCCTGATCCCGCAGGTAGCGCTGAAAGGCCCGCAGGGAAGAAATGCGACGCAACAGGGTGCTGCGGCGCTGCCGTTCGGCCTGGGTCTGCAGGTATTCCCGGATGCGTTCCAGGGTGATGTCCTGCACCGTAGGTTCACGCCCCAGCATCTGTTTGAGCGCGCGGTACATATCGCCCAAATCGGTGCGATAGGCCAACCGGGTGGATTCACGCCGGCCCATTTTCCGCAAATACTCGTCGAATTCTCGAATCACCTGTTGAAGTTCCATTTGGCATCCTCCTTCTCATAGGACATCCATCGTTCGACGTCAAACATTTAATCTTGAGCAGTACATTTTACAAACATTGCAGGTGCGATGCAAGGGGTATTATACCAAGAAAATAACCCGACAAACAACGCAATTTTGACGATTTCCTTCGCTTTTCTGATGAAATTTGACTGAGAGAAAGAAACCCGTTTGGCCCGGCGAAACCTTTGTTATCATGGGCAGTGCATCGGGATGTCCGGGGCCACCCGACGGGCTTGTGACCCTTCCTCCCAGGAGCCGAACCATGCCGTTGTTGGAATGCGTGCCGAATTTTTCCGAAGGACGCCGGCCGGAGGTGGTGGCCGCCATTGTGCGGACCATGGCCCAGGTGCCGGGGGTGCGGGTGCTGGACGTGCACAGCGACCCGGACCACAACCGCAGCGTGGTCACGCTGGTGGGGGAACCGGAGCCTTTACAGGAAGCCGCGTTGCGCGGCATTGCCGAAGCCGCGCGACGCATTGACCTGACGCGGCACCAGGGGCAGCACCCCTTCATCGGCGCGGCCGACGTGGTGCCCTTCGTCCCTTTAGAGGACGCTTCGATGGCCATGGCCGTGGAGACGGCCGTGGCCCTGGCACGGCGGGTGGCGCAAGAACTGGAACTGCCCGTGTACCTGTACGGCTATGCGGCCCGTCGCCCGGAGCGTCGCAACCTGGCGGTGATACGACGGGGTGGATATGCCCGTTTGCGGGAGACCATCGCCACCGATGCTTCCCGCACTCCGGATTTTGGTCCGGCCCGCTTGGGGCCGGCCGGCGCGGTGGTCATCGGCGCGCGGGATTTCCTCATCGCTTACAATGTGTACCTGGAGACCGACGACGTGCAGGTGGCCAAAGCCATCGCCCGAAAGATACGGGAATCCTCGGGTGGCCTGCCCCATGTGAAAGCCCTGGGGTTGTTGGTAAAAGGCCGTGCGCAGGTCTCCATGAATCTGACGGATTTTCGGGTCACGCCACCCCACGTGGTCATGGCTCGCATCCGGGAAGAAGCCGCGCGGCACGGCACCCGGGTGTTGCACAGCGAACTGGTGGGCATGATTCCCCAGGAGGCTCTTTGGGTCGCGGCCCGGGAGTATTTGCAACTGGAAGCCTTTACCTTCGACCAGGTGCTGGAGCCGCGCGTGTGCCGCGTCTTCCACCGCCCCTCCCAAGATGTGCTCTACCGCTTGAGCCGACCGGGGCCGGGTCCGGCCCTGGTCACCCTGGTGGGCTACAACGCCGCGCTGGCCGCCGCGTTGGTGGTCAAACTCGCGAGCACCCTGGGGTCGGAGGGGGCAGCGGCCAGGAACCGCGCCCAGGAGATTGGCGAGCGTCTGCGCCATTGGGCCGAAGTGGACGCGGCCGTGCTCCGGGCCTATTGGGAAGTGGTGCGCAAGTTAGGAGAGGCAGGGGCCGACGTGGAGGTGCCGCCGGTCTTGTTGCAGGCGCCGCGCGCCATGCGTCCCTTGTTGGAGGAACTGGAAGCCCTGGTGAACGACCTGGCCCCGCGTCTCAAACCGGGCCCTCGGCAGGATGCCGAGGGTTTGCTCCCGCTGCTTCAAGGCCTGCGTGGGGCGTTGGCGAGCCTTTGAAACCCTCTACCGCCTTCGGCGTCTTCCAATCGGTGCCCTCTGAGAGGGTGTTTGAGAAGGTGCGGAGCACCTTTTCAAAAAGGAAGAATTTTGCAAAATACGCTCGTGGGCTGCAGTTTGCGCTTTCCTCTGGTGGTAACTTCTTGTTGTAACGTAGAAGTTATTGAAAATCCTTTGGGTTTTCAAATACCCTCTGAGGGGTTTTGGCGGCATCCGCTATCGCGGTCCTAAGATGGCCGTACCGATGCGAACCCAGGTGGCACCTTCTTCAATGGCCACTTCGAAGTCGTGGCTCATGCCCATGGAAAGGTGCGTCCATTCGGCCTGGGGGAAACGACGGGCCAGCCAGTCCCGCAAGGCTCGCAGGCGACGGAAGTAAGGTCGCGAAGCCTCGGGGTCGGGGTTCCAGGGCGGCACCGTCATCACACCCTGCACCACCAGGTGGGGCATTTCCAGGATTTGGGCAATCTCCCCTTCCCATTGGGGCCACAACCGCTCATCCCAGGCAGGCCAGCCGTGTTTGCTGGCTTCCCCGCCCACGTTGAACTCCAAAAGCACAGGCAGGCGACGGTTTGCCCGTGTCAGCAGCCGTTCCAGGCGCTGGGCAATCCGAAGGCGGTCCAGGGAGTGCATCATGAAGAAATGGTCCACCACGATGGGTGCTTTGCGCCGTTGCAGGTGGCCGATCATGTGCCAGCGCAGGTCGGGGTTGGAGGCCAGGGCCTGTATTTTGGGCAGGGCTTCTTCGGGGTAGTTCTCCCCCAAATCGCGCGCGCCGGCTTCGACCACGGCCCGGATTTTTTCCAGGGGCTGCCCTTTGGTCACCACCACCAGGCGCACCTGGTCGGGGTCCCGGCCGGCCTTGCGGGCCGCCCGGGCCATTCGCTCCAACACGCGATGATAACGTTGGGCAATGCCGGCGACGGTCGCGATGCCTTCCATCCGCTGTCCTCCTGCTCGGATTTCCCCCTCTATTGTACGCGGCTTTTGCCTTCATCGCTCGAGCAGCACTTGTGCCAGCGGACGCAGGCATTTGGGCCGGGGGTTTTGGGCCGGGTAGCCCAACAGCAAGAAGGCTTGCGGCTCCCAGGTTTCGGGCAGGTGCAACGCCCGGCGTACGGTTTCCCCCGCAAACAGGGGCGCGCACATCCACACCCCGCGCAGGCCCTCGGCTTCGGCCGCCAAAAGCAGGTAGACCCCGGCCAGCGCGGTGCTTTGCACCCCCATGAGGTGCTCGGCGTGTTGGCGTCGCGCGTCCGGGTAGGTATCCTCGGTGCTGCGGTCGTGGCAGAGGAGCAGCAGCACGGGCGCGGTCGTCAGGCGCTTTCGGGAGCGGGCTACCCGGGCTTCTATCTCGTTGGGCGTGAGGCCGTCCTGGGTCAGGTCTCGGCGGTAGGCCCGGCTCAGGGCCTCGACCAGCGCGCGGCGTGCCGCCAGGCTCTGCACCAGGACGAAGCGCCAGGGCTGGCGATTGTGGGCCGAAGGTGCGCGCATGGCCGTGCGCAGAATGCGTTCCACGACTTTTCGCGGGACGGGGCGGTCTGCGAAGCGGCGCACGGTGCGCCGGGAGCGCAAAAAGCGATGCAACACGCGAGACGGACCGGTCATAGGGTGCTTCTCCTGGGCGAGGAATGATGCCGACGTGCCTTTGGTCCTCCCCAAGAGTGTATCAAACCCGAGGAAGGCCGTTTTCGAGGAAGGCCGACAGGGGGCTACGCGGGAAACCGTGCCTTTTTCCCAGCAAAGCGCGTTAGTGGAAAATAAGAGTTCCGATTTCCCAGTAGCCAAGAAGGGGGGAGATTGGTATAATGCGCCTGCCCCAACAGGGAAGCCGTTGGCCGCGCTGGCGCGTGGCTTTTTGTTTTCCCAAACCCAACGACAGGGGAGGAAACCGCAAATGAAGGTCACTTACTTGACACCGGAAGGGTACCAGCGCCTCAAGGAGGAACTGGAATACCTGCGCACGGTCAAACGCAAGGAAATTGCCGAGCGCTTGCACGAAGCCCTGTCCGAAGGGGGGGAACTCATTGAGAACTCGGAATACGAAGCCGCCAAAATGGAGCAGGCCTTCGTGGAAGGCCGTATTCAGGAATTGGAGCATTTGCTGGCCACGGCCCAGGTCATCTATCCCGGTCGCAAGGACGGGGTGATCGACCTGGGTTCCAAGGTCACGGTGCAGGAGGAGGGGTTCGAGCCGGAAACCTACGTCATCGTTGGCCCGGTGGAAGCCGACCCCGCCAAGGGGTACATTTCCTACGAATCCCCTCTGGGACGGGCTTTGATGGGGAAACGGGCCGGTGACGTGGTCGAGGTCAAGGCCCCGGGTGGCATGTTCAAGGTCAAAATCCTCAAGGTGGAATGACCCCCTACGGCGGAAAGGTCGCGGCCTTTCCGCCGTGTTTTTTCAAGGGGGTCCATCGCGTCGTTTCCAGTGGTCCTCGCGTCAGCGGGGCGGTAACCCATCTTCGAACAGCGCGCGGGGATGCTCGCTTCCGACCCTTTCCATCTCGGGAGGCAACGCATGGCAGGCTTCTGGCAGGACAAGCGAGTGTGTGTGACGGGCGGCGGAGGCTTCCTCGGTTCTTTCGTCGTGGAGGAATTGCGTCGTCGGGGAGCGACCGAAGTCTTCGTGCCTCGGAAACGGGAGTACAACCTGGTGCACCATGAAGCCGTGGTGCGCCTGCTGGAGGACAGCAAGCCGGACATCGTCATCCATCTGGCGGCCAACGTGGGCGGTATTGGCGCCAATCGCAAGAACCCGGCCACTTTCTTCTACGACAACCTGATGATGGGCGTGCAATTGATACACGAGGCCTGGCGTTACGGTGTGAAGAAGTTCGTGGCCATCGGCACGGTGTGCGCGTATCCCAAGTTCACCCCTGTGCCTTTCAAAGAGGAGGATTTGTGGAACGGGTATCCCGAGGAGACCAATGCGCCCTATGGCCTGGCCAAAAAGATGCTCCTGGTGCAGGCGCAGGCCTATCGGAAACAGTACGGCTTCAACGCCATTTATTTGCTTCCGGCGAACCTCTACGGCCCGCGCGACAACTTCGACCTGGAGACATCCCACGTCATCCCGGCCCTGATTCGGAAATTCACCACCGCGCGCGACGAGGGTCGGGGCGAGGTGGTGCTTTGGGGCGACGGCTCCCCGACCCGAGAGTTTCTCTACGTAGAGGACGCCGCGCGGGGCATCGTGGAAGCGGCCGAGAAATACGACGGCCCCGAACCGGTGAACATGGGCACGGGTCACGAGGTCCGCATTCGAGACCTGGCCGAGACCATCGCGCGCCTGGTGGGCTATCAGGGCCGCATCGTGTGGGATACCACCAAGCCCAACGGACAGCCGCGACGCTCCCTGGATACTTCTCGAGCCAAGGCTTACTTCGGCTGGGAGGCTACCACGCCTTTGGAGGAAGGCCTGCGGCGTACCATCGAGTGGTGGGAAACCCACAAAGCCGAAATCCTGGCCGCGGAAGCCCAAAAGGTTTGAAGGCAACCCCCTCCCGAGGTGGGGCAAAAACGGGGTGCGCAAAGCGCAGCGCCTCCCTACGCAGGGAGGCGCTCTGAATTTCGGACCTTTTGCGGTGGGCGAAAGCCCAGCGTCAAAAGTAAACCGGGTTTTGGACGGTGAGGTCGCCTTTACCAGGGTTCACGATACATAAAGGCCGAACTCGAAAGCGCCTCCCCACATAGGGAGGCGCCGTTTGTCGATACTCCTTGCCTTGCGGAGCGGGGTGCATGCAAGGCGGCTGTCTTTTACGTTCCCCGGCGGCTGACCCCGCTCAGGCTGAGGCCGCCCTGGCGAAGCAAGTCTTGACAGGTTTCCAGGGGGAGGGGCCGCGCGCCTTTGCCCACGCGCGCTGTGAGTACCTGAAGCACACCGGGGAAATTCTGAAGTTCGTGTTCCAGACGCTGGACCACTTCCGAAGTGCATATCACATGAACGTTGGGGCCGGCGTCCAGGGTGTAGCACACGTTCCATCCCTGTTTGCGCCAGCGTCGCACCTGATGCATCAAGGCCACGGAGGTGGGTTCCCAATAGAACATGGGGGGCGATGAGGTTTGCATGACCGCGTGCAACAGGTGGCTGTCCAGTTCGACCACTTCGGCCAGGGATTCGAAATCCCGTTCTTTGAGGGCCTTGCGGCACCAGTCCAGGCGCCGAGGTGCGTCGGTGACCCGTGCCCACTGAATGGGGCTGGTTTCGGCCAGAAGGTGCCCTTCCTGGGACCCCAGGGGCTTGGGTTCCGTGCTGACCACGGCCACGCAGTCCCACAAATCCCAGTATTCCGGTGGGAAGAGGGTGAAGGCGTAGGAATCGTGGTCCCCGGTGCCTGAGCGCCACTCCACGAAGCCATCGGGCACGGAACGGGCCGCGGAGCCCGACCCGATGCGGGCCAGTCGGGAGAGGTTGCGTTCGTCCAGATGCAGGCCCGCGGCTTTGCTCGCGGCCAGGGCCAGGGCGGCAAAAGCCGAGGCGGAAGAAGCAATGCCGACCCCTTCGGGAAAGTTGTTGACGCTGATGACGTGGGCGTTCCAGTAAATGCCCGAATCTTCCCGAACCCAGGCCAAAATCCGTTGCACCCGTTTCAGCGGGTCTCGAAAGCGTTCCCGTCCGTTGATGATGAGACGGTCTCGATTGAGTTGCGAGTCGAAAACCACCAGGGTGCGGGTGAGCAACCCTTCCAGGTTGAAGGAAATGGAATTGTTGGCAGGCAGATTCAGACGATGGTCCCGATTTCCCCAGTATTTGATGAGGGCGATATTCGGGTGGGCTTCGGCACACGCTGCAAACAGTTCGCGCATCGCTCTCTCCCCTGGTTTCACATTTCTTTCATTTTACCACGACTGGTAAGGCTTCCAGGCCGAGGAAACGGATGTCGGGTGGTGGTTTTGCCGTTTGTCATGGCGGGTATCTGGTGCCTGCCTTCTGACACGGACGTTTCGAGTTACGGTACAATGGGGAACGTCCTGCGGGCAAACGTGCTTAGAACAGGAGGGACGGGTTTATGCGAATCGAAATTCACTATTGTGTGCCCTGACGCTACACGCCACGGGCCGTAGGTACGACGGCCGAAATTTTGGGACGTTTTGAGAAAGACATCGAATCGTTGACCCTGGTTCCCGCGGCGGGCGGACGTTTTGAAGTGTTCGTGGACGGCGAACTGGTTTTTTTCCAAGTTGCAACTGGGACGCCATGCCGAACCAGGCGAGGTCGTCCGCCGCATCGAGGCGTACTTGCAAAAGCGCCGGGGTTGACCCAAGGCTTCGCACTTTTCTTTGCAGCAGGGAGGGAGGGCATGCGGGTGTTGGTTCAACGTGTGGCCTGGAGCCGCGTCTCCGTGGGAGGGCATCCGGTGGCCGAAATCGGCCCCGGGGTGTTGTTGTTGGTCGGGGTGACCCATACGGATACCGAAGCCGAAGCCCGCTGGCTGGCCCGCAAGGTGGCCAACCTGCGCATTTTCGAGGACGACCAGGGGAAGATGAATCGCTCTTTGCTGGACGTGAAGGGCGAGGCCCTGGTAGTGTCCCAGTTCACCCTGTATGGCGATGCTTCCAAGGGCCGACGTCCCTCTTTCGTCAAAGCCGCGCCCCCGGAGCACGCAGCGCCTTTGGTGGAACGCTTTGCGCAATTTTTGCAAGAAGAGGGGGTGCCCGTGCAGACCGGGCGCTTCGGCGCTTATATGCAAGTGGAACTGTGCAACGACGGCCCCGTAACCTTGTGGCTGGAACGGGAGCATCAAGGAGGCTGAGGAACCATGGATTACCTTTGGGCACCGTGGCGCTTCGCTTATTTTGAGGACCCCTTCCCCGTGGAAGGGTGCCTGTTTTGCTGGGCGCCCCGCCAGGAGGACAGTCCCACCAACCTGGTGGTGTACCGGGGCGAGCACGCCTATGCCATGCTCAACCGCTATCCGTACACCAGCGCGCATCTGATGATTGTGCCCTATCGTCATACGGATACCCTGGTCACCCTGGAGGACCCGGTCCTTTTGGAACTCATGCATCTGACCCAGCAGGCCATCCAGGTGTTGCAGGACCTCTACAAGCCGCAAGGGTTCAACGTGGGCTTCAACATCGGACGGGCCGCGGGCGCGGGCATCGTCGAGCACATCCATCTCCACGTGGTTCCCCGCTGGACGGGCGACACCAATTTCATGACCACCCTGGCCCAGGCTCGAGTGTTGCCTGAGGCCCTGGACGTAACCTTTGAGAAAGTGCGGACCGCATGGCAGCGGCGTTTTCCGCCATCGCAAAAGCGGCCCTCTTCGCCTTCGGCATCGGCGGGGTGAGGGGGCGAAAAATCCGCAGGTGCATCCAGCAGCGTAGGAGCGGGAGGAATGCGCATCGATTTTCGTTGGTTCATCGCCGGTATGCTTCTGGGCCTGGTCGGGTTGGGGGTAGCCCTGCTGATTTTGTTGTACACGAAGGGTTCGCTTACCCTCGTGCCGGCATCCTCGCCCACGCCCGTACCGTCGCCTACGGCCACACCCCTGCCCAGCCCCACCCCACGACCCACGGCCACGCCAACCCTCGCGGCTTCCCCCACGCCTACCGTACCGTGCTATCAGGCGCATGTGGTCGAAAGCAGCGAACCGCCGGAGGATCTACAGGGTGGCGACCCTTTTGAAGTGCATTGGGTGCTGGAAAACCGAGGGTCCTGTACATGGGAAACGGTGGAAGTGCAATGGGAGGGCGAAGCGCCTCCGGAGGCTCAGGTGGTACTGGAACCCGAGCCGCCCATCCAACCTGGAGAAAGGCTGACGGTAAAAGCCACTGTCATCGCGCCGGATAAGAAAGGCGAGTACACCCTGGCCTGGACGCTGAACGTTGCGGAAACGCCTGTTCCCGTGGATGACCAGGAGGCCTTGCGTCTGACCTACCAGGTCACCAAAGACAAGGTGGTCATGCCGCCGGTGGTGGACCAGGGGGCGGTGGTGGTGCGCCAGAACGAATACGTGGACCTGGACAGCGATGGGCAGCCGGAATTCCGTTACAACGTGCCCAACCCGAAGGACCAGTCCATTTTGCACATCGGTGGGCGGGTGCGCTTCCTGGAGTTGTGGCTTCCCATTCACCAGGCCTATTACACGTGCTACTACGCCTCTTACGGCACCTTCAACGCCATCCAGGACCCGGCTTCCAAAATCGGCCGCTCGTATTGCTATGTCACCAATTCATTGCGGGTGGGCGCGTTTCGCATTGAGAACGTGTACCAAAAGGACGGTGTTTGGTACCTGGTGATTTCCTTCGTCACCTGGAAACCCAAGCGCCCCGCGCCGTGATGCCAAAGGGGTATGGGTATAATCAAAGAGGAATGTCAGCCCTTTTCAGGAGAAAAAACGATGAAAGTTGCCATCACTTCGCCTCATGCCCCCAAGGCCATTGGGCCTTATTCCCAGGCCGTGCAGGTAGGTCCGTGGGTGTTCTGCTCCGGACAGTTGGGTATGGACCCGGAAACGGGTCGGTTGGTGCCCGGCGGTATCGAGGCGCAGACCCGGCAGGCCCTCACGAATTTGAAACACGTGCTGGAAGCCGCAGGTGCAAGCCTGGACAGCGTGGTCAAAGTGACCGTGTTTCTCAAAAACATGGACGATTTCGCCCGCATGAACGCGGTGTACGCGGAATTCTTCCAGGAGCCTTACCCGGCCCGGGCCGCGGTGGAGGTGGCCGCGCTGCCCAAAGGCGCGCTGGTGGAAATCGAAGCCGTGGCGTACGTGGACGTGGTGGGATGACAGGCCAGGCCTTGGTTTCTGGCGACTCTTGTTTTGTGCTCAGGCGGTGGCAGATGCTTCAATATCGTTTGGCCCTGGAAGACGCGGGTTTTCCTGCCCAGGTGATCCGAAAAGGGCGAAAGAAAATCCTGGCCATCCGCTGGTATGGGGGTAAGTATTCCCATGTGGATTGGATCGTCCCTTTGCTGCCCCCTGCCCGACATTACTGTGAGCCTTTCGGGGGTTCGGCGGCCATTTTGTTGAACAAACCGCCTTCGCCTGTAGAAACTTACAACGACATCGACGGCGATTTGGTCAACTTTTTCCGTGTATTGCGCGACCAGCCAGAGGAATTCATCGAAAAATTGCTGCTTACCCCCTTTTCCCGGGAAGAGTTCGCATTGGCCTGGGAAAAGCGTGGGGATAAGTCCTTACCCCCGGTGGAACGAGCGCGCTTGTTCTTCATTCGGGCCGAACAGGTTCGCATCGGCCTGGCTCAAAAAGCAACGCCCGGTCGCTGGGCCTGGTGCTTGCATACCAGTCGCCGTGGCATGGCCGGGTCGGTTTCTCGCTGGCTTTCCCGCATCGAGAGTTTATGGTTGGTAGCCCAACGTTTGCGCACCGTACAAATTGAGCATGACGATGCCTTTCGGGTCATTGAACGTTACGACTCGCCCGAGACGCTGTTTTACGTCGATCCGCCTTATTTGCACGAAAGCCGAACCGACCCCAATGCCTATGGATTCGAGATGAGCGAAGAAGACCACCGTCGTTTGGCGGAATTGCTGCACACGGTGAAAGGGAAAGTGGCTTTGTCGGGCTATCAGTCCCCCCTCATGGATGCGTTGTACGCGGATTGGTGGCGGGTGGATGCACCGGTGCGTACCATCCACTCTTCAAAAGCAAAACGCCGTGAAAGTTTATGGCTTAACTATGCGCCCCACGAGGTAGACCGACATGATCTCGTCCTCCACCAACTGGAAGAACGAGGATTTGTGTTCGTCCCTCCACGAAACGCGTAAGGTTCGAGATGAATTCGTGAACCAAGCGCGCAACGTTTTGCTGAAGATGTGGAACGAGCCAAACCTGCCGACTCCTAAATTGCCGGAGCAGGTCGCGAAGGATATCCGGCACTTTTTTCACTTCACCCATGTGAAAACGGGCGTCAAATCGTTGCGCTATGCCTTGTTGACCCAATCGCTGGCCGTTTATGTATGCCCCGACATCGATGCCCTGGCCTTGCAAGCCGGAGCTTTCGTAGGGCCGGGACGCATCGCAATCGATGCTCGCTCATTTTGCAAAAAAATGATCGTCCCCTTTGAACGGGAATATCTATCCGGGATTTCGGGCGCTTCCCAGGATCCATATGTGAGCAAGCCGTTACGACGCCCGAGGATTGACCCCGAAGCCCCCGTCAAAAATCGTTCGGCCTGGAAAGCCCTTTATCGGGTTTTGGCGTATATCAACGAACTGCCGGATTCTGAAGCGCGTCAGGCAAGGGCAAAAGAAGTTTTCCTTGCCATCTTCCAGGCATTGCGCTCGGCTTTACACAAGATTTCACCACCTGCAGATTTATCCAAACGCGAAATTCCTCTGGAGCGGTTGTTAGATCTGGTGCGCGCTTTCCTGCATGAGCAATCCGACCTGGGTGCGCGTCCCCAATACACGGTCTATGCCTTTTTACGCGCTTTCAACGAAATCGCCAAGGTGTATGGAAGATTGGAAGTTTCCAAAGCCACCGAAGCCGACGAAGCACGCCGACGGCTTGGGGATATCGTAATTTACGACCAAAGGGGGAAGGTCAAACTCGTGCTCAGCGTAACCCATTGGCTCGACGAACACAAACTTCAGGAGGAAGTGGACAAAGCGCGTCAACATGGTATACGGGAAATGGTCGTAGTTGCCACCCGCATCGAACTTCCCGAAACCCATTCGGCAGACGAAGAATGGCCTGAAGTGGTATGGTATACCGTAGACGCTTTTCTTCGCCCTCTTATACTGGCAGTAGATGCGGATATACGTCATCGCTTTGTGGAAGCCATGTATAACGTGTTGCGAGAATTTGGCGAAATTCCATCTTTGCAGCGTTGGGACGAGCTCGTTCGCAGACACCTTTTGAAATGAGAAACAGGGAGGCTCCCCATGACCCAAAAACGCGAGACCTATCCTGTGGTGGTGGCGGGGGTGCGTCGCGAGTTGCCCCTGTTCGAAGTCAAACCGGGTTTGCGCATCGCCGTGCTCAACATTTTGGGCGACGTGGAACTCACCGAAGCCGCGGCCAAGGCTCTGGCCGAAAAATTGAAGGACATCGACTTCGACGTGCTGGTCACCGCAGAGGCCAAAAGCATTCCCTTGATTCACGCCCTGGCCCGCAATTTGAACAAGCCTTATGTGGTGTTGCGTAAATCCTACAAGCCCTATATGGGCGACGCCATCCAGGCCGAGACCCTGTCCATCACCACCGGCAAGCCCCAGACCCTGTACCTGGACGAAAAGGACCGTCCGCTGCTCCGGGGCAAGAAGGTGGTGCTGGTGGACGACGTCATCAGCACCGGCTCCACCTTGCAGGGCATGCGCCTGGTGGTGGAAAAGGCCGGCGGCCAGGTGGTGGCCGAAGCCGCTATTTTCACCGAAGGCGAGCGGGCTCAATGGGCCGACATCATCGCCCTGGGGCACCTTCCCCTCTTTTTCGACAAAAAGACCCAGGGCGAAGGTCAGGAATAGCCATTCGCGCTCGGGTAGCCTTTTCCTAAAAGGCTTCTTGAACGTCCTGAGGAAACCCCGCTCCGGGGTTTCCTTCGTGTAGGGGTCGTTCTTCGCAGAAGGGTATCCTTTTCGGGAGCAGGCCGGTATGAACGAGGATGTGTCTCATCTTTCCTACGAGCAGGCCCTGGCCGAACTGCAAAGCGTGGTAGAGGCTTTGGAGCAGGGTGACCAGCCCTTGGAGGAGGCCGTGAAGTTGTTCGAACGGGGGCGCCGTTTGCTGGAGCACTGCACCCGCTTGCTGGAAGAGGCCCGTCTCAAGGTGCGTTTGCTGACCGAGCCTCCTGAGGAGTTACCGGAAGACTTGCGCGACTTTTTCCTCTCGGAGGAATGAGTCATGGGGGCGAGTTGGCACCGGCTGCGTGCTTTGATTCGGAAGGAAATCCTGCAAATTTTGCGGGACCCCAATTCCCTGGTCATCGCGCTGCTCATCCCCATTATCGAGTTGTTCCTGTTGGGCTACGCGGCCACCCATGACGTGCGCAATGTGCCCCTGGTGGTGGTGGATGCCGACCGGCGCGCGGCCGCGCGGGAGTTGGTGGACGCCTACCGGGCGACCGATGCCTTTCAGGTGGTGGCCGTGGTGGCCTCCGAAGATGCCATGCGGGAGTACATCTACGCAGGAAAAGCCAGAGCCGCGCTGGTGCTGCCCCCGGACTACACCGACCAGGTGCGTACCAACGGCACCGCGACGGTGGCCTTCATCATCGACGGCTCCGAACCTACTACGGCCACCCGAGTGCTTTCGGCCGCACAACTCATCGCCCAGCACCACGGGGCAAAACTGCAACAGCGACGCCTGGAGCGCATGGGCGTCGGTTCACCTCAGCCCCCGCTGGAGATGCGCCTGCGGGTGTGGTACAACCCCGACTTGAAAGACGCTTATTTCATGATTCCCGGCCTCATCGGCACCATCCTCTACGCGCTGACTTCGGTGCTCACGGCCAACGCCATCGTGCGGGAGCGGGAACGAGGCACCATCGAGCAACTCATCGTGACCCCCATCCGTTCCTGGGAACTGGTGGTGGGCAAAATCGCGCCCTATGTGCTCATCGCTTTCGTGGATACGCTGGAAGTCCTGTTCATTGGCTCGGTGTGGTTCGGGGTACCCATCCGCAGCCCACTGCCCTGGATTATTCTCCTCTCCGGGCTGTTCCTCATCAGCGGACTGGGGGTGGGATTGTGGGCTTCGGCCATGGCTCATACCCAGCAAGAGGCCATGCTGCTCACGTGGATGACCTTTCTCCCGGCCATTTTCCTTTCGGGCTTCATCTTTCCCATTGAGGCCATGCCCAAGGCTTTGCAAATCATTTCCTACATCTTTCCTTTGCGTTACTATCTGGTCATCATTCGCACGCTGTTGCTCAAGGGTGTGCATTTGCAGGCCCTGATGGGTGATATTTTGGCCCTGATGGCCTTCGGCCTGTTCATTATGGCCGCGGCCGCCCTCCGCTTCCGAAAACGTCTGGAGTAGACGGTATCCGAACATGACCCGCGTCAAAGCCGCGTTCGACCCCGAAAAGGTTTCCTTGTGGGAATACGCAAAAGCCTGGCTGGCCCGACGGTGGGAGGTGTTCCCCCCTTCCTGGGCATGGGATGCCGACCAATGGGAAGCCTGGGATGCTTTCTATCGAGGGAAACTCGCGACGGCCGGAAGGGTAGGGTCCCCCCCTTTGAAAAGGGTTGAACCCGATACCGCCCCGAAAACGGACGCGTCGGCTTTGTTGGCAGGGAAGCCGGGCCGGAGCGTGCCCGATTCCGCCCCCAGGCCTGCCTCCCCGCCCAGCAGCACCACCTGGCCCACGCCCTT
>JALWJZ010000094.1 GCA_026996855.1 Anaerolineales bacterium
CGCCCGACCCGCCCCGAACCCTGCCCACGCCCCGCCGCGCGGTGGAGCACTACATCGTGCAACCGGGCGATACCCTGGCCCGCATCGCGGCCCGGTTTCACGTCACCGTGCCTATGCTCATGGAGGCTAACGGCCTGCAAGACCCCAACCTCATCGGCGTGGGCCAGCGGCTGGTCATTCCCCCGCCCGTGCCCGTGGGCACCGCGCCGGCCACCAAACTCCTGCCCGACGCGGAACTGGTGTACGGCCCCTACGCGGCCCTTTTCAACCTGCACGGCTTCGTCCAGGGCATGGGCGGCTACCTGGCCGGATACACCGAGGTGGTGGAGGGGCAATCCCTGTCCGGCGCGGACATCGTGCACCGGGCCGCGGTGGAGTATTCGGTCAACCCCCGCCTGCTGCTGGCCCTGTTGGAATACCGGAGCGGCTGGATCACCCAGGAGGAACCCAACCCGGGTACCCGACCGTACCCTCTGGGCCTGATGGACCCCCGCTTCCAGGGCTTGTGGAAGCAACTTTCCTGGGCGGCCAACGAACTGAATCGGGGGTACTACCTGTGGCGGGCGGGCGCGCTGGGCGGCTTCCTCCTGGCCGACGGCGGCTGGGTGCAGGCCAACCCCCGGGTGAACGCGGGCACCGCCGCGGTGCAGCGCTTCCTGGGCCTGCTCTACGGGTACGACGCATGGCAAAGGGCGGTAGGTCCCCAGGGCCTGCTGGCCACCTACCAGCGGCTTTTCGGGTGGCCCTTCGACTACGCCATCGAGCCCCTGGTGCCCGAAGACCTGTCCCCGCCCACCCTGGCCCTGCCCTTTCCCCAGGGCGCGACCTGGTATTTCACCGGCGGGCCCCATCCGGCCTGGGGCAACGGCACCCCCTGGGGCGGCATCGACTTCGCACCCGGCGACGGACCCCCGGGGTGCTACCTTTCCCCTTCGTGGGCCACCGCGGCCGCCACCGGCCTGGTGGTGCGCAGCCGGCACGGGGTGGTCGCGCTGGACCTGGACCTGGACGGCTACGAACAAACCGGGTGGGTGCTCATTTACCTCCATCTGGCCGCGCAGGACCGGGTGCCCGAAGGCACCCTGGTGCACACCGGCGAGCGGCTGGGCCATCCTTCCTGCGAGGGCGGCGTGGCCACCGGCACCCACCTGCACCTGGCCTGGAAGTACAATGGACAATGGCTGGCCGCGTTCGGCAGCCGGCCCATGGTACTCTCCGGCTGGCGGGCGGAAAGCGCGGGCAAACCCTACGACGGCTGGCTGGTCAAGGGCGCCCGGCGCATCGAAGCCTGCGCCTGCCGCAGCCCGGAGAACGCGGTCACCCATTCCCCTGAAGAAGGAGAAAGCACGCCATGACCCACCCGGAACACGTCCCGGCAAAGCGGGTGAGCGATTCGCGGGTCACCCTTTCCCAACTCATGCAGCCCCACCACGCCAGTTACCTGGGTTTCGTCCACGGCGGGGAAATCATGCGCCTCATCGACGAAGTGGGCGCGCTGGCCTGCATGCGCCATGCCCGCCGTCCCGTGGTCACCGTGGCCGTGGACCAGATTTTCTTCAACGAACCCATCCGCATCGGCGACCTGGTCATCCTCACCGCGGAGGTCTCCTACGTGGGCCGCACCTCCATGGAAGTGGAGGTCCAGGTGGTGGCCGAAAACCCCCTCACCGGGGAACGGCGCCACACCAACACCGCCTACCTGGTGTACGTGGCCCTGGACGAACACGGGCGACCGACCCCGGTGCCCCGCCTGGTGCTGGAAACCGAGGACCAACGCCGCCGCTTTCGGGAAGCGGAAGAGCGGCAGCGCCTCCGCCTCCAGCGCCGCGGCCAGCGCCGGGTCACGCCCCTGGAGGGAGAGGAGGGAGGTTAGCCGGTGGCCGTTGGCCGGTGGCCGGTAGCCGTTGGTCGGTGGCCGGTGGCCGTTAGCCGGTGGCCGTGGGTGGTCGGCGGTTGGCCGTTGGCCGTCGGCAGTTGGCGACGCCCTGCCCCCTGCTCCCTGACCACTGTCCACTGATCACTGACGACTGACAACTGACGACTGTCCACTCAAGGAGCATCCCATGCGCACCTTTGACGAATTCTTCCTCCCCGAGGGCTGGGAACGCATGGACCGGAGCGACCTGCCGGAGATGTTCCGGGATATGGAAACCGAGGGCGAACTGGTCACCGGCGTGCGCTCCCTGCAAGACCTCATCCGCAAGGCCACGGGCCAGGGTGAGGAAGGCGCGGCCCTGGAAGACGCGGGGCTGGCCGAGGTGCATCCCTTCCCCTTCCTGGCCCTGGTGGGCATGGAGAGGGTGCAACAGGCCCTGATTCTGGCCGTCATCAACCCTCGGGTGGGGGGCGTGCTGCTTTTGGGACCCACAGGGGTGGGCAAGACCACCGCGGTGCGCAGCCTGGCCGGGGTGCTTCCCCAGGTGCCCCGCAGCCTGTGCTACTACGGCTGCCTGCCGGAGGACATCGAAGAAGGCGGCCTGGAAGCGGTGTGCCCCACCTGCGCGGAAAAGCACCAACGGGGCGAACCCCTGGCCGTAATGGAACCCGCGCGGCTCCTGGAACTTCCCTATCCCATCCAGCCCGAGGAAGTATGGGGCACCCTGGACGAGCGCGCGGCCCGCAAAGGGCGGCATCGCCTGCGCCGGGGCCTGCTGGGCCTGGCCGACCGCCAGGTGCTCTTCGTGGACGAAATCACCCGTTACCCCGCGGCCGTACAGGAAGCCGTCATCGAGGCCGGCAGCCAGGGTCACTACACCCTCAGCCGGGGCGGGCTGACGGCCATGTACCGGTCCCAGTTCCTGCTGGTGGCCACCCTGAACCCCCAGCGAGGGCGGCTGCCTTTCCCCATGCTGGACCGCTTCGGCATGCGGGTGGTGGTGCAACCCGTGACCGCGGCCGAAGAGCGGGCCCTGCTCTGGGAGCGGGTGCAGGCCTGGCGTCGGTCGCCCCGGGCTTTCGTCCAGGCCTACGAAGAAAGCACCCAGGCCCTGCGCCGGGACATCCAGGAGGCCCGGGACCGGTTGGCCCGCGTGCGGGTGCCCGAAGCCACGTTGCAGGCCACCGCCCGCCTCATGGCCCGGCTGGGGCTGCCTTCCCTCCGGGCCGACCTGGCCCTGCTGGAAGCCGCCCGGGCCTACGCGGCCGCGGAAGGCCGGGAAACGGTGACCCCAGAGGACGTGCGGGCCGTGGCACCCTTCGTGCTACCCCTGCGCCATCCCGAGGAAGTCGAAGCCTACTTCACCACCGGACAGGTGCCCGAAGCCCCATGGGCGCAAAAGGTGGAAAAAATCCTGTACAACGGAGGTGTACCATGAAACGCATAATCGCTCTGGGCATGATGCTGACGCTGCTTCTGGCCGGGTGTCAACTGTTTGCGCCTGCTCCGCCGGCTCCACCTTCCCCCACACCTGAAACCATCGGGGAAACGCCCACCACCCAAAAGCCCACGGCCACCCGCTCGCGGCCGACGTCCACGTCCCAACCCAGCCCCGCGGCTTCCGGGGAGGCCTCGCCTACTATGCCCGCCCTTGCGGGCCTGCCCGACCCGGCCACGGCCCGCTGGGTTCCCTTTGCCGAAGGCTTCCAGCAGCCCACGGCCATCGTGGCCGCACCCGGCTTTCCGGGACGGATTTTCGTGCTGGAGCGCAAAGGGGTGGCCTGGACCCTGTATGAAGGAGAACGCCATGTGTTCCTGGACCTGCAAGACCGGGTGGGTTCCCGGGAATCGGAACAGGGCCTGCTGGGCATGGCCTTCCACCCCCGTTTTCCCCAAACCCCCTGGGTGTTCGTCAACTACACCGACCACAACGGCGACACCGTAGTCTCCTATTTCCCCGTGGATATTGAAGCCTGGACCGCGGACGCTGCTCGAGAAACCGTGGTGCTCCAGGTAGACCAGCCCTACGGCAACCACAACGGCGGGCACCTGCTCTTCGGCCCCGATGAGATGCTGTACATCGGCCTGGGCGACGGCGGCGCGGCCGGCGACCCCCACGACTACGCCCAAAACCCCGATGTGCTCCTGGGCAAGATGCTGCGCATCGACGTGCGCCAGGGCGCGCCCTACACCGTGCCCCCGGACAACCCCTTCGTACAAGGGGGCGGCAGGCCGGAAATCTGGGCCTTGGGGCTGCGCAATCCCTGGCGCTACGACTTCGACCCCTGGACCGGCGACCTGTACATCGCGGACGTGGGTCAGAACGCGTGGGAAGAGGTGAACTTCTGGCCCGCGGATGGCGGCCCCGGGGCCAACTTCGGTTGGGATTACTACGAGGGCACCCACCCCTACGAGGATACGCCGCCCCCCGGCCTGACCCTCATCTTCCCCGTGGCGGAATACGGCCACGACCTGGGCTGCTCCGTCACCGGCGGGGTGGTGTACCGGGGCCGGGCGCTGCCGCCCGAATGGCAGGGCGTGTACCTGTACGGCGACTTCTGTTCCGGGCGCATTTGGGGCCTGCGCCGCCAGCCCGACGGCACCTGGATGACCCGGGTGCTCTTCGAGACGGGGTTCAACATCTCCACCTTCGGGCGAGACCAGGCCGGCTTTGGGAAGGAGGTGGGCGGCGAGGTGTACCTGGCCCACTACACCACGGGCGCGATCTACCGCCTGGAACCGGCCCGCTGACCGCCCCCTACTGACGGCTACCGGCTAACGGCTAACGGCTAACGACCGACGACCGCCGACCGCCAACTGCCGACTGCCGACTGCTAATTTCTTTTCCTCCCCCAATAAATGGCCACGGTACGGAACATGCGCAAGGCCGCGCCCACGTCGCGGAAGCCCGTCTCCCGCAGCATTTGCAGCATCCGGTCCGCGGGGCGGAAGGTTTCGCTGGTCCGGGGCAGGTAACGGTACGCGTCCGCGTCCCCGGCGATGAGTTTCCCCATGAGGGGAATGACCACCCGGAAATGCACCGCGATGAAGGGCCACAGCAGGTTCCGGGGCGGCGGGACCGTCTCCAGGGCCACCCAGCGCCCGCCGGGCTTGAGCACCCGATACTGCTCGGCCAGGGCCCGGGGCAGGTCGGCCACGTTGCGCAGGAGAAAGCCGGAGACCACCGCGTCGAAGGTGGCGTCGGGGAAGGGCAGGTGCAGGGTGTCCGCGGCCACCCAGGCGATGCGGTGGCTCTCCGGCCGACGCCGGCCCACCTGCATCATGGGCAGGGTGAAATCCGCGGCGACCACCCGGGCGCGAGGCTGCTGCCGTAAGGCCTCGAAGGCCAGGTCGCCCGTACCCGCGCCGATGTCCAAAATCCGGTCGCCGGGAGCCAGCCCGGCCTTGCGAATGACCTCCCGCCGCCAACGGACGTCCTGGCCCCCGGTCATCAAGCGGTTGAGCAAATCGTAGCGGTGGGCAATGCGGGCGAACATGGCCCGCACCCGCGCGGGATGCTTCCCTTCCCCCAGGCTCATGACCGCTCCCGGGTTGTGGACCTTTGAGGCAGGGGGACCCGGCCCTCCTCCAGTGCGTCCAGCAGGCCCGCGACCGAGCGCTCCACGATGCGGTACACCCGCTCGAAGTCCTCGATGCCGTCGTAGTAGGGGTCGGGCACCTCCGCGTTGGGGCCGCCTTCGGGGTCGAATTCCCGCAACAGGTGCACCTTCTCCCGCCATTCGGGTTTCAACGAAGCCATGCTCATGATGCGGGCCAGGTTGTCCCGGTCCATGACCAGGATGAGGTCGAACTCGTCCAGGTCCGACTTGCGGAAGAGGCGGGCCCGGTGGTCGTCGTACACCACACCGTGCTGAGCGGCCACCCGGCGCATCCGGGGGTCCGCAGGCTCGCCCACGTGCCAGGGACCCAACCCGGCGGAATCCACCTGGTACTTGTGGTCCACGCCCCGCTCCCGGGCCATCTTCTTGAAGAGGGCCTCGGCCAGGGGGCTGCGGATGATGTTGCCCAAACACACGAACAAAATGCGTCTGGGGCGGTTGCTCGTTTGAGCCATGAGGAACTCCTTGGTTGCTGGGATTGTCCCTGATTATAGCCCAAGTCGTCAGGCCGACGGCAAGAGCCTCGTCGGGTTTCCAGGCGCTTATCCGGTAATATTTCCGCTGTGCCTCCACGAGAAAATGCCATGGCTTTTGCCGCTTTTGTTGGATTTTGGAAAACGCGTGGGGTCGGCGCCTTCGCGGCTTGACCCCGTCCTTCTCCCCGCGTACAATAGAAGCGCACCGCGCCGGAGTGGCGGAATTGGCAGACGCGGGGGACTCAAAATCCCCTGGGGTTCACCCCCCGTGTGGGTTCGACTCCCACCTCCGGCACCACCACCAGGACGGTTTCCTTGCGCGGCCGTCCTGGTTTTTTCATCCCCCTCGCGGAGGAGGCCTATGAGCACCCCCTTGACCGGTATTCGTGAGCGCTTGGAAGCCATCGAGAGCCGCACCCTGGCCCCTTACGCGTGCAAGAGTGGGGAAAGCCGAGGGCGCCGCTACCCCGAACCGGAACCCCTATACCGCACCGCGTACCAACGGGACCGGGACCGCATCCTCCACACCACCGCGTTTCGTCGCCTGAAATACAAAACCCAGGTCTTCGTCATCTACGAAGGCGACTACTACCGCACCCGCCTGACCCACACCCTGGAAGTGGCCCAAATCGCCCGCACCATCGCTCGAGCCTTGGGGGTCAACGAGGTCCTCACCGAGGCCATCGCCCTGGCCCACGACCTGGGCCATCCCCCCTTCGGCCACGCGGGAGAAAAGGCCCTCAACGACCTGATGTGGGACCACGGCGGCTTCAACCACAACTACCACTCCTACCGCATCGTCACCGAGTTGGAACGCCGTTACCCCAACTTCCCCGGGCTGAACCTGACCTGGGAAGTGCTGGAAGGCCTGGTGAAACACGAGACCGAGTACGACGTGCCCGTGGCCCACGAGTACGAACCGGACCTGCGACCCTCTTTGGAGGCCCAGATTGCCAACATCGCGGACGAACTGGCCTACAACGCCCACGACCTGGACGACGGCCTGCGCTCCGGCCTGATTTCCCCCGACATGCTGCGGGACCTGGAACTCTGGCAGCGCCTGCGGGAACAGGTGGGCTGGAAGCGAGGCCCTTTGACGGAACTCACCCGCCACCACATTATCCGGGAACTCATCGGCATGGAAGTGACCGATGTGCTGGAAACCACGCTGCAACTCCTGGAAACCCACCGCATCCGCACCCTGGAAGACGTACGACGCCACCCCACACCCCTGGTGCAACACAGCCCGGAGATGCAACGCCTGAACCGGGAACTCAAGGCTTTCCTGCGGATGAACCTGTACCATCATCCCCGGGTGCTGCGCATGTCCCTGCGGGCCGAGCGGGTGGTGTACGACCTCTTCCGCGCCTACGAGGCCAATCCGGCCATTCTGCCCAGACACGTGCAGGCCCGCATCGACGAAGTGGGGCTGCACCGCACCATTTGCGACTACATCGCGGGCATGACGGACCGCTTCGCGCTCAAGGAGCATCGTGCCCTCTTCGACCCCCTGGGCGATGCTCCCTTTGCGGGATGAAGAGGCGAAGGGGCGAATGGGCGAATTTGCGAATTGACGAAAGGAGGTCGCCGGCATGTTCTTTCCTCGACTGGAATCCCTGGCCCGCCAACGGCGCACCCTGCTGGTGGTGGGCCTGGACCCGCACCCTGAGTTGCTTCCCCAATTTTCGGCCCGGGCCGCGCGGGATTTTTGCCTGCGCCTGGCCGAGCAAACGGCCGAGTACGCGGTGGCCTTCAAGGTGAACACCGCGTTCTTCGAGGCCCTGGGGGCTGAAGGCTGGCAGATCCTGGAGTGGGTGGTGGCCCAACTCGCCCCCATGCTGCCCGTCATCCTGGATGCCAAGCGCGGGGACATCGCCAGCACCGCCCGCGCCTACGCGCGAGGGTTGTTCGAGGCGCTACCCGGGGACGCGGTCACCCTCTTCCCCCACTTGGGGCGGGACGCGCTGGAACCCTTCCTGGCCTTCCAAGACAGAGGCCTCTTTCTGCTGGTCCGCACCTCCAATCCCGCTGCGGCGGAGGTTCAGGAACTGCCCCTGGCCACGGGGGAACCCTTCTACCTGGGCCTGGCCCGACAAATCGTCACCTGGGCCAACCCCGGCCAGGTGGGGCTGGTGGTGGGAGCCACGCAAACCCAGGCCCTGCATCGCCTGCGAGAAGCCGCGCCCGCGCATTGGTTTCTGGCCCCGGGGGTGGGCGCCCAGGGTGGCTCGCTGGAGGACGCATACCGCGCCGGGCACCGGGCGGACGGGCTGGGCATCCTCTTCCCCATCTCTCGGGGGCTGGCCCGCTCCCAGAGCCCGGCCCAAACCGCTCGAAACCTGGCCCAACGCACCTGGCATCTGGTGGAAAGCGTGGCCGCGACACCCCCCTCCGGACCGCCCGTGCCCCCAGACCTGAAACGAGCCCTGGCCCACGACCTGGTCGCCAGTGGATGCGTGCGTTTCGGCGAGTTTCGCCTGAAATCGGGGCAAATCGCGCCCATCTACTTCGACCTGCGCCGGTTGGTGGGCTACCCCCAGGTGATGCACCGGGTGGCCCTGGCTTATGGGCACCTTCTCCGCCCCCTGAAATTCCACCACCTGGCCCCCCTGCCCTATGCCGCGCTGCCCATCGGAGCCGCGGTGGGCCTGCTCCACGGCTGGCCCCTGGTCTATCCCCGCAAAGAGGTGAAAGCCTACGGAACCTCGGCCCTGGTGGAGGGTGCCTACCAGCCGGGACAAACCGCGGTGGTACTGGACGACGTACTCACCACGGGCGCGTCCAAAGTGGAAGCATTGGAACGACTGCAAGCCGTGGGCTTGCGAGTGCAGGATGTGGTGGTGCTCATCGACCGGGAAGCCGGTGGTGGGCGGGCCTTTCTGGAAAGCCGGGGGCTGCGGGTGCACGCGCTCTTCACCCTGCGGGAATTGCTGGCCCAATGGGAAAGTTCGGGCCAGGTCCCTGCAAAAGACCTGGCCCGTGTACATGCTTGGCTGGAACAATAGCCAACAGCCGACTGGCCGACCGCCGACGGCCGACTACCGACCGCTGACTGCCGACCGCTCTACTCCACCACCCACGTATCCCCCGCGTGGTAAAGGGCCTTCAAGTCGCCCTTCCCCTTCTGACGTTTCACGTCCTCCATTTGACGATACATCCATTCCTCATACGTAGGCTGCTCCACCTGATAGAACACCCCCACGGGAAGCGGGTCTCGAAGTTGCCCCAACATGAAAGCCAGGGCCGGAGACGAAGGATCGTGCACCACCAGGTCCTCCTCCGCCGCGTCTTCGCCCAAAATCACCGTCTCCATCTTCCCGTCTTTCATCACCAGGCCCTTCTCCTGAGCCTTGCCAAAGCGCAAAGGCTTGCCCGGTTCCAAATACACCACGTGATCGTGTCGTCGGTCCCGTTCCGTGTAGGGGAACCACATGCCATGGTTGAAAATGACGCAATTCTGCAAAATTTCCACAAAAGCAAAACCCTTGTGCCGATACGCGGCCTCCAAGGTCTCGGCCATATGGCTCTGGAACACGTCCACCGTGCGGGCCACAAAAGTGGCACCCGCGCCCAGGGTCAGATGAATGGGGTTGACGGGCCGCTCCACCGAGCCGTAAGGGGAAGATTTGGTCTTCATACCCCGGGGAGAGGTGGGAGAAAGTTGACCCTTGGTCAGGCCGTAAATGGCGTTGTTGAAAAGCAAGACCTTGATGTCCGCATTGCGCCGGGCCGCATGGATGAGGTGGTTGCCGCCGATGGAAAGCGCGTCACCATCGCCGGTGACCACCCACACGCTCAGATCGGGGTTGGCCAGTTTGATTCCCGTGGCCACCGCAGGCGCGCGACCGTGGATGGTGTGGAATCCGTACGTGTTCATGTAGTAGGGAAACCGACTGGAACAGCCAATGCCCGAGACCACCACGAATTTCTCTCGGGGCAGCCCCAGTTGGGCAAAAACCTTCTGCACCGTGGAAAGAATGGCGTAATCGCCGCAACCCGGACACCAACGCACCGTCTGGTCCGAGGCAAAGTCTTTCTTGGTCAACACCTTGGGATTCACCGTCAGGGTCATGGCAAAACCTCCGCCATCTGCTATCGCTACCAACCGCTGACCGCCGACGGCCGACGGCCAACGGCCAACGGCTACCGACCATCCACCATTTGCTCGATAGCCTTCAAAATCTCCACCGTCTTGAAGGGTCGGCCCTGCACCTTGTTCAGTTTCTCCACAGGAACCAGATACCGCGCCTGAAGCAACCAGGCCAGTTGGCCCATGTTGAGTTCCGGCACCAGCACGTGCTTATAACGTTTCAACACCTGGCCCACGTTGCGGGGCATGGGGTTGAGATAACGCAGGTGCATGTGAGCCACGGAAAGCCCCTGGTCCTGGGCCTGGCGCACGGCTTCCCGAATGGCGCCGAAGGTGCTTCCCCAGCCCACCACCAACAGATCCCCCTCTTCAGGACCGAAGACCTCGGCCTCGGGAATGACCCCGGCCAGGCGCTCGATTTTCTCGGCTCGTTCCTTCACCATGCGCTGGTGATGTTGTGGGTCGTAAGAAACGTTGCCCGTCTCGGGTTCCTTTTCCAAACCACCGATGCGATGCTCCAGGCCCGGCGTGCCGGGAATGGCCCACGGGCGGGCCAGGGTTTCGGGGTCCCGCTTGTAAGGCAGGAAACGCCCACCGTTGTTTCGGACGGAAGGATGCCGCACCGGGATGGGGGGAATGTCTTCCGGGTCGGGAATGCGCCAGGGTTCGGAACTGTTGGCCAGGAACCCGTCGGACAGGAGCACCACCGGCGTCATGGCCCGCACGGCCAGGCGGAAGGCCTCGATGGCCATGTCGAAGGCGTCCGCGGGGGTACTCGGCGCAACCACCACCAGGGGGCTTTCTCCATTACGCCCAAACAGGGCCATCAGCAGGTCCGCCTGTTCCACCTTGGTGGGCAGGCCGGTGCTGGGGCCGCCCCGCTGCACGTCGATGACCACCAGGGGCAATTCGGCCATAACCGCCAGATTCAGGGCCTCGGCTTTGAGGAGCATCCCCGGGCCGCTGGTACCCACTGCGGCGAAGGCACCGGCAAAAGCCGCGCCCACAGCAGCGGCCATGGCCGCGATTTCGTCCTCGGCCTGGAAGGTGAGCACATCGTAATGGCGCAAGGGGGCCAGATGGTGCAGGATGTCGCTGGCCGGGGTAATGGGATAAGCCCCGTAGAACAGCATCTTCCCGGCCTTCTGCGCCGCGGTCACCAGGCCCATGGCCAGGGCCTCGTTGCCCGTGATGCGCCGGTACGTACCCGGCGGGAAGTCCACCGACGGAATGCGATAACGGTGCTGGAACAATTCCGCGGTGATGCCGTAGTTGTACCCTGCCATCAACGCCCGCTTGTTGGCCTCGGCCACCGCGGGGTTGCGCTTGCCAAACTTGCGGTCAATCCATGCCAGGGTGGGATCGGGTTTCAAATCGAAAAGCCAGTACACCAGCCCCAGGGCAAAGAAGTTCTTGCTTCGGTCGATGAACTTCTTATCCAGCCCTTCCACGTCCTTGACCGCTTCCCGGTTCAACCGGGTAATGGGCACAGGAATGACTTGATAATCCCGCAAGGAGCCGTCTTCCAGGGGATTGGTGGTGTACCCGGCCTTTTTCAAATTCGCCGGGGTAAAGGCGTCGGTGTTCACGATGATGAGCGCGCCTCGCGGCAGTTCGGGCAGGCTCACCTTCAAGGACGCCGGGTTCATGGCCACCAACACGTCGGGCTGGTCACCGGGTGTGAGTACGTCCTGCCCGCCCACCTGGATTTGAAACGCGCTGACACCGCCCAGCGTTCCTGCGGGCGCGCGGATTTCCGCGGGGAATTCGGGCAGGGTGCTGATGTCCCGATGGGCCAGCACCGAAGCCAGGGAGAACTGGTTACCGGTCAGTTGCATCCCGTCGCCGGAATCACCGGCGAAGCGCACAACCACGCGCTGCCACACAGGAGCCTCCAAAGGTGCTTCCTTCTCCATCGCAACGTTTCTCCTTTTTCAACCCGGAGAGGGGATTCGCAAGACCGACGGGCTAAAAAATAAAACGCTAACCGACCGCATCCCCCTTCGCGTTTTCCTTGGAAAGAGGCGGGAGAAAGGACTTCTGGGGAAAGATGGAGGGCCTCGGGCCCTCGCCTGACCACCGGCATGACGCCTCGAAAAACTTTGTTCAATGAGTTTGAACGGATGGTTTCCTCATTTTACCACAAAACGCCACGGCAGTGCCTGGAGAAATAGAGAAACCAGTGAAAAATCCCCATACACCCCGGCACTCCCCAAGTATACTCAGAAACGACTTGGAGGCTTGGAAACCCCGTTTTCCAATGCCGATATTCGTTCACTTACGGAGAAGAAGGATGACCGTGTTACGCAAATGGGGTTGGATGCTGGCCTATGGGACCATCAGCCTGGTCTTTGTAGGAGCCGTGGCCTTCAAGGTCTTTCAGCCCATCCAGGTGCTGCCCCGCATTCGCCTCGCGCCCGGTTTTTCCATGATCGACCACGAAGGGCGACCCTTCACCAGCGAGGGCATGCGGGGCCAAGTGGCCCTGTACACCTTCTGGTACAGCCGCTGCCCCGAGCCATGCTTCGACGTGCTCCCCACCATGGCCTACGTAGCCCAACATCTGAAGGACATCCCGGAAATTCAACAGGGCAACATTCCCGTGGCCTTCGTGGTGGTCTCTGTGGACCCACAACACGACACGCCCGAAGTGCTGGCGCCCTATGCCCAACACTACCAGGAGCAGACCGGACAAACCTGGTACTTCGTGACCCATCCGGACCCCCAGGTGCTCAAGACCTACGTGGGCATGGGGTTTCAGGTATACTACGAACCCCAACCCGACGGTTCCATTCGCTTCGACCCGACCTACATTCTGGTGGATGGATGGGGTATCATTCGGGGAGAGTACACGTACAGCACGGTCATGTCGACGCGCGACCGCCTCATGCGCCACTTTCGGGTCCTGGGCGAGGAGATTTTGAACAGCAAAGGGGCCAGCAAACTGGCCTACGAAGCGGCCCATCTGTTCTTGTGCTACGCACCGTGAGGAGACGTGCCATGCCGCAGCCTTTCCTGAAAGAAATCCAGGGCCTCATCATCGACATGGACGGTGTACTGTGGCGGGCGAACGAACCCCTGGGGCCGCTGCCCGAATGGTTCGGCCGGCTCAAAACCCTGGGGGTGCGCTGGGTCTTCGCCACCAACAACGCCACCCGCACCGTGGACATGTACCTGGAGAAACTGGCCCGCATGGGCCTGGCGGACGTGCAGCCCGACCAGATTGTGAATTCGGTCATGGCCGCGGTGTTTGCCCTCCAACAGCGCTGGCCCCAAGGCGCGGCGGTGTACGTCATCGGCGAGGAGGGCCTGCACCGGGGGTTGGCCGAGGCGGGCTTCACCCCTGTGGAAGACTGGCGGGCGGCCCGGGCCGTGGTGGTGGGCCTGGACCGGCGCCTGACCTACGACAAACTGGCCCGGGGCACCCTGGCCCTGCGTGGGGGCGCGTGGTTCGTGGGCACCAACCCGGACCGCTCCTTCCCCACCCCCGAAGGTCTGCAACCCGGCGCGGGGGCCATTCTTGCCGCGCTGGAGGCCGCATCGGACGTGGCGCCCACCATCGTGGGCAAACCCGAGCCCTTCCTCTTTCAACTGGCCCTGGAACGACTGGATACCCCGCCAGAGCACACCCTGGTGGTGGGCGACCGACTGGAAACGGACATCCTGGGTGGGCAGCGGATGGGCTGCCGTACCGCGCTGGTGCTGAGCGGCGTAACCTCGCCCCAACAGGCCGAAGCCTGGACGCCGCCCCCGGACCTCATCGTGAGGGATTTCGGCGCCCTCCTGGACGTGCTGGAACAGGCTCGCGCCGCCCGGGACGTGCTCCCTCCGGGGCCACGCGACCCGCAAGTGGCCTGAAAGGCAAGAGCAGCGGCCTACCTGCCGCTGCTCCTCATGCTGCCGAATCGTTTTTGGAGTGCGGTGCCTCGGCACCGCTTTGGTTTGTTTTGTGGAAGTGCGACACCCGCTACTGCTTTGACTTTTAGTGGAGATTCCAAAGCGGCACCCCGGTGCCGCACCCCACATCGGCCGCCATTTCCTCCACCGGCCCTTCGGTTTTGTTCCGGCCCAGGCTCGCCATCGGGAAGGGGCTTCGCACCTTCCCCCGCCCCCTCAAATCCAAAAAGCCTTCTTCAAATCGGCCACGATTTCCTCCACCGGCCCTTCGGTTTTGTTCCGGCCCAGGTCCAGAATGTACACGTAATCCGCGATGCGCAACGCGTGCCGAATTTCCTGGTCCACCAGGATGATGGTCTTCCCCTCCCGATCCCGCAGGTCCCGAAGCATCTGGTACACCTCGCGCTTGAGCAACTTGGCCAGGCCCGCGGTGGGCTCGTCCACCAGGATGACCTCGGGGTCGGTCATCAAAGTGCGGGCCAGTTCTACCATGCGCTGCTGCCCGCCCGAGAGTTCGCCCGCGGGCTGTCGCCGTTTTTCCCGCAAAACAGGGAAACGATCGAAGTTTTCCTCCAGTTTGCGTTGAAGCCGTTCCTTGTCGTGGCGGAAGGTCCATCCGCCCAGGAGGATGTTTTCCTCCACGCTCATCCAGCGAAAGATGCTCATTTGCTGGGGAATATACGCCAGGCCCAGGCGGATGCGTTCGTGGGTGGGCACGCCCAGGATGCTTCGACCTTTGAGGCGCACGTCCCCTTTATTGGGCTTGAGAAAGCCGAAAATGGCTTTGAGCAACGTGGACTTCCCCACGCCGTTGGCGCCCAAAATGGTGGTGATTTTCCCCCGTTCCGCGTACATATGCACACCCTGAAGGATATTCAGGTCACGGTAATAGCCCACGTACAGGTCTTCCACTTCCAGAATAAAATCGCCTGTGCGTTTGTGGCCGTTGGTGTTCATATCTGCTGCCTCCCTGAATGCACGTCAAAATCAAGCCGCCATAGGCTGCCATTTACGAACATGGAAAACTTCGTCCCGTTGTAAAGGACG
The DNA here is from genome assembly GCA_026996855.1 of Anaerolineales bacterium. Classification (GTDB taxonomy): domain Bacteria; phylum Chloroflexota; class Anaerolineae; order Anaerolineales; family DRMV01; genus S139-71. The sequence goes on from JALWJZ010000094.1 coordinate 15,007, forward strand.
GATGGCCTCGGGGTCCAGCGTTAGCAAAGCGATGGTCCGTCCTTCACCATCCAAGAATTCGACTTCAAAAGCTTTCCCCAAGGCATAAACATGCACGACAACACCTACATCCCCTGCCACCAACCCGAAAGAGGGATAGTCCCGTTTGAGCACAACCAAATCCAATTCGCGTGACATGTCTCACTCCAGCGGATATGCCGTGATAAGACGTGGAATATGTTGTCCGTGCTCAATAATCCAAACTGTCCGTACCCGTGCTTGCTTCCCTTCCGGAGATTTCAACCAGCCGTCCACCACAAATTTTTCTCCATAAGGTGTTTGTTCACGTTTGACCACATTATACTCCTGCGCTAATCGCTTCAGAGCCGAGATCAATGTCTCAGGATGTTCGGGATGAAATCCCAGCCTCCAAAAGAAGCGGGCTTTCATTTTCCCAAAGGGGTGTGTCTGCGAGAGCAGATAATGCACAACTTTGTTTCTTGGTACAAGGGCTTGTTCGGCTTTAGGTAAACGCATAGAGCCAACGCGTATTCGTCGCTACTCAGGACAACTCAACGATCGCGGCTCAGCCGGCCTCCGGGCCGCTGTTTTGGAGAAGGGCAGAAGCGCCTTTCCAAAATCTCATCTAATACGCCTGGCGTAAGTCTTCCTCTTCTTCCTCATCCCGGCCCAGGTAGGCCTCGATGACCGCAGGGTCGTTCTTCACCTCCTCCGGCGGCCCATCGGCGATGATTTCCCCGAAGTTGAGCACCACCAGCCGCTCGCTCAGGGTGAAGATGGATTCCATGTCGTGGCTGATGAGAATGATGGCCTTGCCCTGTTCTCGAACCCGCTTGATGTAGTTGTAAATCGTGCGCTGGAGTTTGGGGTGCACGCCGGCGAAAGGCTCGTCCAGGATGATGAGGTCGGGGTCTAACATGAGCAGCCGGGCCAGTTCCAACAGTTTCTGCTGCCCACCGGAAAGGCTCCCGGCCCGCTCGAAACGCAAGTGGTCGATGGTGAGGAACTTCATGATTTCCATGGCCTTCTTTTCCAGTTCGGCCCGGCTCATGTAGGGGTGTTTGACGATGCCGGGGGTCAGCATGTTCTCCAGCACCGTCATGCGGCGAAAGGCCCGGGTCACTTGAAAAGTGCGGCCGATGCCCCGGCGGGCGATGTGGTAAGGCCGCAAGGTATCGATGCGCTCGCCGTTGAACCACACCTCGCCCGACGTGGGCTTGAGCAGGCCGGTAATGATGTTGGTCAGGGTGGTCTTGCCCGCGCCGTTGGGGCCGATGAGGCCCACCAGTTGGGAACCTCGAATGGTCAGACTCACGCCTTTCAAAGCCTGAAGGCCACCGAAGTTCTTGACCACGTTGCGGATTTCCAGTTCCAAAACTCCGTTTCGGCTCATGCAAGTCCTCTCCTGGAAAAGTTTTCTGGAAGCAAAATCAGTCCCCCTCAGTCACGGTGGACGCCGTTGTGGTTTCTTCCACCGCCTCCACGTCGTCCACCCGGTCCATTTCCCGCTGTGCCCGGAAGCGCTTGGCCACTTCCTCGGCCGCCTCTTTCCGGGCCAGCCAGTCCAGAATGGGAGAAATCAAGCCGTTCTGCGCAAAGCGCAGCGTGACCATGAGCAAGATACCAAAGGCCACCATACGCCAGGCATTGGTGCGCAATACCCCGGCCTGCAGGTCCACGCTAAATCCCCAGTTTTCCAGGAAGAGTAGGTTTTCCAGCACGGCCAGGGGCATTCGAATTTCCTGAAGGAGTTCCAGCGCGAAATGAATGAAAATCGCGCCGATGGCCGCGCCGATGAGGTTCTGGCTTCCGCCAATGACGGCCATGGCGATGACCAGGCTCATGCGCACGATTTGCATCTGGTCCGGCACGATGAGCCCGATGAAGTGATGGAACACGATGCCCGCAAAGCCGGCAATCATGGAACTGACCACAAAGGCCAACACCCGGGTGTTGACCACGTGCACGCCCAGAGCCGCGGCCGCCTCTTCATCTTCCCGCACCGCTCGGAAGAACAGGCCGAACCGAGAACGCACCAGGAAGAACATGAAGAGCAGGCTGAGGAAGAAAAGCAGGGCCATGTAGTAGTAGGCGGGCACATAAGGATTGGCATCCCAATACGGGAAAATGGCCTTGAGCAGACGCTCCAGGGCTTCCGGCCGCTGATATGGGGGCAATTCCAGACCGTTGGGGCCGCCGGTAATCTTTACCTCGGCCTTGACCACCAGGCGGAAAATTTCCGCAAAAGCGATGGTAAACAGGGCCAGGTACGTGGAACGCAACCGCAGGCACAGATAGCCGATGAGCAACCCCACGATACCCGTCATCAAAACACCGGCCACGGTTCCCATCCAGGGCGCGATGCCCGTATCTCGAATGAGAATCCCCGCGGTGTAGGTTCCCAGGCCCATGAAGGCCATATGGGCAAAGGAGAACTGGCCCGTATACCCGGCCAACAAGGCCCAACTGGAAGCCAGAATGGCGTAAAACAGCGCGGTCATGCCTACCAGGACCCAGTAAGGCTGTAGGTTCACCCCGGGCAAAATGGGATACAAAAGCAGGCCAAGGAGGAAGATGGCGGTCAGCCCCCACAGAATGTAGATACGGCGAAAGGTCATAGTTTCCTCCCGAACAGTCCGGTAGGTTTCACCAGGAGCACCAAGGCGAAGATGACCAGGCCGAACACGTCACGGTAGGCCTGCGCGGTGGCCGGGTTGGGCCAACAGCCCGTACCCAAGGATTCCACGACGCCCAAAATCAAACCACCCACCAGAGAACCGGGGATGGACCCCATGCCGCCCAACACGATGATGACGAAGGACTTGGCCGACGCGGGCACGCCCACCCAGGGCACCCAAGAGAACACCGACACCAGCACCGCGCCGGCCAGGCCGGCCAGCATACCGCCCAGGGCAAAGGCCAGGGTGTTCATGTTTAGGGGATTGATACCTACCACTGCGGCCGCGTTTCGGTCCTGGCTCACGGCCTGCAGGGCCCAACCCGTCCAGGTCCGGTACATGAAGTACAACATGGCCCCCAATGCAATGAGAGCAATGATGGCGGCGAAAATGCGGCTCCCGGGTAGCGGAATCTTGCCCAAAAACAGGGTGGTGCGGGTCGTGCGCAAAAAGCCCAGGTCTATCTCGGGGAAACTGAAGAAGCGAGGCACCTTCTTGGGGAAGGGACCCATCAAACCCAGCATGACGAACTGCAACACGAAGGCCAGGCCGAAAGTCACCAGGATGGCGTATTCGTTGGGCCGGTCCACCTGGCCTTTGGCCATGGGTTGCAAGAAAAGACGCTCGAACACCGCGCCAATGAGGAAGGTGACCACCGCGGCCAGAAAGACGGCCACCAACCCCGGAACCTGTTTGAAATGGTGCAGCACGGTGTACACCACGTACCCGCCAATCATGTAAAACTCGCCGTGGGAAAAACTCACGATGTTCAATACGGAAAAAATGAGCGTCAAACCCAGGGCCATGAGGGAATAAATCACCCCAATCAACAGGCCTTCCAAAATCAACCGCAGGAGGTAGGGGAACGAACCACAGGCTTCAGCTATCAACCATTCCATGAGGCATCACCTCGCGTGATCAAATTCGGAGTACGGAGGGTCGAATCGCCGGGAGGTGAAAAAAGGCCCCGAAGGTCCCCGTCGACCTTCGGGGCCTCAACGGCCAGCGCGCTTACGGGTACTGATAGTCACAGGTCTTGTACGCGTCGGGCCAGATGACGCAGGCATCGTTCACGCTCTGGCCCTGCTCCGTGTACTGGAGGAACAGGATGGCGGGATCCGGCCATTGGTGCCACATCCACTCGGGCACGCCCTCAGGCACCGGGTTCTGGGTGCCGTAGAGGAAGTAGTAGATGCCCTGGGCGCCCTGGTAGCCGTTCTCCCGGCTGTTGAAGGATTCCAGCGCCTTGATGAGGTCTTCGGTCTTCAGGCTCTGGGCCTTCTCGATGGCCGCGACCACCAGCATGAGGGAGTCGTACATCTCAAAGGCGTAGGACTCGGGGAAGCGATCCGGGTCTTTGGTGGCCTTCTTGTAGTCTTCAATGAATTTTTGGGCCACAGGGTTGTCCGCGGTCAGAGCGGGCACCACACCCACCCGGCGGAAGGCCATGTAGTTGCCGTCGGGCACGTTGGCCCAGAATTCAGCATGGTTGGCCGCCACCTGGTTGGCTACAAAGATCAGGTCCTCAGCCGGGGCCAGGCCGCCGTCCACAGCCTGCTGTTCGAAGTTGTAAGAAGTCTCGCCAGTGATGAGCACCAGCACGCCCTTCTTGCCTTCTTTGTTTTGCACGGCTTCCACAATGCGGGACACCAAAGCAGCAAAGTCCGGCGTGCCCTGTTCGGCCAGGTAAATTTCCGACTCGATGCCATACTTGGCCAGGCGTTCTTTGGTGGCCTCCGAAGCCGGCACACCGTAGTCGGTGTTCTCGGCCACAATGGCCACCCACTGCACGCCCATGTCCTTGAAGAACTTAGCATCGGCCTCGGCCACCATGGAAGACGCCGGCGCGATGCGGAAGACCTCAGGGTATTGGGCCGCGGTGATTTTGTCGTTCCAGGTCTCCGCGAACACGGCCAGGATGCCGTACTTGTGGGCCACCTCTTTCTCCTGCAGGCCGGCCGCGCTGTGGTATTCACCCGCAATGGCGTTCACACATTCCTGGGTGATCAGGTACTCGGCACCGGCGCGGCCTCGCTCGGGCAGGCCCGAGGTGTCGTAGAACACCACGTCCACCTTGTACTTGCCCATCACGCCGCCCTTGGAGTTGATGTGGTCCACCGCGATGTTGGCGGCAATCTGCATGGCCTGACCGCCCGTCACCGAACCGGGCGCGGACAGGGGAATGGGCACACCGATTTTGATGATGGGGTTGCCGTCCTTGTCCTTGGGCAGTTCATCAAAGGACTGAGGCGCGCACGCGCCCTTAGCCTTTTCCACTTCGACCTCAACGGTCTTGACGACTTCCACTTCCTTGGTGACCACCACTTCTTCCTTGACTTCCTTGGTCACCACCACGGTCTTGACCACCTCTTTCGGCTGGCAAGCCGCCACCAGTAAAGCGAGCAACGCTACCAAAAAGACGACCCAAACCTTGCGGCCTTTCATAGCTTTCCTCCTTCCTCAGAAAGATTGGATGGCAAAACGGCGGGAGGATTTCGGCCCTTTCCTTGAAAGGGTAACACCAATCGTACCCAAAAGTTGCGGATTTTTCAAATCAGAGCCGGATATGCACACGCGTTTTCAAAATCCAACAAAAGCGACAAAAGCCATGGCATTTTCTCACGGAGGCACGGAGAACACAGAGGGAATTTTGGTTTGCTCCAGCGAATACTCCGTGTACTCTGTGGCTTTGTGTGGATATTTAAACGCCTGGGATATGCATTTCAGCCCGGGTGCCCACTTGATGGAAAAACCGGCCCCGTGCCCCCAAGGAGTTCGCGACATCAAGCCGCCTCCAAAAGTAGCCAGGCCACACCCCCGGTAGCCAGCACCGTTCCCGCCACCGCATGCCAGGTGAAGGATTCCCGAAAGACCCATCGGCTGATGGGGAGCAACAGCACAGGCGGCAGGGACGTCAGGGTGCTGGCCAAGCCCAGGGGGATGGTCTGATAAGCGTACATCTGCAGCGACATGCCGGCCACCGGCCCGGCCAGCGTACCGGCCAGTAGAAAGGCCAGCACCCGGGAATGTTCGGCCAACCGACAGGCCAAATCGGGCACCGCCCCTCGAAGCAGGCCCACCAGCCACAGAGGCGCCATACCCCCGGACATCCGAATCAAATTCGCGGTGACCGGATGCATGGCCACCTGCTGCAGGCCGTCTTTGGCCAAAAGGGCGCTCCACGCGCCCAGCACCGCGGCCAGCAGGGCCAGGCCCACGCCCCGAGCATCCACCTGAAAAACCCCCTGACCTTGGTTGCGCTTCCCCTTACCCACCACCCAGGCGATTCCCACCAACACCAGCGTCATCGCGGCCAGTTGGGACGGCTGCAAGCGCTCATCGTACCGGACCCATGCGGCCGCGGTGGTAAGCACAGGCACCAAGGTCAACACCAGCATGGAAAGCCGCGGGCCAATGCGCACAAAAGCCTCAAAGAGGAAGACGTCGGCCAGGGCCAGACCTACCGTGCCGGAAAGGAAGAGGGACCACCAGGCACCTTGAGGCAGGCTCGGATACCACACACCGAACAGGATGCGATGCATGAAGGCGAGCACCAAGGTGCTGAGCAAAAGCCGCATCCGCAAGGTATGCCGGGAACCGATGACGCGACCGCTCATAGTGTAAAAGGTGGGGCCCAGGGAAAACCCCACCGAGGCCAAGAGCGCGGCCATCTGGCCCCAAAAATAAGTCGAAAACACCCCAAAAAGACGCAAAAGAACCATGAACCTATCCTCCTGACGACGAAGGCGAGGGAGCAGCGTTTACATCTCCCCCAACCTCGGATTGAAACGACGCTCCAGCACCAGGCCCAGCGCGGCAAAACCCAAGCCGGTCAGCATGAGCAGCACCACCGGAGGCAGCACCCAATGCCAGTAGCCATGATAGAAAGCCCCGTGCTTCCGCGCATCGTTCAAAACCTTTCCCCAGGTGGGCAGGCGAGGGTCACCCAAGCCCAACACGGCCAGGGAAGCCTCCAGGAACACGAAGGAAGGCACCGAGGTAACCAAAGCCGGCAGCAAAGTGGGAAGCAAGCGGGGAATGAGATACCGAAACACGATGCGCCCATCCGAGGCCCCGTACGCGCGCGCGGCCTCCACATAAGCCGCTCGCTTAAGTTGCAGAAACGCGGCCCGATACGTTTTCACGGGATAGCCAAACAGGTTCAACAAAATCACGGCCACCAGCATGACTTCCAACTGCCGGGAATACAGCACGCCAATCATCATGAGCACCGGGAGCACGGGCAGCACCATGTTCATCTCCGTCAACCGCTGAAGGACCTGGTCCACCCAACCACCCCACCAGGCCCCTACCGCGGCCAGCACCATCCCGCTAAGGGTCGTGCCCACCGCGGCCAGCAGGCCAAAGGTCAGCGCCACGGGCGCGCCCCACAACAGGGGAAGAGTTAAATCGCGGCGCAGGTGGTCCGTACCGGCCCACCCGTGAACCCGCCCCAAAAGGACCAGACGGGCCTCCACTTGATGAGGACGTCCGAAATGCACCACCTGGACGAGCAAGGCGTAACGGCCGGGCACCGGGGGCGCATCGGCGCGGCTCGCGGCGAAAAGCCGGGCCAGGGGCCGGGTGCCCAGGTCCAAATCCTGGGAGGCACGATAGCGCAGCCGACCCGCAAGAACCCTCTCCTCCAACACGAATTGGCGCCCATCCACGCGCTGCCAGACCAAACGCACCAACACGGGCCGGGCCGACGCCCCGCCTACCACGTCCACTTGCACGTCCTGGGGAAGCACCCGGTACGGGTAATCCAGACTCAAAACCAAAACGTCCTCATCGGTTTCGGAAGACGCCCCACCCTGCACCCTTCCCCGGCGCACCAGAGTCGAAGGCCAATCCCATTTACGAAACCAATTGGTCCACTCCGGCGGGGCCAGGCGCGGATAGGCCCCCCACACCTCTTCGCCGGCCTGCCAGAGGCGGACGGCTTCGGCGTAGGGGAAGCGCACCATCGCGAGCAGGGAAAGGGCAACCAGGAACAACAACACCCCGGCGCCCAGGGAAGTCAACAGAACGTCGCTCCAGGAAAACCGCGCGCCCATCACATCCAAACCTCGAAGGTATGGTACGCCATTCCAGGGCTGGATACAACGGGGAAAACGAAAGCGCGAAGGTGCGAGGCGCGAAAAGCCGCAATTGACAATTCCCCGCTTTAGGGTATAATGCGGAGCGACATGAGGGATATGCATTTCTTCCGTGAAAACAGGCGTGCGAAAGAGTCGCAAGGACTCTTGTCGCCTGTTCTTTTTGTCTGTTTGTCATGAGGAGCCGCATGCGCTTGACACCCCTATATTTCCCCCCAAAATGCTCCCTTCCGTCGTACTCGGCGCCGCGAACTGCTTCGGCTGACAGCCCTTTCCCTTTGCAAAATCGTTTATAGACCGCTCCCGTTCGAGGAGGTGTTTCCGTGGAAACGAAGGATATCCTGGCCCTTCGCATTCGCTTGGCCTCGCCCGAGGTCATCCGCAGTTGGTCCTACGGTGAAGTCACCCGCCCTGAGACCATCAACTACCGCCGTCTGCGCCCGGAGAAGGACGGCCTGTTTTGCGAAGTCATCTTCGGTCCCACGCGCGATTACCAATGTGCGTGCGGGAAGTACAAAAATCCCCGTTACAAAGGCATCGTTTGCGACCGCTGCGGCGTGGAAGTGACCAAGGCTTCGGTGCGGCGGGAACGCATGGGCCACATCGAACTGGCCTGCCCGGTGGCCCACATCTGGTATGCCCGCCGGGTGCCTTCTTATTTGGGTCTGCTCTTGGACATCAACCGGCGCAACCTGGAACGGGTGCTGTACTTCGCCCAATACGTGGTCACCTACGTGGACGAGGAAGCCCGCCAGCGCGCGCTGGAACGCCTGAACGCGGAAATCGGGGAAAGCATCCACGACCTGACGGAACAAATCAACACCCGCATCGCCATGATTAAAGCCCAGCGGGACAAGCGCCTGCGCGCGCTGGAAAAGCAACGCAAGAGCCTCGAGGCCGAATACAACGAGCGCATCGCCAGCCTGCTGGAACCCATCATGAAAGAGGGCCAGCGCCTGGAGCAGATGCTCCAGAACAAGTTGGGCCAGCCCGTGTCCGAAACCATCCAATTCGGCGCGACGGGCATCGTAGTGGTCCCCGCGGGCGAAACGGTGAGCCACGAGCACATCGCCCGGGTGCAGGAAATCGTCCGGGAGCGGCTGGAATCCATTGAAGAAGAAATCCACGCGGAGCGCACGCAAAAAATCCAGGCCCTGGAGGAACAAATCCGCCGCCTTCGGGAAGAAGCCGACGCGCAAATGGAGGCTCTGCGTCGGCAACTGGAGGAAAAGACTTCCGCCATGCACGACGAGAAGGTCCGCCTGCGGGACGAACTCATGGAACTGCGGGTGCTGACCTTCCTCAGTGAACCCCGCTATCGCGAACTCAAGTCCCGCTGGGGCAACGTGTTCCGCGCGGACATGGGCGCGGAAGCCTTCCAGGAAATCCTGCGTCGTCTGGACCTGGACGCCTTGGCCGAAGACCTGTGGCACGAAATCCGCACCACCAAGAGCAAACAAAAGCGCAAAAAGGCCATTCGCCGCCTCAAGGTGGTGGAATGGCTGCGCCGCTCGGGCAACCGGCCCGAATGGATGATTCTGGAAGTGCTGCCCGTGCTTCCGCCGGAACTGCGCCCTATGGTGCAGTTGGACGGTGGCCGCTTCGCCACCAGCGACCTGAACGACCTGTACCTCCGGGTCATCAACCGGAACAACCGGCTCAAGCGGTTGCTGGAACTGGGCGCGCCCGACGTCATCATCCGCAACGAGAAGCGCATGCTCCAGGAAGCCGTGGACTCCCTCATCGACAACTCCTACCGGGGCAAGGCCCTCTCCCGCCGTGGTCGGCGGGAACTCAAGTCCCTGAGCGACATGCTCAAGGGCAAGAAGGGCCGCTTCCGCCGCAACCTGCTGGGCAAGCGGGTGGACTATTCCGGCCGTTCCGTCATTGTGGTGGGGCCGCGGCTCAAACTGCACCAATGCGGTCTGCCCAAGACCATGGCCCTGGAACTCTACCGGCCCTTCATCATGGCCGCGCTCATTCGCCGCGGCTATGCCAGCAACTTGAAGAGTGCCAAGCGCCTGGTGGACCGCCAGCGGCCCGAAGTGTGGGAAGTGTTGGACGAAGTAGTCAAGGAGCGGCCCGTGCTCCTGAACCGCGCGCCCACCCTGCACCGCCTGAGCATCCAGGCCTTCGAACCCGTCCTGGTGGAAGGGCTGGCCATCGAACTGCATCCCCTGGTGTGCACCGCGTTCAACGCAGACTTCGACGGCGACCAGATGGCCGTGCACCTGCCCCTGACGGACAAGGCCGTGCAGGAAGCCCGGGAACTCATGCTTTCCACCAAGAACCTGCTCAAGCCCGCGGACGGTGATCCCATCATCTCCCCGTCCAAGGACATGGTCCTGGGCATTTACTACCTGACCGTGGAAGACCCCCGCCCCCACAAGAACGACGGCGCCCTCTTCACCGATTACGGCGAAGTGGAAACCGCGTTCCACATGGGCCACGTGGACATCCACACCAAAATCTACTTCCGCACCCAGACCTGGTACGACGAGGAGGGCAACCGGCTGGCGGAACCGGAAACCCGCGTCATCGAAACCACGGTGGGCCGGGTGATTTTCAACCAAGTGCTGCCCGAGTTCGCCCGCTTCGTCAACTGGCCCGTGGACAAGAGCGGCATCCGGGAAATCATGGCCCTGATTTACGAAGTGGGCGGAAACGAAGTCACCGTGCAGGTGGCCGACCCCATCAAAGACCTGGGCTTCAAGTACGCCACCCTGGGCGGTGTGACCCTGGCCATCAGCGACATCACCTCGCCGCCGGAGCGTGAGGAAATCCTGGCGCGCGCCCAGGCCGAGGCCGAAAAGGTGGAACGGGCCTTCCGCCGGGGCCTGCTGACCGAACAGGAGCGCACCGAACGTATCATCGAAATCTGGCAGCAGGCCACGGAAGCCATGCGAGAAGCCGTGCAGCGGACCATGGATCCCACCAACGACCTGGCCCTCATGGCCGTCTCCGGCGCCACCAAGGGCGGTTACGGCACGGTGAACCAACTCGCGGGCATGCGCGGCATGATGGCCGACCCCTCGGGCCGCATCGTTCCCGTGCCCATTCGCTCCAACTTCCGCCAGGGCCTGAGCATTCTGGAATACTTCATTTCCACCCACGGCTCCCGTAAGGGCCTGGCCGACACCGCGTTGCGCACCGCAGACGCGGGTTACCTCACCCGCCGACTGGTGGACGTGGTGCAGGACATCATCGTGGCCGCGGAAGACTGCGGCACCGAAGAGGCCTGGACCATTTACCGCCGTGAAGACTGGCGAGAACAGGAATCCTGGGAATTCCGCCTCTGGGGTCGAGTAGCGGCCGAAGACGTGGTGGACCCCGAGACCGGGGAACTCATTGTGCGCAAAGGCGAACTCATCGAAAAGCGCCACGTGGCCGCCATCAACGCGTCCAAACTGGACCGGGTCCAGGTGTACTCCCCCCTGACCTGCGAATTGCCCTTTGGCGTGTGCGCCAAGTGCTACGGCCTGGACCTGGGCACCGGCGAAAAGGTCAAAGTGGGCACCGCGGTGGGCATCATCGCGGCCCAGTCCATCGGTGAGCCGGGTACGCAACTCACCCTGCGCACCTTCCACACCGGCGGCGTGGCTTCCGAAACCGACATCACCACCGGTCTGCCCCGGGTGGAAGAATTGCTGGAAGCCCGACGGGAACCCCAAGGCCAGGCCGTGATTACTGAAATCGACGGCGTGGTGCACATCCTGCCTTCGGAGAAATACAGCGACATGCTGGTCATCCGTGTGGTGCACAGCCACATGGCTACCGAGGAGCACATCGTCCCCGAAGGCTGGGAAATCCTGGTGCAGGACGGCGACGAAGTCGAACCCGGCCAGCCCCTGGCCCACAAGGACGAGGCCACCATCGAAGCCGGACACAAAGGCCGGGTGCGCATCGAAGACGGCAAGATCATCGTGGCCTACGAAGTGAAGGAGATTCGGGAATACGAAGTCCCCACCAGCGTCAACCTGCTGGTGAAGACCGGCGACCGGGTTCAGGCCGGGCAGCCGCTGACGGAAGGCTCCCTCAACCCCCACAAATTGCTCCAGATTCAGGGTCGGGAAGCCTGCCAGCGGTACATCCTGGCCGAAGTGCAAAAGGTGTACCAGGCCCAGGGCCAGAAGATTCACGACAAGCACTTCGAAATCGTCATCCGCAAGATGCTGGGTCGGGTGCTCATCCTGGATCCGGGCGACACCGACTACCTGCCCGGCGACCTGGTCAACCGCATCCACGTCCTCCGCATCAACGAGCGATTGCGCGCCCTGGGCAAGAAACCCGCCCGCTTCCGCGAGCAATTGCTGGGTGTGTCCAAGGCCGCGCTGGCCACGGAATCCTGGCTCTCTGCGGCCTCCTTCCAGCACACCATCCGGGTACTGGCCGAGGCCACCCTGGCCGGGAAACGGGACCCGCTCCTGGGCCTCAAGGAGAACGTCATCATCGGCAAACTCATCCCTGCCGGCACCGGCTTCGACCCCGAGCGGGTGAAAGAGGCCCTGGAAATCCCCCTCCCGCGCGCGGTGGCCAAGGAAGAGGAAATCGTCCCCGAGGAAGCCGCGGCCGAAGAAGTGGTCGAACCCGAGGCCGCGGATTGATGCCACAAGGCTTTTCCGTGCAGGCTTTTCTGAGAACCCCGCCACCCCATCAAAAGAACCGGGCGCAGAAGGTAAGCGCCCGGTTCTTTGATTTCCCGACCTTTTCCTGACGGTTGGACTGCATACTCAAGGACGAGAGCGTGACCGACCCGCTGGCCCTCCAAAGCCAGACACGACAGGCGAAAAAAGCAAGTGGCTTCTTTCGTCTCCCATCACGCGACATTTTTTCGAGGAGCCCAACCATGAACCTTTGGAAACGATGTCCCCTTTGCGGCAGCACAAACCCGGCCGACCAACGGTTTTGCCTCACCTGTGGTCACGAACTGGCCACTTTCGAATCGCCGTCACTGTTGCGTTTGCTCCTGGGTCATTTTCAAGAAATCCTGGAAAACCTCCTCAATCCGATTTTCGCCTTCCTCAAAACCCTTTGGGTCGTCCTCTTCCACCCCGTTCGTTTTCATCGAGCGCTGACGAAGGGCGACCCGCCCATCGAACGCATCGGTTTCCCCCTGGATTTCTTATGGAAGAGCCTTTTCCCGGAAGTGCGGCCCTACGTGCTCGATCCCATGGAGTTCCTGCTCACGCCCATTGTGCTGGGTCTGCTTCTGGGGGCGGCCAGCATCGTGGAAAGCGGTTTTTCCGAGTCGGCCGAATCCCTACAGGTGGCGCCCCTGGAGGGCGTTTTGAACCCCATTACCCCCACCGAAATCAACTTGATTACCGACATGACGTTGAATTTCCTGGCCCTCAACATGGTGCTTTTGCTCCTGGGGGCCTTGATGGGCGCGGCCGCACTGTACCGGATATGGCTGGGATGGAAGCGCTCTCCGAGTCTCAAACGTCGGGCGACCCAGTCCGCCTATTACTTCTGGTTCTACAACACCGGGGTGGTCACCATGCTCATGCTTTTCGGGCGCTTTCTCCCCCGCATTCGCGGCTGGGACCAAACCCCTGGCCTGCTGAGTCTGTGGGTACCCACAGGTACGGTCCTCCTGCTGGCTGCCCTGGTGTGGTTCTTCGGGGTGCTTCCCTTCATCCTTTTTCGTTCCTGGGGAATGCTTCGGGTGACGGGTGCCGTGTTGAGCAGTTGGCTCTGGTGGGGAATGCTCTACGGGCTGTGGTTTCTGGGAGGAAACGAATGGGCCGCGTGGCCCGCGGCGTTGTTCATGGTCACCCTTTTGTTCCTGGCCGCGCTTCCACCCTGGATGTGGTGTCTTTGTCTGTCGCCGCCGGTCCTGCTGGGATTTGGAGCCTTGGTCTTCTGGCGCCACAGGCAAAAACGACGCCAAAAGCCAGCGCCTTCCATCGACGAAGAACCACCCCTCCGGCTTCCGAGCGACCGACTCTTACGCTGAAGGCCTTTTCCGAAAGGAAGGGCCGGGCGGACGGCTCACTCTTCAAAAGCCCGCTGGGCCTCCTGGCCCGCGTCGTCGTATTCCGGCGCGTCTTCGGTTTGGGGCCGAAGGTCGGGCAGGGGCCACAGGCCCCGCTCCTTCAAGAACGCGCGCACCAGCACGTCTCCTCGGTCCAGGATGCGGATGTACCAGGCCAGGGTGAGCATCTCCTGCTCTTCCGGCGTCAGGCGCCAGGGGAGGTCATCCCGCGCGTGCAGCCGATGCACCATGGTAAACAGGGTGATGCCCACGCTGACGGATATGTTGTAACTCTCGGTGAAACCGTACATGGGCAATCGGAGCACACCGTCGGCGTGCTTCAAAGCATCGTCGCTCAAGCCCTCCAGTTCACTGCCGAACCAAAAAGCCAGCGGCCGGTCCAAAGGGATGTCGTCCAACGAGGTCCAGGTGGGGTTGTAGGGCGAGGTGGCCACCAGGCGGTACCCTTTTTCCCGCAGGTAAGCCATGCACCGGGTGGTGTTTTGCCCATCGGCCCGACGAAAGCGGTAGAGGTTAATCCACTTGGAGGCTCCCATCACCACCTTGGGGTTCAGCCGGTACGGATTCCAGTTTTCCACGATGTAAACGTCCTGCACGCCCAAAATCTCCGCGGTACGCAAGGTGGCGCTGGCGTTTTGCGGCTGGTAAATGTCTTCCAGCACCAGCGTAATGTACCGGGTACGCCACTGAAGTACCTCGCGTATCTTGCGTTTCTTGTTTTCGGTGATGAACCGGCCCAGATAGGCGAGCAGGTCTGGACGAACCTGGGAAGGGATGCGTTCAACGGGAATGCCTCGAGGTCGCATGACGCCTGCCTGGAGGAAGAGATGGGCACGGACTCCATTCACCGGGAAGGGGGCGGGGAAACGGGGGGGACGTCTTGGACACGGGGTTCCAGCGCCCCACGGAACACGCCCACCACCTGGGCCATGATGCTCAAAGCGATTTCCTCGGGGGTTTCGGCGCCGATTTCCAGGCCAATGGGCGACACCACCCGGTCTACCACTTCCTCGGGCAAACCCTTGTCCTCCATCAGCGTGCGGCGGGTGGTGGCCCAGCGCCGCCGCGAGCCAATGACCCCCACATACGGGGCCGGTGTGGCGAGGATTTCGGGAAGGATTTCCGCGTCCACCTGGGTGCCCGGGGTCACCAGCACGAAGAAGGTACGACGGTCCACTTCCAGGTGCCGGCGCAACTCCTGGGGAGGCGCGACGATGTAACGATGCGCGCCGGGAATCTTCTCCGGGTTGCACCATTCTTCCCGCTGGTCGTAAAGCACCACCCGCCACCCCAGCCAGCGGGCCAGGTGCACCACGGCCTTGCCCACGTGGCCGGCCCCCACCACCACCAGGGTGGGCGGCGGCAATACCGGTTCGATGTACACATGTACCTCCCCACCGCATACGCCGGGGTCGCCCCGCTGAGGGTCGATCATGTTGTAGGTCAGGTAACGGGGGCGGCCGTCCTGCAGGGCCTCCAGCGCGGCCTGCCGCACCCGATACTCCAATTCGCCGCCCCCCACGGTGCCCTCGAAGGAGCCATCGGGATACACCAGCATTTTGGAACCGGGCCGCCGGGGCACCGAACCTCGAGTCCACACCACGGTGCAAAGGGCCACCGGTCGGTCCTGTTCCACGTCCTTTGCCAGATGCAAATAGACTTCCCGCTCGTCCATCACATCACCACACTACCCGCCGAAGCCAACCTTCCCCTGCTCTCCACTAATCTCGTCGGCGCATCCCTGCCACCAGAAAAGCGTAGTACGCCAACTGCAACAGGGCCACGATGAGCGCGGCCACGTACGTGAGCGCTGCCGCGGTAAGCACCTTGCGGATGCCTTCCCGTTCCACCGGGCTGGAAACCAGCCCCGTTTGTTCCAGAAGTTTCCTGGCCCGGGCCGAGGCGTTGAACTCCACCGGCAGGGTAACCAAGGCAAAGAGGGCGCCTGCGGAAAACACAATGACCCCCAGCCAGGCCACCTCCACCCAACGCAGCATCAAACCCAGGAAAATCAAAATCCAGCCCAGGTAGGAGCCAATGTTCACCGCGGGAACCATCGCGGTGCGCAGGTGCAGGGGCAGATACCCTTGCGCATGTTGCAAAGCATGGCCCAACTCGTGCGCGGCCACCGCGGCCGCGGCCACCGAGCGGCCATAATACGTCTGCGGCGACAGGCGCAAGGTGCGGCTGAGGGGGTCGTAATGGTCCGAGAGCCAGCCCTGCACCTTCTCGATGCGCACCGACAGGCCAGCCCGGCGGGCCAGGTACTCGGCCACCTGCGCGCCGGTCAGGCCCTGACGGAGCGGCACCCGGCGCCATTTGTTGAAAGTACTCTTCACGTACAGTTGGGCCAGGAGCATCAAAAGCAGGCCCGGCGCCATGAAGAGCAGGTAGAAGGGGTCGAAGAAAAAGAACATGACAAACTACCTCCTCACCTTCGACGTTTCCAGGTAAGCGGTTGGGGGAAATTCCCGTTCGCGAATGGTCCGTCGCCGTCCTTTTACGTGCGAACACATTATACCAAGCAGGCCTTTCGCGGCACATGGAATCGGTTTCACCCCAGGCGTTTTGCATGTTCTCATAAATGCTCACACAGAGCCACGGAGAACACGGCGTATTTGCTGGAGAAGGCCAAAATTTTCTCTGTGTTCTCTGTGCCTCCGTGAGAAAATGCGATGGTTTTTGCCGCTTTTGTTGGATTTTGAAAAACGCGTGGTTTCACCCAAATGCAAAAGGAGGGGCTGCGGCATGGTCGCAACCCCTCCCGGCGCGTGCAAAGGCCTGGCAGGCATCCGAAGCGCTGCTCGCGGCCTTGCCACCTTACGTTTTGACCAGGCCGCGTTCGCGGAGTTCTTCCAGGATGGCCGGAGCAATCTCCCAAAGGTCGCCCACGATGCCGTAATGGGCAATCTTGAAAATGGGCGCTTCGGGGTCTTTGTTGATGGCCACGATGATTTTGCTGGTGCGCATACCGGCCTGGTGCTGAATGGCGCCGGAGATGCCAAAGGCCATGTACAGGTCCGGCGAGACCACCTTGCCCGTCTGACCCACCTGATGGTCATAGGAAATGTATCCGGCATCCACCGCGGCGCGACTGGCCCCCAGGGCGCCACCCAAAGCCTTGGCCAGTTCGCCCAACATCTTGAAGCCCTCCTGCGCAATGCACTTTTCCCGTTCCTTGGGGTCGGAAATGCCGGCGCAGGGTTCGGGCACCTGGGGCGCGTTGGCCACACCGCGGCCGCCGGAGACGATGATGCGGGCTTCGGTCAGCCGCGGGCCCTCGGCCTCGGGTTTTTCATACCCCACCACCTGGACGGGGGACTCCTCCAGGGCCAGGTCTACCTTTTCGATGCCCGCGGCGTCCACGGCCTGGGGTTCCGGGGCCTCGAAGGAGCGCACTCGGGTGGTCACCACCGCGGGCAAGGGCGCCTCCACCCGTGCCCACACCTTGCCCGCGTACACAGGCCGCCTGGCCGTCACCTTGCCGTCGGCCAGGGCTACCTCGAACACGTCGGGCAGCAGGCCTACACCCAGGGCCGCCGCCAGCCACGCGGCCAGTTCCTTGCCGCGCGTCGTGGCGGGAAACAGCCACACGGCGATATCGTGCTCCTGGGCCAGCGCGGCCAGGGCCTTTCCGTACAGGCCGGTTCGGTAATCGGCCAGGGACGGATGCTCCACCAACAGCACCCGGTCCGCGCCTCGGGCCTTGGCTTCCTGGGCCAGGGCCTGCCCATCCGCGGCCAACACCACGGCCACTACCTGCCCGCCCAGGGCCTGGGCCAAATCACGGGCCGGGGTAAAAGGTTCCCACGTTGCACCAGGGGCCTGCCCCTGGAAATGGTCCACCACAACCGCCACGTGCTTGCTCATAGCACCTTCTCCTCGATGAGTTTGTCAACGAGTTTGCGGGCGATTTCCCGCGGGGTTTCGCCTTCAATGAACTGACAGACCACCTCCCGTTGAGGCGGCTGCATGACCTCGGGCCAGGTCACCCGAGGGGGATGGACCTCCAGGCCCAGTTCGGCCAGATTCCATACGGGAATCTTGGCCCGACTGGCCTTGCGAATGCCGATGAAGGAGGGATACCGAGGCTCCGCGAACTCCTTGGCGATGGTCAGCACCGCGGGCAAAGGCACCCGCAGGGTCTGCTTGGCCTCGTCCAGGGTTCGCACCACCTCCAGGGTTTTGGAACCCTCGTCGAAACCCCGGAAGGCCGTCACCAGGCCCACGAAAGGCCAGCCCAGCACCTGAGCCACCGCCGCGGGCGTGCTAGCCGTATCCCCGTCAATGGCCTGACGGCCGAAAATCACCAGGTCGGGGTTGAGTTTGCGGATGGCCGCGCTCAAAACCTGGGCGGTGGCCAGCACGTCGGCCTGAGCCAGGGGTTCGTCGTAAATGCGGATGGCCTGCTGGCAGCCCATGGCCAGGGCACGGCGCAGGGCCTCCAGCGCGGCCTCGTCCCCCATGCTGATGACGGTGACCTGACCACCAAATTTTTCCTTGGCCTGAAGCGCGGCTTCCACGGCAAATTCGTCCCACGGATTCAACACCAGCGGCGCTTCGCCCCAGGTGACCTTTCCGTCTTCCACCCGGACTTGCGCCGCGGTATCGGGAACCACCTTCACACCAACGACGATGTTCACCGCTCGTCCTCCTTGTGCCGAAATCAGAATGTCCTTTGGGCCAACGATGCCAAAGTCAATTTTACCACCATCGCCCACCTGAAATTCGTCCTGAGAGGGTGGATGAAAAGGGGCAAAGCATCCGCTTCCAGGAACAAAAAGCGGGGAAGGCGGCCCAATGGCCACCTTCCCCGCAATCGAGATGGTTCTTGGACAGGTCCTGCGCGCCCTTCTTCCGTTCAGTCCTCCAACGTGGAAAGGTCGCCCTCGGGCAGGCCCAGGGTCCAGGCCCGGAGCAACCGGCGCATGATTTTGCCCGAACGGGTCTTGGGCAGTTTGTCCACGAAGTGAATCTTCTCCGGTCGGGCAATCTTGCCGATTTGCTGGGCCACGAATTCGATGAGTTCCTTCTCCAGTTCCGGCGTACCCGCCAGCCCGGCTCGAAGCACCACGTAGGCGTGAATGGCGTTGCCCTTGATTTCGTGAGGTACACCGATGACCGCGGCCTCCACCACGTCGGGATGGGCCACCAGCGCGCTTTCGATTTCCGCGGTGCCCAACCGGTACCCGGAAACTTTGATGACGTCGTCCACCCGGCCGATAATCCAGAAGTAACCATCTTCGTCGATTTTGGCGGAATCGCCGGTGAAATAGCGGCCGGGGAAGCGGCTCCAGTAGGTCTCCACGTACCGCTCGGGGTCACCGTACAGGGTGCGAAGCATGGCTGGCCAGGGGTTCTTGAGGATGAGGTATCCCTCGGTGTTGGGCGGCACGGGGTTGCCCTCGTCGTCCACCACCTCGGCCACCTGTCCGAAGAAGGGCCGGAACGCGGAACCGGGCTTGAGGGGCACGGTGGGCACCGGGGTGATCATGAAGTGGCCGGTTTCGGTCTGCCACCAGGTATCCATGATGGGGCAGCGTTCGCCGCCCACCACCCGGTAGTACCACTTCCAGGCCGCGGGGTTGATGGGCTCGCCCACGGAACCCAGGATGCGCAGGGAAGACAGGTCGTGCTTACGGACCCATTCCTCGCCGTAACGCATCAGGCCCCGGATGGCCGTGGGCGCGGTGTAGAAGGCGGTCACACCGTAGGTTTCCACAATCTGCCACCAGCGGTCGGGCGTGGGGTAGTTGGGCGCGCCTTCGTACATGATGGAGGTCACCCCCAGCACCAGGGGAGAGTACACGATGAAGGAGTGGCCGGTAATCCAGCCGGGGTCAGCCGCGCACCACCACACGTCGTCGTCTTGCAGGTCGAAGACGTACTTGAGCGCGGTGTAGGTGCCCACCATGTAGCCGCCGTGCACGTGCAAGATGGCCTTGGGTTTGCCCGTGGTGCCCGAGGTGTACAGGATGAACAGGGGGTCTTCCGCGTCCATCACTTCCGTAGGCGAAGGGCCCTCGGCCAGGGGGGAAGCCATGAGTTCGTGGTACCAGAAATCCCGGCCCGGCACCATGTTCACCGGCTTGACCTCGGGCCCCAGACGTTGTACCACCACCACCTTCTCCACCGAGGGGGTCTGCACCACCGCCTGGTCGACGGTGTCCTTCAAAGGCACCACCTTGCCCCGCATCCAGCCACCGTCCTGGGTGATGACCACTTTGGATTCCGAATCCAGAATGCGCTCCCGCAAGGCTTCCACGCTGAAACCGCCATACACCACCGAATGGATCGCGCCGATTTTTACCGTGGCCAGCATGGCCACCACGATTTCCGGCACCCGGCCCATGTAGATGGTGACCCGGTCTCCCTTTTTCACACCCAGGCCGCGCAATACATTGGCGAAGCGATTGACCTCGTTGTACAGTTCCCGATACGAAATGGTGCGGGTATCTCCCGGTTCGCCAATCCAGTAAAAAGCCACTTTGTTGCGTCGCCAGGTCTTCATGTGCCGATCCAAAGCGTTGTGCACGATGTTGGTCTGGGCACCCACAAACCACTTGTAGAAGGGCGGGTTGCTGTCGTCCAGCACCTGGTCCCAGTGGCGGAACCACTCCAGTTCTTCCGCCTCCTTAGCCCAAAAGGCTTGCGGGTCCTCGATGGATGCTTTGTACATGGCTTCCCAGTCTTTCACCCGGGCCCGTGCAATGACTTCTTCGGAAGGATAGTACACCTCTCCGTGTTGCGGACGAATGGCCATCGCGCACCTCCTCATTCGTAGTTTCGGACGTTCAACAAACGCTCCCAGGGCTTGGGCAACACCTTCGCACATATAAAAACCACAAAACAGGCCAAAGGTTTCGCTTTTTACGAAACGAAAAAACAAAATGTACGGCGAGGGCCGGTCGCCGGCTCTCGACAATGGTTATGGGGGATTTCGGGGGAAGAAGGGAAGGGGAAAATCCCTCTTCAAAGGGGGCGATAGGCATCCAGGGTGTCCGGGGTCCAATCTTCCACGTAGGCCCGAAGCAACCGGGCTGCGTGCCAGACGTCCCGCAGGTTCACGGTTTCCACGGGCGTGTGCATGAAACGCAAGGGAATGCTAACGAGACCCGTGGGAATGCCCTCGCGCGCCAGTTG
The DNA here is from genome assembly GCA_026996855.1 of Anaerolineales bacterium. GTDB lineage: Bacteria > Chloroflexota > Anaerolineae > Anaerolineales > DRMV01 > S139-71. The sequence goes on from JALWJZ010000094.1 coordinate 35,925, forward strand.
AACCACGCCGGCTTCGGTGCCCGAATGCACGGGGAGATATTCAGGATGCCAGGGGATAGCATGGGCCTCGGCCAGGCGCTTCAGGTGCTCGTACACCCCGGGGTGCATGTGCGCGCCCCAGCCCAACGTCACCCCTTCTCCCAGGGGAAAGGCCTCATGGGAAGGGGTGCCCGGGGCCTGCCCGAAGGTCACGTCCACCACCAGGGCCACGTGGGGGCTCACCCGATGGGCGGCCACGGCCGCGCCACCCAGGGAAATCTCCTCGTGCACGGTGGCCACGAACCACACTTCCACCCTCCGGGGAAGCCTCGCGCTCCAGGCCAGGGCCGCGGTCAGCGCGGCCAACGAGGCGCGATTGTCCAGGCCCGGCGCGACGATGCGATGGTCGTCCAGAACCAGGGGCGGCACGTCGAAGACGACGGGCGCGCCCGTAGAAACGCGCTCCACCACCTCTTCCGGGGGCCAGCCCAGATCCACCCGCAAATCCTCCCACGTGGGAGGTTGCTCCCGCCGCTCTCGAGGACGCAAGGAAGGCGGGGTTTGGGTTATCACACCGGGCAACCAACCGCCGCCCAAGGTACGCACCCGCACCCGCTGGCCCAGAAGCACGCGCGGGTCCAGGCCGCCGATGGGACGTATACGCAGCCACCCATCCTCCACCCGACTGACGACCAGCCCTACGGTATCCATGTGCGCGGTGACCAACAAGCGAGGGGGCACCTCTCCTGCATCGGATGCAGCCAGTCGGGCATACAAATTGCCCACGGGGTCGGTATGCACCTCGTCGGCCCAGCGGGACCACAAGTCGGCCAGAAACGCGTGCAGGTCGGATTCCGTCCCGGTAGGCGTAGGGCGACGCAAGAGGTCCAGCAACCAGGTTCTCAAATCGCTCAGATGCACCATCAAGCCCTCCACGCGGCATCGGACATCAAGAGAAAGATGGTGTTGCAAGCGACGAAGCCGCTTGCAACATCATCCGAGGTCCCGGACCCGGTCCGGCCAAGACGTTCCAAAAAGGCCCGCCTGTAAAGGCTGCCCAAACTGTACCATCCATCGAAGTCGGCTTAATTTCGGCGACATTGGGATGCTCCCGACATCAAGGGGGTGGCGTGAATGTGGGTGTTGGCGTAACGGTAGGCGTCAGAGTCGCCGTGGGTGTGGGTGTCCCGCTGGGGGTCGGGGTGACCGTGGGCGTCGGGGTTCCCGTGGGTGTGGGCGTCCCCGTGGGCGTTGAGGTGACCGTGGGCGTCGGGGTTCCCGTGGGCGAAGGGGTGAAGGTAGGCGACGGTGTGAAAGTGGGCGTGTCGGTGGCCGGTTGAAAAGGCGTGGGCGTGACGGTGGGTGTCAAGGTCGCCGTGACGGTAGGGGTCACGGCTGGTGTCATGGTGGGGGTCAGGGTCGGCGTGGGGGTCGTGGTCACCGTCGGAGTGGAGGTCCAGGTGGCCGTGGGTGTGGGTGTAGGTGTCAGCGTAGGGGTGCGGGTGATGGGGGTGGCG